>JAFAYA010000046.1 GCA_019240635.1 Acidisphaera sp. | reverse complement strand
TGCGCATCCGCCGGAACCGCGGAAACAGCTCGCAGACCGCCTCCAGCCCACGCGCCACGATATGCAGCCCGCCGGTCTGCCTCTACGAGACATAGGCGTCGGTGCCGGCGCCGATCACCAGCTCGCCCTTGTCGGACTGGCTGACATAGGCGTGGATGGTGTTGCTCATGACGACGCAGGGAAACACCGGCTTCACCGGCTCGGACACCAGCGCCTGCAGCGGATAGCTCTCCAGCGGCATGCGAACCCCCGCCATCGCCATCACCACGCTGGTATTGCCCGCCGCGACGACGCCGATCGTGCGCGTGGCGACGCGCCCGCGCGTGGTCTCGACAGCCGCGACGGCGCCCGAGCCGTCGCGGACAATGCCGGTGACTTCGCAATTCTGCACGATGTCGACGCCGAGCGCCGACGCGCCGCGCGCATACCCCCAGGCCACCGCGTCGTGCCGCGCCGTGCCGCCGCGCCGCTGCAGAGCGGCGCCGAGCACGGGGTAGCGCATCTCCCCGCCGATCGCGAGCGGTGGGCAGAACGCCTTGGCCTGCGCCGGCGTCAGCCACTCATTGTCCACCCCGGCGAGGCGGTTGGCGTGCACGTGGCGCTGAAACACCTGCACATCGTGCACGGTATGCGCCAGCATCATGACGCCGCGCGGCGAATACATGACATTGTAGTTCAGCGCCTGCGACAGCCCCTCCCACAGCTGCATCGCGTGCTCATAGAGCGCGGCACTCTCCGCCATCAGGTAGTTGGAGCGGATGATCGTGGTGTTGCGCCCGGTATTGCCGCCGCCGATCCAGCCCTTCTCCAGCACCGCGACGCGGCGAACGCCGTGCTCCTTCGCGAGGTAATAGGCAGTCGCCAGGCCATGCCCGCCGCCGCCGATGATCACCACGTCGTAGGCCGAAGCCGGCCGCTCCGGTGAGCGCCACTGCGCCTCCCAGTCCTGGTGGCCGGATAGCGCGTGGCGCAGGAGCGAAAAGGCGGAGAAGCGCTGCATGGCAGCCACTATGCCGGATGGATTTTCCCTTGCCACCCCCGGGGCGCTCGGCTCTCCTATCGCCGGCGGCGCCGGGAGGGATCGATGCAGGACGAGTTTTCCGCTCCGGGCCGGCACACTAGCCGCATCCGCCCTGATCAGCGGCCCGCCTCGCCGGTCGAGGGCGAGCCGCCACCGGTCGGTCGCGAGCTGCTGGCGCGCATCGCCGCCATCGACGAAGACGCGATGCGGCATTGGCGGCTGTCGCGCCTGCGCGCCGAATTGCAGCGCCTCGACGTCGCCGGCGCGCTGCTCGCCGACCCGATCAACATCCGCTACGCCACCGGCACGCGCAACATGGCCGTCTGGACCATGCACGCCCCCGGCCGCTACGCCTTCGTCGCCACCGACGGCCCGGTGGTGCTGTTCGAATTCGCCGCCACCCGCCACGTCACCGCCGGCTCCCCGACCGTGGACGAGACGCGCGACAGCACGCCGTGGATCTCCTTCCTCGCCGGCCCGCGCGTCGAGGAGAAGGCGGCGCTCTGGGCCGAGGAGGTGGCCTCGCTGGTCGCCGCGCATGGCGGCGGCAACCGCCGCCTCGCCGTGGACCGCTGCGATCCGCCCGGCGCGCTGCGCCTGCACGCGCTCGGCCTCGCGCTGGTCGACGTGCAAGGCGCCATCGAGCAGGCGCGACGCATCAAGTCGCCGGAGGAACGCGCCTGCCTGCGCGCCTCCATGGAGGTCTGCGACATCGCCGTGGAACGGATGCGCGCGGCGCTGCGGCCGGGCATCACCGAGAACCAGCTCTGGGCGATCCTGCATGCCGTCAACACCGCCCATGGCGGCGAGTGGATCGAGGCGCGGGCGCTGGTCTCCGGGCCGCGCACCAATCCCTGGTTCCAGGAATGCGGCGACCGCGTCATCGAGGCCGGCGAGATCGTCGCCTTCGATACCGACATGGTCGGCCCGCACGGCTACCTCGCCGACATCTCCCGCACCCTGATCTGCCCCGACCGCCCCGCCACCGACCGGCAGCGCGCGCTCCTCGCGCAATCCGAGGAGCAGGTGCTGTTCAACACGTCGCTGCTGCGCCCGGGCCTGAGCTTCCGCGACTTCGCCGAGCGCTCCTGGCCGGTGCCCGAGCGCTTCCTCGCCAACCGCTACATGATGATGGTGCACGGCGTCGGCTTCGTCGACGAGTATCCCTCCGTCGCGTATGTGCAGGACTGGAACGCCTGGGGATTCGACGGCGTGTTCGAGGAAAACATGGTGGTCTCCGTCGAGAGCTATATCGGCGAGACCGGCGGCCCGGATGGCGTCAAGCTCGAGCAGCAGGTCCTGATCACCGCCGGCGGCGCCGAGCTGCTCTCGCGCACGCCGCTGCTGACATGAGCGAAATCGGGAAAAACGATCCGCTGCTGCAGCCCTACCGGCTGAAGCACCTCACCCTGCGCAACCGGGTGATGAGCACCTCGCACGAGCCGTTCTATTCCGAAGACGGCATGCCGAAAGATCGCTACCGGCTCTATCACGTGGAAAAGGCCAAGGGCGGCATCGCGCTGACCATGACCGCCGGCTCGGCCACCGTCTCGCCGGACAGCCCGCCGGTGTTCGGCAACCTGCTCGCCTACAAGGACGAGATCGTGCCGTGGATGCGCCGCCTGTCGGACGAATGCCACGAGCACGGCAGCGCGGTGATGATCCAGCTGACGCATCTCGGCCGGCGCACCGCCTGGAACAAGGCGG
Source organism: Acidisphaera sp. (assembly GCA_019240635.1). Lineage (GTDB taxonomy): Bacteria > Pseudomonadota > Alphaproteobacteria > Acetobacterales > Acetobacteraceae > JAFAYA01. The sequence goes on along the minus strand of JAFAYA010000046.1, from coordinate 2,295 downwards.
ACTGGCTGCCCGTCCTGGCGCCCTCCCCGCGGCGCGAGCCGGCGCATCGCGCCTTCCCCAAGGCGATGGAGAGCTGGGACATCGACCGCGTCGTCGCGGACTACGCGGCGGCGGCGCAGCGCATGCAGGCGGCGGGGCTCGACGGGCTGGAGATCACCGCCTATGGCCATCTGCCCGACCAGTTCTGGTCGCCGGCCACCAACCAGCGCGACGACGAATACGGCGGCAGCCTCGACAACCGCGTGCGCTTCAGCCTGCGCGTGCTGCAAGCCATGCGCGACGCCGTCGGCCCCGGCTTCCTGCTCGGCGTGCGCATGACCGCCGACGAGGACTGGGAGATCGGGCTGACCCGCGAGGAGGGCGTGGCGATCGCGCGCACGCTGCGCGATTCCGGCCTGGTCGATTTCCTCAACATCATCCGCGGCCACATCGACAGCGACGCGGCACTGCTCGACGTCATTCCCGTCATCGGCATGCGCTCGGCGCCGCATCTCGACTTCGCCGGCGAGATGCGCGCCGCCACCGGCGTGCCGGTCTTCCACGCCGCGCGCATCAACGACGTGGCGACGGCGCGCCACGCCATCGCCTCCGGCAAGCTCGACATGGTCGGCATGACGCGGGCGCTGATCGCCGACCCGCACATCGTGCGCAAGGTGCGCGAGGGGCGCGAGGCGGCGATCCGCCCCTGCGTCGGCGCCAGCTACTGCATCGACCGCATCTACGAGGGCAACGAGGCGCTCTGCATCCACAACCCCGCCACTGGCCGCGAAGCCACCATGCCGCACACCGTCGCGCGCACCACCGCCCCGCGCCGCAAGGTCATCGTGGTTGGTGCCGGGCCGGCCGGGCTGGAGGCCGCGCGGGTCTGCGCCGAGCGCGGCCACGACGTCGTGGTGTTCGAGGCGGCCGAGCGCGCCGGCGGCCAGGTCCTGCTCGCCGCCCGCTCGCCGCGCCGGCGCGAAATCATCGGCGTGGTGGACTGGCGCGTTGCACGGCTGGCCGAGCACGGCGTGGCGCTGCGCACCGCCACCTACGCCGGCGCCGACGACGTCACGCGCGAGAACCCGGACGTGGTGTTCATCGCCACCGGCGGCGTGCCGAACACCGCCATCCTCGACGCCGGCGAGGACCTCGTCGTCTCGACCTGGGACGTCGTCTCCGGCCAGTCCGCCGCCGCCGAACGCGTGCTGATCTACGACGACAACGGCAACCATCCCGCGCTGCAGGCCGCCGAGATGCTGGCCGGGCGCGGCGCCGAGGTGGAGATCGTCACGCCCGAGCGCATGTTCGCGCCCGAGGTCGGCGGGCTCAACCACGCCGCCTACGCCCGCATCTTCCAGCGCCACGGCGTCAAGGTGACGATCAACACCCGGCTGCGCGCCGTGCGGCGCGACGGCAACGCGCTGCTGGCGACGCTCGGCAGCGATTACGGCACGCGCGGCGAAGAGCGCCGCGTCGACCAGGTGGTCGTCGAGCATGGCACGCTGCCGCTGGACGAGCTCTATCACGCGTTGAAGCCGCACTCGGTCAATCTGGGCGAGGTGGAGTACGGTGCCCTGCTCGCCGGCCGCGCGCAGTCGGTCGTCCGCCATGCCGAGGGACGCTTCCGGCTGTTTCGCATCGGCGATGCGGTCGCCAGCCGGAATATCCACGCTGCCATGTTCGATGCGTTGCGGTTGGCCAAGGATGTGTAAGAAAGGCGAGGGGCTCCGCCCCTCGACCCCGGCAGGGACCGTCGTCCCTGCACCCTCTTACTTAAGTAAATGGGGTCTGGGGACGACGGTCCCCAGCGGGTCGAGGGCAGAGCCCTCGCCTTTCTTCCTTGAAGTGCTCGAAGAAACCGACTCGACCTCCACCGAAGTCATGCGCCGCGCCACCCCCGGCCTGGCGATCCTGGCGCGCCGGCAGACCCAGGGCCGCGGCCGCGCCGGGCGCGTCTGGCAATCGCTCGGCGGCAACCTGCATCTCTCGGTGCTGCTGCATCCCGCCGGCCCGGCGCACTGGTCGCTGCTCGCGGCCGTGGCGCTGCACGACGCGCTCGGCGTGCCGGCGCTCCGCCTGAAATGGCCGAACGACGTGCTGCTCGACGGCCGCAAGCTCGCCGGCATCCTGTGCGAGGTCGAGTCCAGTTCGCTGGTCATCGGTTTCGGCGTCAATCTCGCGACGTGTCCGCCCGGCGCGGCCTGCACTGCCGAGCTCGGCCCCGCGCCGGACCCCGAAGCCTTCGCCCGCCGGCTGCTCGATGCGCTGGCGGGCTGGATGGCGCGGTATCGGAACGAAGGTTTCGCGCCGATC
>JAFAYA010000101.1 GCA_019240635.1 Acidisphaera sp. | reverse complement strand
TTCGACGAGCCCCTCGCTCTCGATGATCTCGACATTGCGAAAGCCGACCGCGCAACAGACCGGGTGGCCCGAATAGGTCGCCGCATGCATGAATCTGCGGTCGGCGGGAGCGCTCTCGATTGCCTGATGCACCTGCTTCGACGCAATCACACCGCCCAGCGGCAAATAGCCGCTCGTCACCCCTTTCGCGAAGGACACGAGGTCCGGCTCGACGCCCCAATGGCCGAGCGCAAACCATCTGCCGGTGCGGCCAAAGCCGGTGATCACCTCGTCGGCGATCAGCAGCACGTCATGCCGGTCGCAGATCTCGCGCAGGCGCGGGAAGTAGGTGGCGGGCGGCACGATGACGCCGCCCGAGCCGATCACCGGCTCGGCGATCACCGCGGCCACGGTGTCCGCTCCCTCGCGCTCGATCGCCTCCTCGACCGCCTCGGCGGCGCCGATCCCGGGGTCGCCGTTGCCGCCCCAGCGATAGGGATAGGGCGGCGCCACCTGCAGGAAATTCGGCACCAGCGGGCCGAAGCTCTTGTGGTAGCCGACCAGCCCGGTGGCGCTCATCGCCGCCATCGTCACGCCGTGATAGGCGAGCTGGCGGGAGATGATCTTGACCTTCGGCTTGCGGCCCTGCACCTGCCAGAAGAAGCGGGCGATCTTGAAAGCGGATTCGTTGGCTTCCGCGCCGGCCGTCGTGAAGTAGACGGCCGAGATATCGTCATAGGCGAGGCCGACCAGGCGCTCGGCCAGCCGGATCACCGGCTCGTGCGTCGAGCCGGCATAGCCGGAGGCGAAGGCCACCCGCTCCATCTGCGCCGCGGCGGCCTGCGCCAGCTCCTTGCGGCCGTGCCCGACGTGTACGTTCCACAGGCCGGAGAGGCTGTCGATGTAGCGCCTGCCGTCGGCGGTGCGCAGCATCTCGCCCTCGCCGTCGACGATCAGGCGGGCCTGCTCGTGATCCTTGGGATGGTGCAGCGGGTGAATCAGGTGCCGGCGGTCCGTCTCGAGCAGCGAGGCCGCCCTGTCCAGCGTGAGACCGTCCATCGACGCAGCCTCCTTGCATGCCCGGGATGACCAGGGTAGGGCAGGCCCCGGCCGCCCGGCAAGGCGGCCGGATGCGCAGGAGGGTGCGGATGGCCTGGATGAAGGCGGCACGGCTCGACGAGCTTGCCGAGAACGAGCCGCTCGGCGTGGAGCTGGCCGGCACGTCGGTCGCGCTGTTCCTGCTGAACGGCGCGGTGCACGCCACCGGCAACATCTGCACGCACGAATTCGCGCTGCTGTCGGACGGCTACGTCGAGGGCGGCGAGATCGAGTGTCCGCTGCACCAGGCCCGCTTTGACATCGCCACCGGGCGCGCGCTGTGCGCCCCCGCCGACAAGCCGATCCCGGTCTATGCGACGAAGGTGGAGAACGGCGAGGTGCTGGTCGAGCTGCCGGACACCCCGGGGCCGTGAGGGCGCGGGCGCGCGGGAATGCGGCCTGCGGCCGGAACCGTACAATCAGCCCGATCTCTGGTCAGGCCGGCACCGATGGCTGCCCCGCGATGCAGACGTTCTCGTCCCGATCTGACACCATCGGGCTTTGATTCGACTGGACGGGCCCGAACGCTGCGGCGCAATTTCATTCCGCACACCGCGATATCGGATCGCCTTGCCGTGACCGCGACGATCACACTCGAGGACGCCAATGCCGAGCTGACGCTGCGGCTGCGCCAGCAGCAGCTGGCGGCCGAGTTCGCCAATTTCGGCCTGCAGACCGATGAGCTGCGGCCCGTGCTCGACGAGGCTTGCCGGGTCGCCGCGAAGGGCATGGAGTGCTCCTTCGCCAAGCTGTTGGAGCACCTGCCGGCGGAGGACAGCTTCCTCGTGCGCGCGGGCGTCGGATGGCGCCCCGGTGTCGTCGGGTATGCCAGGCTGGGCGGCGGCCCGGCGAGCCCGGCCGGCCACGCCTTCGACACCGGACAGCCGGTTCTGTCGAACCGGCTGTCCGCGGATACGCGGTTTCGCACGCCCACCCTGCTGATCGAACACGGCGTGCAGAGCGCCAGCAACGTGCTCGTCCGCACGCCGGGCCAGCACTACGGGGTGCTGGAGGTGGACAGCACCGAGCGTGATGCGTTCACCCTCGCCGACACCGCCTTTCTCGAGAACCTCGCGGCCACGCTCGCCAACGCCATCGCCAAGCAGCGCCGGCTCGACGAGCTGCGGCAGAGCAAGTCGTTCATCGAAGGCGTGCTGGCGGCGAGCCCCGACTGCGTGAAAGTGCTCGACGCCGACGGGCGACTGGAAAGCATCAATGACAACGGCCGCTGCCTGCTGGAGATCGACGATCTCGCGCAAGTGGCCGGACAGCCCTGGGTCAACCTTTGGCCGGAGGATCAGCGCGAAAAAGTGCGCGCGGCGCTCGCCGCGGCGCGGGCCGGCGGCATCGGCCGGTTCGACGGCTTCTGCCCGACCGGCAGAGGCACGCCGAAATGGTGGGACGTGCTGGTCTCGCCGCTCGCCGATACCGAGACAGCGGCGCGCAAGCTGGTCTCGATCTCACGCGACATCAGCGACCGGGTCGCGGCCATCGAGGCAAAGGACCTGTTGCTGCTGGAAGTGCATCACCGCGTGAAAAACAGCCTCCAGCTCGTCCACAATCTGCTGTCCTTGCAGGGACGGGCGAGCGAGGACGAGCACGCGCGCGAGCAGCTCTTCGAGAGTGCGGCACGGGTGCGCACCATCGCCGCCATCCACGACCGGCTGTACCGGACCGGCTCCGACCTCTTCGTCGAGGTCGGCCCGTATCTGGAAGGACTGGTGGAAGACCTGCGCACCGGCATGGCCTCGACGCTCGGCGACCGGCCGCTCCGGGTCAGCGTCGAGGCGGTGACCTGGCCGGCCGGCGCGATCCCCACGCTCGGCCTGGTGGTGACCGAGCTCGTGACGAACGCGCTCAAATACGGCGCCGGCACGGTGAGCGTGACATTCCGCCAACCGCCGGGCGGCAACGCCGTGCTGACGGTGCGCGACGGGGGGCGCGATCTGCCCGGGGATTTCGATCCGGCCCGCAGCCGGGGACTGGGCATGCGCCTCGTCACCGGCCTGCTCCGCGGCGAGGGCGCGGGGCTCGAGATCGACCGAAGCGAGGGCCACACCTGCTTCATCGCGCGCCTGCCCGCGGAGCGCGCCCATCCCCGCTGAGCTGGCCTGTCGCGACCTCTCCCGCACGAGCGGGAGGGGTCGGCTCGCAATGCGAGCCGGGTGAGGGCCCTTACAGCCGGCTGACCACGTAGCTCTGCTCGAGGGCGGTGATGATGGCGGTTCCGTGTGCCGTGTCGCGCGCCTCGACGATCAGCTCGAGCTCGGCCGCCTGCACGCTCGGCGCGGCGAACAGCCGGTGGTGCGACACGTCGATGATGTTGCCGCCGGTGCCGCCGATGCGTCCGGCGATGTCGGCGAGCACGCCCGGGCGGTCGGGGATCTCCAGGCGCAGGCGCAGCAGCCTTCCGTCGCGCAGCAGGTTGCGCAGCAGCACGTTGGCGAAGATGCGCGCGTCGATGTTGCCGCCGCACACGGGAATGCCGACGCGCTGCCCGGCGAAGATCTCGGGGAAGGCGAGCAGCGCCGCCACGCCGGCCGCCCCGGCCCCTTCGGCAACCAGCTTCGCCCCTTCGGCCATCAACGCGATCGCCTCCTCGACGACGCGCTCCGGCACGACCAGGCAGTCCTCGACGTGCGCGCGGATGACGGCGAGCGGCGTCTCACCGATCTCGGCGACGGCGATGCCTTCGGCGATGGTGCCGCCGCCGACCGATACCTCCTGCCCGGCCAGGCGCTGCGACAGCGAAGCATAGGCGGCCACCTCGACGCCGAAGATGCGGATGCCCGGCCGCAACGCCGCCGCCGCGGCGGCGCAGCCGGCGAGCATGCCGCCGCCGCCCACCGGCACGACCAGCATGTCGAGATCGGGCGCCTCGGCCAGCAGTTCCAGCGCCAGCGTGCCCTGCCCGGCCATGATCGCCGGATCGTCGTAGGGATGCACGAACACCAGCTTTCGTGCCGCGGCGAGCTCGCGGGCATGCGCCCCCGCCTCCGCCAGGCTGTCGCCGTGCAGCACCACCTCGGCACCCCAGGCGGCCGTGCGGGTGATCTTCGTCGCCGGCGTGAAGCGCGGCATCACGATGGTGGCGGCGATGCCGAGCAGGTTGGCGTGCCGCGCCACCGCCTGGGCGTGATTGCCGGCCGACATCGCGATCACACCGGCGGCGCGCTCGGTCGCGCTGAGCAGCGCGAGGCGATTGGCCGCACCGCGCTCCTTGAACGAGCCGGTGACCTGCAGGTTTTCCAGCTTCAGTACCACCTGGGCGCCGGTGGCGCGCGATACGGCGTCGCTGGCGATCGCCGGTGTGCGCAGCACCCGGCCGGCGATGCGCGCGGCCGCCGCCTCGACATCCGCCAGGCCGATCATCGCGCGGCTTTTACGCGAACCGGACGCCGAGGATTTCGTACGTGCGGTCGCCGCTCGGCGCCGGCACCGAGACCGTGTCGCCAGGCTTCTTGCCGATCAGCGCCTTGGCCAGCGGCGAGGAGATGGAGAGCCGTCCCAGCTTGATGTCGGCCTCGTGCACGCCGACGATCTGGTACGTCGCCTCCTTCTCGGTCTCCTCGTCGACGAGTTGCACGGTCGCGCCGAACTTCACCGTGTCGCCCGACAGGGTGGACGGATCGATCACCTCGACCGAGGCGACGATCTCTTCCAGCTCGGCGATCCGGCCCTCGATGAAGGACTGGCGCTCGCGCGCAGCGTGGTATTCGGCGTTCTCGCTGAGGTCGCCGTGCGTGCGCGCCTCGGCGATAGCGCGGATCGCCGCCGGACGCTCCTCCGCCTTGAGGTGGCGCAGCTCCTCTTCCAACCGCTTTAGGCCAGGGGCGGTCATCGGGAACTTCGGCACTTCGCGGTCCTCAGCGGGGTGAAGGGGCACGGACGCGGCCGTCGCGGCCGGTGCGGCTGCGGCGGGCGTCAGAACGATCCGCGAAAATAGGACTGTAGCGGCGCCACTTCAAGCGTGCCGGCTTTGAGCGCGGCGATGGCGTGGACCGCCGCCCGGGCGCCGGCCGCCGTCGTGTAGTGCGGCACGCCGTGGGTCAGCGCGCTGCGCCGGATATCAAAACTGTCCGCCACCGACTGGCCGCCGGTGGTGGTGTTGATGACGAGCTGCACCTCGCCGGAGCGGATCGCGTCCACGCAGTGCGGCCGGCCCTCGAGCACCTTGTTGACGACGGAAACCGGCAGCCCGGCCTCGCGGATGCGCGCGGCGGTGCCGCGGGTGGCCAGCAGGGAAAATCCTATTTCCGTCAGCCGGCGCGCCATTGGCACGAGCGCGTTCTTGTCGGCGTCGCGCACCGACAGGAAGGCGGTCCCGGCGGTCGGCAGCTTCACCCCGGCGCCGAGCTGGGATTTGGCGAAGGCGCGTTCGAAGCTGGCGTCCAGGCCCATGGCCTCGCCGGTCGATTTCATTTCCGGGCCGAGGATGGTGTCCACCTGCGGGAAGCGGGCAAACGGGAAAACCGCCTCCTTGACCGCGACGTGCGGCGCGATCGCCTGGTCGTCCAGCCGGAATTTCTCCAGCTTCTCCCCCGCCATCACCAGCGCGCCGAGCTTTGCCACCGCCACGCCAGTAGCTTTCGCGACGAACGGCACGGTACGCGAGGCGCGCGGGTTCACCTCCAGCACGTAGATCGCATCGCCGCCGGGGGCGCGCTTGATCGCGTACTGCACGTTCATCAGGCCGACCACGCCGAGTGCGCGCGCCATCGCCTCGGTCTGCGCCTTCAGCTCGGTGACGATCGCCGGGGAGAGCGTGTAGGGCGGCAGCGAGCAGGCGGAATCGCCGGAGTGGATGCCGGCCTCCTCGATATGCTCCATGACCCCCGCGACATAGACGCGCTCGCCGTCGGCGATGCAGTCCACGTCGACCTCGATCGCGTCGGCAAGGTAGCGGTCGATGAGCACGGGATTCTGGCCGGACACCCGGACCGCCTCGCGCATGTAGCGCTGCAGCGAGGTGCGGTCGTGCACGATCTCCATGGCGCGCCCGCCCAGCACGTAGCTCGGCCGGATGACCACGGGATAGCCGATGCGCTCGGCGATCGCTTCCGCCTCGACGGTGGACCGCGCGGTGCCGTTCTCCGGCTGCAGCAGCGACAGACGCTGCAACAGTTTTTGGAACCGCTCGCGGTCCTCCGCCGCGTCGATCGCGTCGGCCGAGGTGCCGAGGATGGGGATGTCCGCCGCCGCCAGCGCTTGCGACAGTTTTAAGGGCGTCTGGCCGCCGTATTGGACGATGCAGCCGCGCACGCGCCCGGCCTGCTGCTCGCGCCGCACCAGCGCGATCACGTCCTCGGCGGTCAGCGGCTCGAAGTAGAGTCGATCGGAGGTGTCGTAGTCGGTGCTGACGGTCTCCGGGTTGCAGTTGACCATGATGGTCTCGTAGCCGGCGTCCTTCAGCGCGTAGGCGGCGTGCACGCAGCAGTAGTCGAACTCGATGCCCTGGCCGATGCGGTTCGGCCCGCCGCCGAGGATGATGATCTTTTCGCGGTTCGTGGGATCGGCCTCGCAGAGCGGTTTGCCGAAGCTGCCTTCGTATGTCGAGTACATGTAGGGGGTGGCGGAGGCGAACTCGCCGGCGCAGGTGTCGATGCGCTTGTACACGGGCTGCACGTCCAGGCGGGCCCGCAGCGCCATGACATCGGCTTCCTGGCAACCTGCCAGCTCGGCCAGGCGATGGTCGGAAAAGCCCAGCGCCTTCATCCGGCGCAGGCCAGTCGCATCCTTCGGCAAGCCGTCCGCCGCGACGACGCGCTCGGCGTCGACGATGCCGGCGAGTTCGCGCAAGAACCAGGGATCGAACTTGCAGGATTCGTGGATCGCCTCGACCGACAGGCCGGCCCGCAGCGCT
>JAFAYA010000039.1 GCA_019240635.1 Acidisphaera sp. | reverse complement strand
CGGCATCGCCCGCGCCGCCGCGGTGTCGAGGCCGAGCAGCCTGCCATGCGCCATCCGGCTGCGCACCATCACGCCGAAGGCCTGGCCGGGCCGGTTGATGTCGTCGGTGTAGCGGCCTTCGCCGCGCAGCAGCACCGGATCCTCCTTGCGCGTCACCGGCTGGCCGATGCCGAATTTGGTCAGGGCGAGATCGTTCGCATCCACGGGTGCGTTCATCGTCCGGAGCTTCCTCGCTGTCGCGGCGAGCATCGCAAGCGGTGCCGCGAGGGGCAAGCCGCGGCCCCGCCGGTCTCGCCGGCTGTTGAAGCGGAGCTGCCGAGGGAGCTTACTTGCGGTGCGGCGATCGGAGCCAGTACGGATGAGCGGGATGAAGCGGCGAACCGTGCTCGCCGGCGCAGCGTCGCTCGCCGCGTCCGGCCTGGCGCGTCCCGCGATCGCGCAGCCGGCGGCCTCGCGCGCGCTGCGCTTCGTTCCGGAAAGCGGCTTGCAGCAGGGCGATCCGATCTGGACCACCACCACGATCGCCCGCAATCACGGATTTCTGGTCTGGGACACGCTGTACGGGCTGGACGAGGCGCTGCAGCCCCGGCCGCAGATGTGCGCCGGCCATGAGGTATCCGATGACGGCCGCACCTGGCGCTTCCGGCTGCGCGAGGGCCTGTCCTTCCACGATGGCGCGCCGGTGCGCGCGGTGGACTGCGTGGCCTCCATCCGGCGATGGATGCAGCGCGACGGCTTCGGCCGGCAGATCGCCGCCCAGCTCGACGAGCTGGGCGTGCTCGACGACGCGCAGTTCCAGTTCCGGCTGTTGCGGCCCTTCCCGCGCATGCTGCGCGCGCTGGCCAAGCCGGTCGCCAGCGTGCTGTTCATCATGCCCGAACGTGTCGCGCAAACGAGTCCGGAGATCGAGATCACCGACTTTACCGGCAGCGGCCCGTTCACCTTCCTGGCCGACGAGTTCCGCCCCGGCGTGCGCGCGGCCTACGCCCGCAACGTCCGCTACCAGCCGCGGCAGGAGCCGGCGAGCTTCACCGCGGGCGGCAAGGTCGTCCGCATGGACCGGATCGAATGGACCGCGTTCCCCGATCCCGCCATGACCGCCTCGCTGCTGGCCGACGGCGAGCAGGACTGGTGGCAGGCGCCCATCGCCGACCTGCTGCCGGTGCTGCGCGCCAGCCGCGGCGTGACGGTGCGCACGATCGACCGGGCCGGCGTCGTTGCCATCCTGCGCTTCAACTGCATCCAGCCGCCGTTCGACAACGCCGCGCTGCGCCGGGCGATCCTGCCGGCGATCGACCAGCAGGAGTACATGCACGCGGCGATGGGCGAGGCGACCGAGGGCTATCACACCGGCGTCGGCGTGTTCACGCCGGGCTCGCCGCTGGCCAGCGACGCGGGCCTCACCGTGCTGACCGGGCCGCGCGACCCCGCGCTCGCGCGGCGCCTGGTGCGCGAATCCGGCTACGCCGGCGAGCCCGTCGTGCTGCTCGCGCCGGTCGACCATCCGGCCATCGAGGCGCTGTGCCAGGTCACGCGCGACCTGTTCGCGGCGCTCGGCCTGAACGTGCAATACGTGCCGGTCGAGTGGGCCGGACTGGTGCAGCGCCGCGCCAGCCGCGAACCGGCGGAGCAGGGCGGCTGGAGCGCGTTCTGCACAACCTGCGAGGCGCTGAGCTTCGACGATCCCGGCGGCCACTACCCGATCTTCGGCAATGGCGCGCAGGCCTGGTACGGCTGGCCGACGAGCCCGCGGCTGGAGGCGCTGCGCAGCGCCTGGTTCGCCGCCGCCGATCTTGCCGCGGAGAAGCAGGTCGCCCAGGACATCCAGCTCGCGGTCTGGCAGGAGGCGCCGTACGTGCCGCTCGGCCAACTGGTTCCGCCCACCGCCTTCCGCGCCGACCTCTCCGATCTCGGCAGCAGCCCGTTTCCGGTCTTCTGGGGCGTGCGCAAGCCCTGAACCCGCTCAGCGCGGAACGGACGTTCAGGCCGGCGCTCCCTCCCGCCAGAACCGCAGCGCGAGGCCGGTCAACGCAAGCTGGACGAGCAGTACCAGCAGCACGCATCCGGTCCAGCCGCTGCGCTGCCAGACCGGAGCCGGCAGGATGCCGCCGAGGCTGCCGCCGATATAGTAGCAGGTGACGTAGAGGCCGACCGCCGTGGACCGTGCCCGCCGTGCGGCGACGCCGATGTAGGACATCGCCAGCGTCTGCTCGAAGAACATGCCGCACATGATCAGCACGAGGCCCGCCATGATGCCGGCGAAGGAGGGCAGCAGGGTCAGCAGCAGGCCGGCGATCGCCAGGCCAGCGGAGAAGATCAGCGCCGCGCGCCGGCCGACCCGCACCGCCATGCGGGTCGCCAGCGGCGTCGTCACCGCGCCCGCCAGATAGACCACGAACACGTCGCCGAGCTGCGCCGGGCCGAGGCCGTACGGCGGGGCCGCCAGCAGGAAGTTCACGTAGGTGAATGTGGCGACGATCGAGAACAGCACGGTGAACCCGACCATGTACGTGGCGATCAGCCGCGGGTTGGAGAGGTGCTCGGCGAAGCTGCCGAGGGCCGCCGCCAGCCCACGCTCCGGCCGGAAGCGGCGCTCGGGCGGCAGCAGGATCATGGTCGCCGCGGCGAAGCCGGCGGTGATGCCGCCGAGCAGCAGGAAGGCGGTCCGCCAGCCGGCCCATTGCGTCGCGTAGCCCGACAGGAAACGGCCGAAAAACCCGCCGAGAATCGTGCCGATCGCGTAGGTGCCGGTGAGCCGCACCGCGGCACCGCCCTCGCACTCGTCGGCGATGTAGGCAACGGTGATGGCGAAGATGAACGGCATCAGCAGTCCCTGCAGGAAGCGCCACAGCAGCAGCCAGCCGAGGCTCGCTGCCGACGCGCAGAGCAGCGTCGGCAGCACCAGCGCGCCGGCCGCGCCGACGATCAGGCACTTGCGGCCCAGCCGGTCGGAGATCGAGCCGACGAACGGCGCCACGCAGGCGACCGCCAGCAGCGGCGCCGTCACCGTCAGGCCGGTGCGCGGCCGCGACACGCCGAACGCCTCCGCCAGCACCGACAGGATGGATTGCGTCGCGTAGAGGTTGACGAAGGTGCAGAAGCCGGCGGCGGCCACACCCAGCGCGCGTCGGTCGGGGATCATCGCGCTATCGGAACACCAGCCGCCGCGACAGCGCGAAGTTGACGAACATGCCGGCGATCGAGCCGGCGGCGACCGCCAGCACCGGATATCCCCGGCAGAGCGGGCTGCCCGCCACGAGCAGCGTGTAGGTGCCGCGGTTCAGCACGAACCCCGCGGAGTTCGTCAGCAGGTACGCCGCCCATTGCCGGTACAGGCGCGCATGCCGCCGGTCGCGGAACGTCCAGGCGCGGTTCAGCGCCCAGTTCATCGTCGCCGCCACCAGATAGGCGACCAGGCCGGCGCCGATCAGCCCGAGCGCCGAGCGCAGCGCATAGACCGTCGCGGTGTCGACGCCGAAGCCGATCACGCCGACCACGCCGAAGCGCAGGAATTCGGGGAAGACGGCCGTCATGCTCTCCCAGGCCCGCCATGTGGCGCCACAATGGCCGCCGGCCGGCGAGGGCGATAGTCTCGCCGCATGATCATCGGCACCGCCGGCCATGTGGACCACGGCAAGACGCGCCTGGTCCAGGCGCTCACCGGCGCTGCCGGCGACCGGCTGGCCGAGGAGCGGCGGCGCGGCATCACGATCGATCTCGGCTACGCCTATGCCGGGCCGCTCGGCTTCGTCGACGTGCCCGGGCACGAGCGCTTCGTGCACACCATGCTGGCCGGCGCGGCCGGCATCGACGCAGCGTTGCTCGTGGTCGCCGCCGATGACGGGGTGATGCCGCAAACCCGCGAGCACGCCGCCATCCTCGACCTGCTCGGCGTCGCGCGCGGCGTCGTGGCGATCAGCAAGACCGACCTGGCGCCCGGGCGGGTGCCGGCGGTCAGCGCGCAGATCCGCGACCTGCTGGCGGGCGGCGCGCTCGCCGGTTCGCAGGTGCTGCCGGTCTCTGCGGTGAGCGGCCTCGGCGTCGAGAAGCTGCGCGCGGCGCTGCTGGCGCTCGGCCGCGCGCCGCGTCGGGCGGAGGCCGGCGCGCGCTTCTGCATCGACCGCGTCTTCACGCTGGCGGGTATCGGGATCGTGGTGACCGGCACGCTGGTCGCCGGGCGCATCGCGGCCGGCGACCACCTGACGCTTTCGCCCTCCGGCATCGAGGTGCGGGTGCGCGGCCTGCATGCCCACAGCCGTCCCGCCGAGGCGGCGCAAGCGGGCGAGCGCGCCGCGCTGAACATCGCCGCCGCGCGTCTGGCAAAAGACCTGGTCGCCCGCGGCGACTGGCTCGTCGAGCCCGCGCTGCACGCGCCGACGGCGGCGCTGGACGCGCTGGTGCGGATGCTGCCGGACGCGCCGGCGCTGCGGCCGGGTGCGCCGGTACACCTGCATCTCGGCGCCGCGCACGTGACCGCACGGATCCAGGCGCTCGAGGCGCCGGGCCTCGATCCCGGTGGGACGGCGTCGGCGCGGCTCGTGCTCGACCGGCCGATCGCCGCGCTCGCCGGCGACCGCCTGGTGATGCGCGACGCCGCCGCGGTGCGCACGATCGGCGGGGGCACGGTGCTCGACCCGTTCCCGCCGCGTCGCGGCCGCCGCACACCGAGCCGGCTCGCCGCCTTGCGGGCGCTGGCCGCCCCCGCACCGGCAATCGCGCTGCGCGGACTGCTCGAGCAGCCGCCGCGCTGGGTCGCCTTCGGGCCCTTCGCCCGCGCACGCAACATCCCCTCGCGCGCGCGGGGCGCGCTGCTGGAGGCGGCGCCGGCCGTGCTGCTGGCGGACGTGGCGATCGCGCCGCCCGCCCTCGCCGCGCTGCGCGCCGCCCTCATGCAGGCGCTCGCCGCCCATCACGCCGCCGCGCCGGACGCACCGGGCCTGCAGCCGGAGCGCCTGCGCGTCATGTGCACCCGCCTGCCCGCAGCCGCGTTCCGCGCGCTGGTCGAGACGTCGATCCGGCGTGGCGAGATCGCCCAGGAGGGGCCCTGGCTGCGCCTGCCGACGCATCGCGCAACGCTGTCGCCCGCCGACGAGCGTCTGTGGCCGCCGCTGCGCCGGCTGATCGGCGCGGCAAAATTCCGCCCGCCCCGCACCCGCGACCTCGCCCAGGCGCTCGCGCTGCCGGAGGCCGGCCTGCGCGCGACGCTCAAGCGGCTCGCCCGCATCGGACGGCTGGTGGAGGTGGCGCACGACCACTTCTTCCTGCGCGAGACGGTGGCCGAGATGGCCGGCATCGCCGCCGCGCTCGGCCGCGCCGACGCGCGTGGCGTGCTCACCGCGGCGGCGCTGCGCGACCGGCTCGACAACGGACGCAAGGTGGCGATCCAAATCCTCGAGTTCTTCGACCGCGCCGGCCTCACCCGGCGGCTCGGCGACGAGCGGCGGGTGCGAGCCGACCGGCTCGGGCTGTTCGGCGTGCCGCCGGCGCGCGATGCCGCTTGCACGGGCGTCGGCCGCCCGGCATCGTCCGCCGCAATGCACAAACCGGAGGGCTCGGCATGAAGCGACGCACGTTCGTCCAGGGGGCCGCCGCGTCCGCCGGCATCGCGGCACTCGCCACCCCGCACATCGCATCGGGTGAAGCCGCGCGGGTGCTAAAATTCATTCCGCAATCCGACCTCGCAACGCTCGACCCGATCTGGACGACCGCCTACGTCACGCGCAACCACGCCTTCCTCGTCTTCGACACGCTGTACGGTCAGGACGACAGCTACGCGGCGCAGCCGCAGATGGTCGAGGGTGCGACCACCGACGCCGACGGCAAGCAGTGGACGCTGAAGCTGCGCGACGGGCTGAAATTCCACGACGGCACGCCGGTGCTGGCGCGCGACTGCGTCGCCAGCATCCAACGCTGGGGCAAGCGCGACGCGTTCGGCGGCGCGCTGATGGCCGCGACCGATGAGCTGTCCGCCCCCGATGACCGCACCCTCGTCTTCCGTCTGAAGAAGCCGTTCCCGCTGCTGCCCGACGCGCTCGGCAAGACCGGCAGCAATATCTGCGCCATCATCCCGGAGCGCCTGGCAAAGACCGACCCGTTCACCCAGGTGACAGAAATGGTCGGCAGCGGCCCGTATCGCTTCCTGGCCGACGAGCGCGTTCCCGGCTCCCGCGTCGCCTACGCGCGGTTCGCCGACTACAGGCCGCGCGACGGCGGCACCGCGTCCTTCACCGCCGGCCCCAAAATCGCGAATTTCGACCGGGTGGAGTGGAACGTCATCCCGGATTCGGCGACCGCCGCCGGTGCGATGCAGAGCGGCGAGATGGACTGGTGGGAGAACCCGCCGGGCGACCTGCTGCCGCTGCTGCGGCGCGATGGCAAGCTGAAGGTCGCGGTGCAGGACCCGACGGGCTTCCTCGGCTACATGCGGCCCAACTTCCTCTATCCGCCGTTCGACAACCCGGCGTTCCGCCGCGCGCTGCTGCCGGCGATCAACCAGGCCGATTTCATGACCGCCGCGGCCGGCAGCGACCCGAAGCTGTCGCATACCGGGATCGGCGCGTTCTGCCCAAGCTCGCCGATGGCGACCGATGCCGGCATGGCCGTGCTGAACGGCCCGCACGACCTGGAAAAGGTGCGCGCGGACGTCCGCGCATCGGGCTACAAGGGCGAGCCCGTCGTGCTGCTGACCGGCACCGATTTCCCGATCATCAACGCCATCGCCAATGTCGGCGCCGACCTGCTGAAGCGGGTCGGCGTGAACGTCGACTATCAGGGCGTGGATTGGGGTACCGTGGTGCAGCGGCGGGCCAAGAAAGACCCGCCCGACAAGGGCGGGTGGAACGTCTTCTTCACCTACTGGAGCGGGCTCGACAACTTCAATCCGGCGGTCGACCTGGCGCTGCGCGGCAACGGCGGCGGCGGATGGTTCGGCTGGCCGGACATGCCGAAGCTCGAGCAGCTCCGTACCGCCTGGTTCGATGCGCCGGACGCCCAGGCGCAGAAGCGGGTCTGCGCGCAAATCCAGCAGGACGTGTTCGACGAGGTGCCGTTCTACCCGCTCGGCCAGCTCTATCAGCCGACCGCCTACAAGACGGAGCTGGAAGGCATACTGAACGGCTTCGTACTGTTCTGGAATGTCCGCCGGTCCGCGTGACGGCGTCGCTGGCCAGCCGCTTGCGACCCCGGGGATTTCTGGCGCCCTCCCCGGATTTCGGGCAGGCTGGCCCGGGATGAGCGAGGCGCGGGCGCGGAACGGCTGATGCTGGCCTACATTGTCAGGCGCGTGCTGGCGACCATTCCGGTGATGGCGGTGGTCGCGATGTTCGTGTTCTCGCTGCTCTACATCGCGCCGGGCGACCCCGCCGCCATCATCGCCGGCGATCAGGCGACCCCGGCCGACATCGTCCGCATCCACGCCCAGCTCGGCCTCGACCGGCCGTTCCTGGTGCGCTTCGCCGACTGGTTCTGGCACGTGCTGAACGGCGACCTCGGCACGTCGATCTTCACCAATCTGCCGGTTACCCACCTGATCGCGCAGCGCGTCGAGCCGACCGTGTCGCTGATGCTGCTCACCATGGTCCTCTCGATCGTCATCGCGGTGCCGATGGGCGTGCTGGCGGCGTGGAAGCAGGGATCGTGGATCGACCGGCTGATCATGGTGAACGCGGTGATCGGGTTCTCCGTGCCGGTGTTCGTAATCGGCTACGTGCTGGCCTACATTTTCGCGCTGCAGCTCGACTGGCTGCCGGTGCAGGGGTTCACCTCGATCAGCCATGGCTTCTGGCCGTTCCTGAAGAGCCTGATCCTGCCGGCGGTCACGTTGGGCGGCATCTACATCGCGCTGATCGCGCGCATCACCCGGGCGACGATGCTGGAGGTGCTGTCGCAGGATTACGTGCGCACCGCGAAATCCAAGGGGGTCGGCCAGTACGCCGTGCTGTTCCTGCACGCGCTGAAGAACGCCGCGGTGCCGATCGTCACGGTGATCGGCCTTGGCGTCGCGTTGCTGATCGGCGGAGCGGTGGTGACCGAGACGGTGTTCGCGATCCCCGGGCTGGGGCGGCTGACGGTGGACGCGATCCTGCGGCGCGACTACCCGGTGATCCAGGGCGTCGTGCTGCTGTTCAGCTTTGCCTACGTGCTGGTCAACCTGCTGGTCGATCTCTCCTACACCTTCTTCGACCCGAGGATCCGCTATTGAGCAGCGCGGTCGTTCCCCCGGACGCGGTCGCCGCACCGGCGCTGCCGGACGTGCTGCCCCCGCCGCGCCGCCGCGGGCGGGTGGGGACCTTCGCCTACCGGCATCCGACGATCCTCGCCGGCGGCGCGCTGCTCGCCGTGATGCTGCTGATCGCCGTGTTCGCGCCGGTGCTGCACACCGTCGATCCGACGGCGCTCGCGCCGGCCCGCCGCCTGCGCGCGCCATCCGGAGAATACTGGTTCGGCACCGACATGCTCGGGCGCGACATCTACTCGCGGGTGATGTACGGGGCGCGGGTTTCGCTGCTGGTCGGCTTCGCCGTCGCCCTGCTGTCATCGGCGATCGGCATGCTGATCGGCCTCGTCTCGGGCTACGTGCGCTGGACCGACGCGGTGATCATGCGGGTGATGGACGGGCTGATGGCGATCCCCGGCATCCTGCTGGCGATCGCGCTGATGGCACTGACGCGCGGCTCCGTGCAGAACGTCATCATCGCGATCACCGTGCCGCAGGTGCCGCAGGTCTCGCGCCTGGTGCGCGGCCTCGTGCTCAGCCTGCGCGAGCAGCCGTACGTGGAGGCGGCGGTCGCCGCGGGCACGCCGGGCTGGAAGATCATCCTCCGCCACATCCTGCCGAACACGCTGGCGCCGCTGATGGTGCAGGCGACCTATATCTGCGGCTCGGCGATGATCATCGAGGCGATCCTCTCCTTCATCGGCGCCGGAACGCCGCCGATCATCCCCTCCTGGGGCAACATCATGGCCGAGGGCAGGGCGCTCTGGCAGGTGAAGCCGTACATCGTGTTCTTCCCGGCGGCGTTCCTGTCGGTGACCGTGCTGGCGGTGAACCTGCTGGGCGACGGGCTGCGCGACGCGCTCGATCCCCGCGCGGCGCGGCGGCTCTGATGGCGCTGCTCGAGGTCGAGCGGCTGCAGACGCATTTCGCGACCGCCGAGGGTGTCGTGCGCGCCGTCGAGGGCGTCTCCTTCGCGATCGGCTCCGGCGAGACGGTCGCGGTGGTCGGCGAGAGCGGCTGCGGCAAGTCGGTCACCGCGATGTCGATCCTGCGGCTGATCGCCGAGCCGCCCGGCCGCATCGCCGGGCGCATCGCCTTTCAGGGCCGCGACCTGCTGGCGCTCGCCGAGCCGGAGATGCGCAAGCTGCGCGGCAACGACATCAGCATGATCTTCCAGGAGCCGATGACCTCGCTGAACCCGGTGCTGACCGTCGGCCGGCAGATCGGCGAGAGCCTGCGCCTGCATCAGGGCCTCTCTACGCGTCAGGCGGAGCAGCGGGCGATCGAGATCCTGGCGATGGTCGGCATTCCCGCCCCCGCCCGCCGCGTGCGCGAATACCCGCACCAGCTCTCGGGCGGCATGCGGCAGCGTGTGATGATCGCGATTGCGCTGGCCTGCAACCCAAAGCTGCTGATCGCCGACGAACCGACGACGGCGCTCGACGTCACGATCCAGGCGCAGATCCTCGACCTGATGCGTGACCTGAAGGCGCGCGTGGGGGCAGCGATTATGCTGATCACGCACGATCTCGGCGTGGTCGCGGAAATGGCGGAGCGGGTCGTCGTGATGTACGCCGGCCGCAAGGTGGAGGAGGCGGCGGTCACGGAAATCTTCGCCAACCCGCAGCACCCCTACACGCGCGGCCTGCTCGGCGCGGTGCCGCGGCTCGGCTCATCGCTGGCGCCGGGCGGGCGCGGGAAGCTCGCGGAAATCCGCGGCCAGGTGCCGAGCCTGCGCGCGCCCATCGTCGGCTGTCCGTTCGCCGGGCGCTGCCCTGATGTCACCGACTTCTGCCGCGCGGTCGCGCCGGCCGTGGAGGCGAAGGCGCCCGGCCATCTGGTGGCCTGCCATTACGCGGAGCGCCGGCTTGCCGCCTGAAGCGGCCGCCGCGGCGCTGCAGGCGAGCGGCGTTCCGCTGCTGAACGTGGTCGGGCTGAAGAAGCACTTTGCGCTGCATGGCGGCCTGCTCGGCCTCAGCACCGGAAAGGTGCACGCGGTGGACGGCGTCAGCTTCACCCTGCGTCGCGGCGAAACCCTCTCCGTCGTCGGCGAGAGCGGTTGCGGCAAGTCCACGGTCGGCAAGACCATCCTGCGGCTGCTCGATCCGACCGAGGGAGAAATCTGGCTCGACGGCGCGCGCATCGACACCCTGCCGGCGCGACAGCTCCGCCCGCTGCGCCGGCGCGTGCAGGTGGTGTTCCAGGACCCGTTCAGCAGCCTCAACCCGCGCATGCGCGTGCGCGACATCCTGGCCGAGCCGGTCGTCAATTTCGGCCTGGCGAAGTCCGGTTCCGAGCTGGACGACCGCATCGCCGCGCTGATGGACAAGGTGCACCTGCCGCGCGACGCGCTGCGCCGCTACCCCCACGAATTCTCCGGCGGCCAGCGCCAGCGCATCGGCATCGCCCGCGCCCTCGCTCCCGGCGCCGACCTGATCATCTGCGACGAGGCGGTCTCGGCGCTCGACGTGTCCGTCAAGGCGCAGATCGTCAACCTGCTCGCCGAACTGCAGGACGAACTCGGCCTCGCCTTGCTGTTCATCAGCCACGACCTGGCGATCGTCGAGCACCTGACGCACCGGGTCGGCGTGATGTACCTCGGGAAGATCGTCGAGCTGACGGACCGGCGCACGCTGTTCAGCCGGGCGCACCATCCCTACACAAAGGCGCTGCTCTCGGCGGTGCCGGTGCCGGACCCGCTGGCGAAGCGCGACCGCATCATCCTGCGCGGCGACGTGCCGAGCCCGATCAACCCGCCCTCCGGCTGCCGCTTCCACACCCGCTGCCCCTTCGTGTTCGACCGCTGCCGCGTCGAGGAGCCGCTGCTGCGCCCGGTCGGCGAGGCGCATCTCTCGGCCTGCCATCTCGACGCCTCGGTTGCCGTGCAGACCGAGCGGCTGCTGCCGCATCACGCCTGACGGTCGCGCAGGGCGCGTCAGGCAGCCCCGGCCGGATCGACCGCCCGGTTGGCCCCGCCGCCGGCCCCCCGGTCGACCACCCGGTCAAAGATCGGCTTCATCATCGCGATGCTGCGCTGCGCGGGGGCGAGCGCTCCGGCCAGGAAATCGCGCGCGAGCACCGCGTTGATCGGCACCTCCGCGGCCTCGCGCGTATCGACGATGCGGTTGTGCCGCTCGACCAGGGCGATCAGCTCCAGGATGTTCGCCGCCAGCCGCTCGTCCAGCAGGTAGACGTCGCGCATGAACTCGCGCAGGATCGGCGGCAGCGCGACGCGATAGCGGCCGTAATAGTCCGGCCCGGCCTGGAACGGCGGGGCGCGGCCGGTGGCCGCGGCCTCGAGATTGCCGAGGCAGGCCCGCATCGCCGCTTCGACCTCGGCGAGCGCGGGCCAGAACGTGATGACCAGCACCGTCGCGCGCAGCGCGCGTTCCCTGCGCAGCTGGCGCAGATGGGCGAAGTGCTCGAGCAGCGCGATCATCGCGGCGCCGGCGACCGCGAGCAGGCTGCCGATGCCCTGCACCCAGGCGGCGAGCCATTGATGCCTCTCGACCCACAGCCAGAGGTCGCTCATGTCGAACCGGCGCCCATCTGCCGGCGGATGGTGCGGGGGCGAACCGAGCCGCGCAAGCGCCCGGCCTTGAACCAGGTGCCTTGACCATCCGCGCGCCCGGCGACCAAACTTGCCGAGCAGCCCGGACGCCGGGGTGCGCCAGATTGGGGGGATTACGATGCCTCAGCTATCCCTGACGGTGAACGGCAAGAGCCATGCGGTCGAGGTCGAAGGGCGCACCCTGCTGGTCGAGTTGTTGCGGGAAAAACTCGGGCTGACCGGCACGCATATCGGCTGCGACACCAGCCAGTGCGGCGCCTGCGTCGTGCACGTGGACGGGCGCTCCATCAAGTCCTGCACCATGCTGGCGCTGCAGGCGGAGGGCGCGTCGGTCACCACCATTGAAGGCCTGGCCAAGCCGGACGGCACCCTGCACCCGATGCAGGAGATGTTCAGGGAGCACCACGCGCTGCAATGCGGCTTCTGCACGCCGGGCATGGTGATGAGCGCGATCGACCTCGTGCAGATGCATCCCGACGGACTGACCGAGCACGAGATCCGGGAGGGGCTCGAGGGCAACCTCTGCCGCTGCACCGGCTACCACAACATCGTCAAGGCGATCGCGGCGGCCTGGCCGCTGATGCACGGCAAGCAGGTCCCGGCCGCCGCCGAATAGCGGCGGAGGACACGGCACCTCGGGGGGAGACATCCAATGGGCTTCGAAGGGATCGGTGCCTCCGTCCGCCGCAAGGAGGACGGGCGGTTCCTGGCCGGCCGCGGCAACTACGTGGATGACATCAACCGCCCTGGCCAGCTCTATGCCTTCATCCGCCGGGCCGACCGGCCGCACGCGCGCATCCGCGGCATCGACACCGCGGCGGCGGCGATGGCGCCCGGCGTGCACGCGGTGTTCACCGGCAAGGATATCGAGGCGGACGGGCTCGGCGGGCTGCCCTGCGGCTGGCAGATCCACAACAAGGACGGCACGCCGATGGCTGAGCCGCCGCATCCCGTCATCGCCGTCGGCAAGGTGCGCCATGTCGGCGACCCCGTCGCGGTGGTGATCGCCGAGACGCGGCAGGCGGCCAAGGACGCTGCCGAGCGCCTCGTCATCGACTACGAGGACCTGCCGGGGATCGCCAATCTGCGCCAGGCGGTCGCCCAGGGTGCCGCGCAGGTGCACGACGGCGTCGCCGGCAACATCTGCTACGACTGGCATATCGGCGACAAGGACGCGGTGGACGCCGCCTTCGGCCGCGCGGCGACCGTGGTGAAGCTCGATCTCACCAACAACCGCCTGGTGCCGAATGCCATGGAGCCGCGCTCGGCGGTCGGCGACCACGACGCAGCAGGCGACTACACGCTCTACACCACGAGCCAGAACCCGCACGTCATCCGCCTGCTGATGGGCGCCTTCGTGCTGCACGTGCCGGAGAGCAAGCTGCGCGTGGTCGCGCCGGATGTCGGCGGCGGCTTCGGCAGCAAGATCTACCACTATGCCGAGGAGGCGATCGTCACCTGGGCGGCCGGCAAGCTGAAGCGGCCGGTGAAGTGGACGGCCGAGCGCAACGAGAGCTTCATGTCCGACGCGCACGGCCGCGACCATGAGAGCACGGCCGAGATGGCGCTCGACGAGCAGGGCAATTTCCTGGCGTTGCGCGTCCGCACCTTGTGCAACATGGGCGCCTATCTCTCGACGTTCGCGCCCTGCGTGCCGACCTATCTCTACGCCACGCTGCTGGCCGGCGTGTACCGGACGCCGGCGATCTACGCCGAAGTGAAGGCGGTGTTCACCAACACCGTTCCGGTCGACGCCTATCGCGGCGCCGGGCGGCCGGAGGCGAGCTACCTGCTGGAGCGGCTGGCCGATGTGATCGCCCGCGACACCGGCCGCGACCGGGTGGAGCTGCGCCGGCAGAATTTCATCCCGAAGGACGCCTTTCCGTATCAGACGCCGGTGGCGCTGCAGTACGACAGCGGCGACTATTTCGCGACGCTGGACGGGGCGCTGAAGGCCGCCGACTGGGCTGGATTCGAGGAGCGCCGCAAGCAGTCGGCCGCCAAGGGCAAGCTGCGCGGCATCGGCATGTCCACCTACATCGAGGCCTGTGGCATCGCGCCGAGCCACGTGGTCGGCTCGCTCGGCGCCCGCGCCGGGCTCTATGAGGTGGCGACCATCCGTGTGCACCCGACCGGCTCGGTTTCCGTGCTGACCGGTTCGCACAGCCACGGCCAGGGGCACGAGACGACCTTCGCCCAGATCGTCGCAGAGAAACTCGGCGTGCCGATCGCGCAGGTCGAGGTAGTGCACGGGGACACGCAAAAAATCCCGTTCGGCATGGGCACCTACGGCAGCCGCAGCCTGGCGGTCGGCGGCTCGGCGATGGTGAAGGCGATCGACAAGGTTGTCGCCAAGGGCAAGCGCATCGCCGCCCATCTGATGGAAGCCTCTGCCGAGGACATCGAGTTCAAGGACGGAAAATTCTCGGTGGCCGGTACGGACCGGAGCAAGGCGCTGGCGGAGATTTCGCTCGCCGCCTACGTGCCGCACAACTACCCGATCGAGGAGCTCGAGCCCGGCCTCGACGAGACCGCGTTCTACGACCCGAAGAACTTCACCTTCCCGGGCGGCTGCCACATCTGCGAAGTGGAGATCGAGGGAGACTCCGGCATGGCGCGCGTCGTGCGCTTCACCGCCGTCGACGACATCGGCCGGGTCATCAACCCGATGATCGTGGAAGGCCAGGTGCAGGGTGGCGTCGCCCAGGGTGTCGGCCAGGCGCTGATGGAGAACGCGGTCTACGACGCGAACGGCCAGCTGCTGACCGGCTCGTTCATGGACTACACGATGCCGCGCGCCGAGGACCTGCCCGACATCACGGTCGGCACCGAGAGCACGATGTGCACGCACAACCCGCTGGGCTCGAAGGGCTGCGGCGAGGTGGGCGCGATCGGCAGCCCGCCGGCGGTGATCAACGCCGTGATCGACGCGCTGCGCGACTACGGCGTGCGCCACCTGGACATGCCGGCGACACCGGAAAAGATCTGGTCGATCATGCAGGGGGGCATGCAGCCGGGCCGCCCCGCGATGGCCGCGGAATAGGGGAGCGCGATGTACGAATTCACCTATCATAAGCCGACCAGCATCGCCGATGCGGTCAAGCTGCTCGGCGCCGACGCCGATGCGAAAGCGCTGGCCGGCGGCCAGACCTTCATACCCGTGCTGAAGCAGCGGCTGAACAAGCCCTCCGCCGTGATCGACCTGGCGGGGCTCGGCCTGTCCGGCATCCGCGCCGAGGGCAACCGCGTCGTGATCGGCGCGATGACCACGCACCATGCCATCGCCACGTCGCCCGACATCGCCAAGGCGATCCCGGGCCTGACGACGATGGCCGGCTGGATCGGCGACACCCAGGTCCGCCACCGCGGCACGATGGGCGGCTCGCTCGCCAACAACGATCCGACGGCCTGCTACCCGGCGGCGGTGCTGGCGCTGAACGCGACGATCCGCACTGATAAGCGCAGCATCGCGGCGGATGACTATTTTCAGGGCATGTTCACGACCGCGCTGGAGCCCGGCGAGCTCATCACGGAAATCGAGTTCCCGCTGCCGGTCGAGAAGTCGGCCTACGCCAAATTCCGCAACCCGGCCTCACGCTACGCCATGGTTGGCGTGTTCGTCGCAAAATCGTCGGCCGGCGTGCGCGTGGCGATCACCGGGGCGGCGCAGAACGGCGTATTCCGCCACAAGGAGATGGAGGAGGCGCTTGGCAAATCCTGGTCGCCGGACGCCGTCGCGAAGATCAAGACCTCGCCGGAGGCGCTGAACAGCGACATTCATGGCAGCGCCGAATACCGCGCCCACCTGATCACGGTAATGGCGAAGCGCGCGGTCGCCGCGGCTGGCTGACACGCAGCACGTCGTCGTCATCGGCGCCGGTATCGTCGGCGCGGCAACGACCCTGGAAGTTCTGCGCGACCCCGCGTGCGCGGGGAACGCGAGCGCGGCCGAGACCGCATCCCAGGAAAGCCCGGTTCATCCCCGCGTGCGCGGGGAACGCTGCGGCGATGGTGCTCGGATCGTCTGCGACCGCGGTTCATCCCCGCGTGCGCGGGGAACGCTTGGCTGGCGGCTCGGGGATGGCGAGGTCGCTCGGTTCATCCCCGCGTGCGCGGGGAACGCGAGTGGTTGTGGGATGACGACCCGGCGTGGCCCGGTTCATCCCCGCGTGCGCGGGGAACGCCGAGCGCGAGCGCGACCTGCTCCAACTACGACCGGTTCATCCCCGCGTGCGCGGGGAACGCTTAGCGCCGATCTCCTCGCGTCCCATGTGCGGCGGTTCATCCCCGCGTGCGCGGGGAACGCCCGCCTGACGATCAGGCGAGCAGCCGACCCCCCGGTTCATCCCCGCGTGCGCGGGGAACGCGCACCGCCGGCCGAAACTGGAACGTCATGCTGCGGTTCATCCCCGCGTGCGCGGGGAACGCATCGACGGCCACGCGCCGCCCGAGCTGTTCGCCGGTTCATCCCCGCGTGCGCGGGGAACGCGGCCATCACCCAGGCCAGCACGCGCAGCACGGCGGTTCATCCCCGCGTGCGCGGGGAACGCCAATCCGCCGCCGCGCCGATCCGCCCCAGCGCCGGTTCATCCCCGCGTGCGCGGGGAACGCCTGGACGGCATCCTGTCCGGCGGCGCCTGGGCCGGTTCATCCCCGCGTGCGCGGGGAACGCGCCTTGTCGCCGGCGTAGACCATCTTGTTCTGCGGTTCATCCCCGCGTGCGCGGGGAACGCATGTCCACCTCCAGCGGATCGCGCTGGAAGAACGGTTCATCCCCGCGTGCGCGGGGAACGCGCCGATTGTGTTCTGTGCGTTGCGCTCGACTCCGGTTCATCCCCGCGTGCGCGGGGAACGCCCGCCGTTGGCCGGGTGCCCGGTTACGGACGCCGGTTCATCCCCGCGTGCGCGGGGAACGCGACCGGCTCGACATGATCGACGGCGATCCCGACGGTTCATCCCCGCGTGCGCGGGGAACGCCTGCAGTTCAAGGCGATGCAGCACCCGGGCTGCGGTTCATCCCCGCGTGCGCGGGGAACGCATGCGGTTCTCGAACTGGAAATCCTCGACCGCCGGTTCATCCCCGCGTGCGCGGGGAACGCCACAAGCCATGACATGCCGAAAAAGGAACGGCCGGTTCATCCCCGCGTGCGCGGGGAACGCTCCGCAGTACCCAACGATCGCGCAGTCCAAGGCGGTTCATCCCCGCGTGCGCGGGGAACGCTGAGTGCGGTGCATGACACCAAAATACGCCGCCGGTTCATCCCCGCGTGCGCGGGGAACGCAGGATCCGTTCGGCGAGGTGTGGCACCTGCCGCGGTTCATCCCCGCGTGCGCGGGGAACGCGTGCGACCCGTTTCCGCCAGGTAGCGGTCGATCGGTTCATCCCCGCGTGCGCGGGGAACGCGCCCGCAGCCACAGCGACCGCTCGTCCCACGACGGTTCATCCCCGCGTGCGCGGGGAACGCCATCAGTCATAGCCCCATGATTTGGCGATCTGCGGTTCATCCCCGCGTGCGCGGGGAACGCCGCTGGTCGGCGTCGCGCGAGGTTGCCTACGACGGTTCATCCCCGCGTGCGCGGGGAACGCGCGCGTCGGGCGGACAGAGGCGTTCGTTTCCGCGGTTCATCCCCGCGTGCGCGGGGAACGCCACGTCGTGCGCAACCTGAAGGTGCCGAGCAACGGTTCATCCCCGCGTGCGCGGGGAACGCGGACCCCCGATTTTTCGCAAATATGTCGAATCCGGTTCATCCCCGCGTGCGCGGGGAACGCCACGCACGTCTGCCCGCAGTGGTATCCGGATACGGTTCATCCCCGCGTGCGCGGGGAACGCGCTTTTTCCAAACGCTGGCGGAGTGGCACGCTCGGTTCATCCCCGCGTGCGCGGGGAACGCGTAGGCTCGCCCTGAATGCTACGGGCCACTTTCGGTTCATCCCCGCGTGCGCGGGGAACGCTTCGGCTGCGTCTTTCTTCCCACTACCGCAGCCGGTTCATCCCCGCGTGCGCGGGGAACGCGGCTTCGCCGCTAGCCTAGACGGATGGTGCCCCGGTTCATCCCCGCGTGCGCGGGGAACGCATCGAGGCCGCACGCAAAGCCGGGGCAATTTCCGGTTCATCCCCGCGTGCGCGGGGAACGCACGTCCTGCCCGTAGACGCCGCGCACCTGCGCCGGTTCATCCCCGCGTGCGCGGGGAACGCTAGGGCCGGCCCACGCGGCGGCGATCGGCCACCGGTTCATCCCCGCGTGCGCGGGGAACGCATCCAAGAGGCGATGCACGAGGCCGCGCACAACGGTTCATCCCCGCGTGCGCGGGGAACGCTCAGCCGACCTGACAGCGCACATCATGGAGTTCGGTTCATCCCCGCGTGCGCGGGGAACGCGCCGTTTCGCTTGCACCATGACAGTTCCGCGCCGGTTCATCCCCGCGTGCGCGGGGAACGCTCGGCCAGCGTCCGATCATCCCATTGCCCGCCCGGTTCATCCCCGCGTGCGCGGGGAACGCCTGCGCCCAGTACGCCGCCTCCAGGCCGCGGCCGGTTCATCCCCGCGTGCGCGGGGAACGCGCGCAGAAGACGAACGAGCGCGGCGCGAAATCCGGTTCATCCCCGCGTGCGCGGGGAACGCTTCTCGCCCAGTGCGTAGAGGCGATAGCCCTCCGGTTCATCCCCGCGCGCGCGGGGAACGCCACGCGACAATTACACGTGTCAACGTAGCGGCCGGTTCATCCCCGCGTGCGCGGGGAACGCCTGTGCTGTCGCTTATCAAAGAAGGATACCCGCCGGTTCATCCCCGCGTGCGCGGGGAACGCGGGCACAAATCATGGTGGACAATTACCGCAGGCGGTTCATCCCCGCGTGCGCGGGGAACGCCCGTCCAGCCCCGCGTAGCCGCCGCCGATGCCCGGTTCATCCCCGCGTGCGCGGGGAACGCGCGTCACCGAGCGCCGCCAGGTCCTCCTCCGCCGGTTCATCCCCGCGTGCGCGGGGAACGCTCGCGCAGCGTGTGACGGTGGTGGTCAAAAATCGGTTCATCCCCGCGTGCGCGGGGAACGCGCGGCGGTCCTCCTCGGTATTCGTGCGGCTCGCGGTTCATCCCCGCGTGCGCGGGGAACGCAGCGCAGCGAGGTAGGCCCTGCGCGCCGCGTCCGGTTCATCCCCGCGTGCGCGGGGAACGCTCGATCTGATCCTGCCGCGCCGTCTCCTGGGCCGGTTCATCCCCGCGTGCGCGGGGAACGCGCCCTCGCGTGGGCTTCCAGCTCGATGGCAGCCGGTTCATCCCCGCGTGCGCGGGGAACGCCGCCTATCGACAATACCGCCAGACTGATTGGCCGGTTCATCCCCGCGTGCGCGGGGAACGCAGCGGCCGCCGGCCGGGATTTCCCGTCACCAGCGGTTCATCCCCGCGTGCGCGGGGAACGCGTTCGGCGGGAGGCGCTGAGCATGAGCGAAGACGGTTCATCCCCGCGTGCGCGGGGAACGCCTGTGCGACGGATCGCTCGGCAGTATCGCCAGCGGTTCATCCCCGCGTGCGCGGGGAACGCCGCGCCATCGCGGCCTGTGCCGCGGCCTGGAACGGTTCATCCCCGCGTGCGCGGGGAACGCCGCTTCGTGTCCGCCCCGAACCGCCAAGCCAGCGGTTCATCCCCGCGTGCGCGGGGAACGCTGAAGGCAGGATCCACCGATGGCTAGCCCGACCGGTTCATCCCCGCGTGCGCGGGGAACGCTGGGCGGTCGACAGATCCCGCG
>JAFAYA010000049.1 GCA_019240635.1 Acidisphaera sp. | reverse complement strand
GGCCTGGTTGGGCTGGACGCCCGAGCCGCCGTTCAGGCCGACGAAGGCCTGGCCGAGCACGGTGAATTCGACCATCAGTTCGTCGCCCTCGGCGCCGGCGGGATAGTCGGAGGGCGCGCGGTGCACCGGGCCGACATGGCTGTCGGGAAACGTGGCGGCGTAGAAGGCGGCGGCTTTGCTCGCTTCGCCGCGGTCGAACCACAGGCAGGTGACGATCTTGCTCATTGCATGCAGCCCTCATTCGAATCGCGTCAGGCGCGCAGCACCGTCGGTTCGCCGACGCGGAAACGTTGCAGGACGGAAAGATCGGGGTCGCAGCCGAGGCCGGGACCGTCCGGGACAGGGACCATGCCGCCCGGTGCGGTGACGAGGTCGTGGAACGGGCTCGCCTCCAGGTCGACGAACAGGCGCTCGAACGGGGCGTGCGGGGCGATCACGCCGGCGAGGTGTAGCGACGCGAGGTAGCCGGGGCCGAAATAGGCGCAGTGCGGCACCAGGCGCACGCCGTGCGCCTCGGCCAGCGCGGCGATCTTCAGCTGCTCGGTGATGCCGCCGATTTTCGCCAGGCTGGGCTGGGCGATGTCGAGCGCGTCGGCCTCGAACTGGTGGAGGAAATCGTGCAGGCCGGCGGCGTTCTCGCCGGCGGCGATCGGCACGCGGCCCTCGAGGCGCACACGCGCCAGGCCGGCGTGGTCCTCCGGCGGCCAGACCGGTTCTTCGAGCCAGGTCAGGTCGTGCTCGGCCATGCGCTGCGCCATGTCGATCGCCTGCGGGATCGTCCAGGGGCAGTTGCAGTCCACCATCAGCGCGATGTCCGGGCCGAGCGCCCGGCGCGCCGCGGCGATCAGCGGCAGCTCGATCTCGTGCAGCTTGACGTGGCGGTAGCCGGCGGCGGCGGCGCGCTCGCAGGCGCGGGCGACCGCGTCCGGCTCGCCGTAGCGCAGCAGGCTGGCATAGGCGGGGCGCGGCGCCGGCGGCGGGCCGCCGAGCAGGCGGCAGAGCGGCAGGCCGGCCGCCTTGCCGGCGATGTCCCAGAGTGCCACGTCGAGTGCCGCGAGCGCATAGACCACCGGCCCGTTGCGGCCGAACAGATGCAGGCGCTGCTGCAGCTGCGCCATCAGCGCGCGGATCGGCCGAAAATCCTGGCCGAGCGCCGCCGGGCCGACCAGCGTGTCGAAGGCAACGCGGGTCGCCGGGCAGACGGCGTGCCCAAACCCCTCGCCCCAGCCTTCCAGCCCCTGGTCGGTGACGACGCGGACCAGCAGCGTGTCCATGCTGCCCCAGGCGATGCCGGCCATCGCTTTTGGCGGCGCGCCCATGTCGAACTTCACTTTCATCAGGTGCGTCTCGACTGCGGTGATCTTCATCGTTCCTCCCCCGTCTCGGCGAAGCTCCCGGAGTATCGCGGCACATCCAGCCGGGGGAAAGCAGGGGGCTGGTCGCGGCGCCTGGGCATGCGCGAGGCGCAGCAAAATGCCGCTCGCCGATGTGACGAATTCATGACCATGGACACGCCATGTGATCGGGCTAGGTTGGCTTCCGACCCTTCAGCCCCGTCCAACATCAGGCCGTCCCGATGCTCAACGCGGTCGCCCCGGCGACGTCGGCAGCTTTTGTGCTTCTCGTCTGCTGTCTCGTCCTCGTGCTCATGTTCGAATTCTCGAACGGCTTTCACGACACCGCCAACGCCGTCGCCACGGTCATCTATACGCACTCCCTCGATCCGGTGCCGGCGGTGATCTGGTCCGGTCTGCTGAATTTTGCCGGCGTCATGCTCGGCGGCATCGCCGTAGCCTACACGCTGGTCGAGCTGATCCCGCCGGACGTCCTGACGCCGCCGGACGGCAATCCGGCGATCGCGGTGCTGGGGGCGGTGTTCATCGCCGCACTCTTCTGGAACATCAGCACCTGGTATCTCGGCCTGCCCTGCTCCAGCTCGCACGCAACCGTCGGCGCGATCGTCGGCATCGCACTTGCCAATTCGCTGACCAGCCATCGCGGCTTCGGTGCGGAGGTTGACTGGGACCAGCTCAGCTCGGTCATCTACTCGCTGTTCCTCTCGCCGGTCGCCGGGTTCGTGCTTGCGGCCATTCTGTTCAAGGCGGTGCGGTGGGCGATCCGCGACAGGCCGCTGTTCGAGCCGCCGAAGTCCGGCGAACGGCCGAAATGGTGGGTGCGCGGCATCCTGATCCTGACATGCTCGGCTGTCAGCTTCGCGCACGGCTCGAATGACGGGCAGAAGAGCATCGGATTGATAATGCTGACGATCATCGGCCTGATGCCGCTGCAATACACGCTCAACATGCAGCTTCCCGCCGGTCGCGTGCAGGCGGTCGCCGACGCCACCAGCCGGGCGATGCCGCTGATCGCGGCGTTCGGGGACGATCAGAAGCAGTAGGCGGTGCAGTCCGCCCGCAGCCTCAGCCGGCGCTTCGGTGCGATCCGCGCGATGTCGGACATACCCGACACCGACCGGCGCTCGGTTCGCGGCGACATCTACCGAGTTGATTCCGAGCTCAAGCTGGTCGTCGAACGCAAGGCCGCGTCACCCGAGCAAAAAGCCGAAGCGGGCCAGGCGCGGCAGGTGCTGAAGCGCAGCGTCGAGTACGCGCCGGACTGGGTTCGCATCCTCAGTGCGCTGTGCATCGGCGTCGGCACGATGGTGGGCTACAAGCGGATAGTGCGCACCGTCGGCGAGCGGATCGGCAAGCGCGGCATGAGCCCGGCGCAAGGCGGCTCGGCGGAACTGGTCGGCGCGACGCTGATCGCCACCGCCGGGCTGCACGGGCTGCCGGTCAGCACGACGCATATCGTCTCCTCGGGTGTCCCGGGAACCATGGTCAGCGATGGTCAGGGCGTGCAGGGCGGGACGGTGCGCGCGATGATGCTGGCCTGGGTACTGACATTGCCGGCGACCATCCTGGTGTCGGTGCTGCTGTTCTATCTGCTGGCTGGCTGATCCGGCCTTTGCCACCCTTATGCGATTGGAATCACAGGGCGATTCCAATCGGGCCAAGATTGCTCTAAAGGGGCGGCATGCTGCGCGGCATCCTGACGGTTGGCGGCTGGACGATGGTGAGCCGCATCCTCGGGCTGGCGCGCGAGATGCTGATCGCCGCGATCCTCGGCACCGGGCCGGTGGCCGACGCGTTCTTCGTCGCGCTGAAGCTGCCGAACCTGTTCCGCCGGCTGTTTGGCGAGGGCGCGTTCAACGCCGCCTTCATCCCCGCCTTCTCCGGCCTGCTGGCGACCGAGGGGCCGGACGCGGCGCGGCGCTTCGCCGACGAGGCCCTGGGCGTGCTGGCCTTCTGGCTCGCCGGCCTGACCATCGCCGGCGAGATTTTCATGCCGCAGCTGATGTTCTTGCTGGCGCCGGGCTTTTCGGCCGACCCGGCAAAGTTCGCGCTGACCGTGACGCTGTCGCGCATCACCTTTCCCTACCTGCTGCTGATCTGCCTCGCGGCACTGTTCGCGGGCGTGCTGAACGGGCTCGACCGATTCGCCGCGGCGACCGCGTCCTACGTGCTGTTCAACGTCGTCTCGATCGCCTGCATGCTGTGGCTGACGCCGTACATGCCGACGCCCGGCCATGCATTGGCCTGGGGCATCACCGCCTCGGGGGTCGTGCAGCTCGGGCTGCTGGCCTGGGCGGCGGCGCGGGCGGGCATGCGGCTGCGGCTGCCGCGGCCGCGGCTGACGCCGCAGATGCGCGCGCTGATGCGACGGATGGCGCCGGGGCTGATCGGCGGCGGCGTCACGCAGATCAATTTTGCCGTCGATGTCATCATCATGAGCCTGCTGCCGGCGGGCAGCGTCGCGCTGCTGAACTATGCCGACCGGGTGAACCAGCTGCCGCTCGGGGTGATCGGCGCCGCGGTCGGCACGGCGCTGCTGCCGCTGCTGTCGCGCCAGGTGCGGTCGGGCGAGATGGACGCGGCGTCGGCGACGATGAACCGGGCGATGGAATACGCTTTTTTTCTCACATTGCCGGCGGCGCTCGCATTGCTGGTGGTGCCGGAGCCGGTCATGGCGGTGCTGTTCGGGCGCGGCGCAATGGATATGCGCAGCGTGCATCTGGCGTCGCAGTCGCTCGCCGCCTATGCGGTCGGGCTGCCGGCTTTCGTGCTGGTAAAAGTGCTGAGCCCGGGGTTTTTCGCACGCGGCGACACGGCGACGCCGGTGAAGGTGAGCCTCGGCGTCATCGTGCTGAACTTTTCGCTGAACCTCGCCTTCATGGTGCCGCTGCGGCATATGGGGCCGGCGCTGGCCTCCAGCGTCGCGGCGACGGTCAATGTCGGCATTCTCGGGGCGATCCTGGCGCGGCGCGGGCAGTTCGCGGTGGATGCGCGCGCGCGGAAAAAGCTGCCGCGCATGGGGCTGGCGGCGGCGATCATGGCGACGGCGCTGTGGGGCGCGGCGCGCCTGGTCTATGCACCGATGGCGGCGCACGGCTGGCGCTCGATCGGCCTGGCGGCGCTGGTGGCGATCGGCCTGGCCGCCTATCTCGGCGCCGGCCAGGCGCTCGAGGCGTTCGACCTGCGCGAGTTCGCCGCCACCGCGCTGCGGCGCCGGCGGGAGACCGCGCCGGCGGCGTGACCGCGGCCTACAGCTTGCAGCTCGGCAGCTTGTTGTTGCACGAGCAGGTGGCGTGCGCCGGGCAGCGCACGTGGATCGAGCCGCAGCGGCAGGACCCGTCGCCACCGCAGCCGGCGAGCGTGAGCGCGGCCAGCAGGACGACCGCCGCCGGCACCGGCGCATGGCGGGGTTGACCGGGCTGCGGCCAGGCCAGACAACGCGCCATGCAGCGCATCTTCTCGGGCATCCAGCCCTCCGGCATTCCGACGCTCGGCAACTACCTCGGCGCGATCCGCAACTGGGTAGCGCTGCAGCGCGACCACGCGTGCATCTACTGCGTCGTCGACCTGCACGCCATCACGGTCTGGCAGGACCCGCGCCAGCTAGCGACGCAGACGCGCGAGCTCGCGGCCAGCATCATCGCCTGCGGCATCGATCCGCAGAAGCACATCCTGTTCCACCAGTCGGCGGTGCGCGCGCACGCCCAGCTCGCCTGGATCTTCAATTGCGTCGCCCGGCTCGGCTGGCTCAACCGGATGACGCAGTTCAAGGACAAGGCCGGACGCGACCGGGAGAACGCGTCGGCCGGGCTCTACGTCTATCCGAACCTGATGGCCGCCGACATCCTGGCCTACCACGCGACCCGCGTGCCGGTGGGCGACGACCAGCGCCAGCATCTCGAGCTCGCCAACGACATCGCCCAAAAATTCAATCACGACTACGGCGTGGCATTCTTCCCGACGATCGAGCCGCTGATCCTCGGGCCGGCGGCGCGGGTGATGAGCCTGCGCGACGGCACGAAGAAGATGTCGAAGTCCGACGCCTCCGACCAGAGCCGGATCAACCTGTCGGACGGGCCGGACCTGATCGCGCAGAAGGTGCGCCGCGCGAAGACCGACCCGGCGCCGCTGCCGTCGGAGCCCGCGGGGCTGGAGGGGCGGCCCGAGGCGCGCAACCTGGTCGGCATCTACGCGGCGCTGGCCGACAGCACGCCGGCGGACGTGCTGAGCGAGCACGGCGGCAAAGGTTTTGGCGCGTTCAAGGAAGCGCTGGCCGCGCTGCTGGTGGAGAGCCTGGCACCGATCGCTGCAGAGACGCGCCGGCTGCTGGCGGACACGGCGACGCTGGACGGCATCCTGCGCGATGGCGCACGGCGGGCTGCCGCCATCGCCGATCCGATCGTTGCCGAGGCGGAGCGGCTGGTCGGCTTTGTCGGACCATGATCGGCGCCGGCAGGCGTGATTCGGGCGATCACGCTCAACGCGCGATGATCGGCGACGTCGCGATCGGCCAGGCCCGGGCGTTGTCGCGCGCCGGGCGCTGCGTCGCGCCGACCGGCAGTACCGCCTTCAGGTCGGCGAGCTGGTACGGCTTGCGCAGCACCGGCAGGCCGGTCGCCAGCACCTCCCCGAGCATGTCGCTGTAGCCCGTCGTCAGCACGATCGGCAGGCTGGGCAGCAGCTTGCGCACCTCGCGCGCGAGCGCCACGCCGCTCATGCCGCCGGGCATCACGACGTCGGTGAACAGGAGGTCGAAATCGGTCCGCCGCAGCATCACGTCGAGTGCCGCGGGCGCGGAATGGACGCGCTCCACCTTGTGGCCAAGCTGGCCGAGCAGGTCGATCAGCAGGGCCGCGAGATCGTCGTTGTCCTCGGCCAGCAGGATGCCGAGCGGCCGCTCGCAGCCGAGGGCGGCGACCGCGGGGTGCGGTTCCTCGCCGTCGGCCACGGGCACGCTGGCGCGCGGCAGCAGCAAGCCGACGGTGGTGCCGACCTCCAGCTCGCTCTCGATGCGGACGGTGCCGCCGGACTGGTGGGCAAAGCCATAGACCTGCGACAGGCCGAGGCCGGTGCCCCTGCCCGACTTCGTCGTGAAGAAGGGTTCGCAGGCGCGCGCGAGCACGTCCGGCGCCATGCCGCCGCCGGTATCGGCGACGCAGAGCCGGACGAAGTCGCCGACCAGCGGGGCGCTGCTGCCGAGTTCCTCGGCGAGCGCCTCGTTGGCGGCGGTGATGGTCAGCGCGCCGCCGGCCGGCATCGCGTCGTGCGCGTTGGCGGCAAGGTTGAGCAGCGCAACCTCGAGCTGGGTGGCGTCGGCCAGCACCCACCACAGCCGCGTCGGCAGGTCGATGCGCAGGACGGTCTCCGGCCCGAGCGCCTGCTCGAGCAGGCTGCGGATGCCCTCGACGCGACGGCGCAGGTCCAGCGGCTCGGGCGCCAGCGGCTGGCGACGGGCAAACGCGAGGAGCTGCTGGGTCAGCCGCCCGCCGCGCTCGATCGCCTGGTGCATGGCGTGCTGCAGCGCGCGGCGGCGCGCAGGGTCCTCCGAGCGGTCGAGCAGGGCGAGGCCGGAGGTCATGATCTGCAGCAGGTTGTTGAAGTCGTGCGCGATGCCGCCGGTGAGCCGGCCGAGCGCCTCCATGCGCTGGGCGGTCGAGAGCGCGCGCTGCGTCTCCTCGAGCTCGACGGTGCGGATCGCCACGCGCTCCTCCAGCGTCTCGTTGAGGCTGCGCAGCCGGGCGACGAGGCCGGCGAGGGAGGCGGCCAGCGTCGCGGCCTCCTGGTACCAGGCCGCGCGGGCGTGCCCGGCGAGTGACTGCACGGCCTCGCCGCCCTCGGGCAGGCGGGCGGCGGCGGCGGCGAGCGCCGCCTGCGGGCGGGCGATGGCGCCAGCGATCGCCGAGCCGAGCAGCGCGGCGGCGATGGCGCCGACCAGGCCCCAGAGGGTCGCGCGCCGGCGGGCCTGCGCGGCCGGCGCGAGCGCTGCCGTCGCGTCCTGGCGGACCATCACCGTCCAGTCGAGGCCGGGGAAGTCGAGATAGCCGCGCGTCGGTGCCTGGCCGACGAGATAGGCGCGCCCATCCGGCCAGCGCTGCGGGCGCGACCCCAGCGCCCGCAGCGCTGCCGGCAGCTTTCGCCCGACCAGGGAGGGCGGGCCGAGCAGCACGGTGTCGTCGCCGGCGACGACGAGCGAGGCGGCCCCCTGCAGACGGCCGGCGAGCGAGGCGAACCCGTGCTCCACCCCGGCCGCCCAGTCGCGGTGCAGCTCGGCCAGCAGCACGCCGATCAGCCGGCCGTCGTCCTGCCGCACCGGTGCCGCGAGATTGATGGCGACCGGGCCGTCCGCGGCGGCGAGCGCCTGGCCGTGTCCGTCGGCCACGGCGGGACGGTCGCGGCCGGTGCGGAATATATCGCTCCGCGAGAGATCCTGGCCCTCCAGCCGTCGGCGGCTGTCCGCCAGCACGCGGCCCTGCGGGCCGATGAAGGCGACACGGCCGTACTGACTGGAGGTCGCCTGCATCTCGTCGAGCACACGGCGGCGCGTGTCGGTGTCCGCGATGGGGTCGCGCATGCTGTCGAGCCCGGCAGCCATCCGCACATCGCGCCAGCGCTCGAACAGCGACTGGTCGAGCACCGAGGCAAGTTGCTGGGCGAGGTTCGCCAGTTCGGCCCCGCTCGCCGCCTGCAGGCGGGAGGCGGCGTCGCGACCGGCGAGCAGCGCGGCGCCGCTGGCACCGACCAGCGCCACAAGGCCAAAGGTCGCCGCCAGCAGGCTGCGCAGCGAAGGCAGCCGTCGAGAGGTGAAGGTTTCCATAGGGTCCGCAGCGGTCCCGTAGGAGGGTAGCACAAATTCAGGGGTCTACAATCCAGGGTTGCAGCGACATTGGGCCGCCGCTGACGATTTGGCGCCCGGCCGGCACTCCTATCCCGTCGCGAACTTCACCCCACGTGCCAGAAGGCGGGAACGCGCTGCATCCAGGGTCGTGCCGCCGGCCGCGAGAGGCAGGCCGATGGAGCGGCAGCAATCTTGCAAAATCATGACCTCATAGCCCAGTGCTACGGCATCCTCGGCGGACCAGGCGACGCAGAAATCGGTGGCCAGGCCGGCCAGGAACAGGCGTTGAACGCCGCGGGCGCGCAGCCAGCCGTCGAGCCCGGTCACCGTCTTGCGGTCGTTCTCGAAGAATGCGGAGTAGCTGTCGATCGACGGGCGGAACCCCTTGCGGATCACCGCCTCGATGCGGGACTGGTCGAGGCCGGGGTGCAGGGCGGCGTTGCGGCTGCCCTGCAGGGCGTGGTCGGGCCACAGCGTCTGACGGCCGTACGGCAGCTCGATTTCCGAGTACGGCGCGCGGCCGGGATGCGAGCTGGCGAAGGAGAGATGGCCCGGCGGATGCCAGTCCTGGGTGGCGAAGGCGTGCTCGAACCGGGCGAGCAGCCGGTTGATGGCGGGCACCACGGCCTCGCCGTCGGCGACCGGCAGCTCGCCCCCGGGCATGAAGGTCGGCTGGACGTCGATCACGCCGAGCATGTCGGTGGCGGCGGCGGTCACGGCCTGCCTAGCTCCTGCGCGGAGGTTTCACCGGGGGCGCCGGGGTCTTCGCCGGGAAGCGGCACCACGCGGCCGCGACGCAGCGCCAGCATTCCGGCAGCCGCGCCTTGCAGACGTAGCGGCCGTGCAGGATCAGCCAGTGATGCGCCTGGCGCAGCAGGTCCGGCGGGACGCGCCTGAGCAGGCCCTCCTCGACCTCGCGCGGCGTGCGCCCGGGGGCGATGCCGGTGCGATTGCCGAGGCGGAAGATGTGCGTGTCGACCGCCATGGTCGGCTGGCCGAAGGCGACGTTCAGCACGACGTTGGCGGTCTTGCGCCCAACACCCGGCAGCGCCTCCAGCGCCTCACGGTCGGCCGGCACCGCACCGGCGTGCTGGTCGAGCAGGCGGCGCGACAGTTCGACGAGATTGCGCGCCTTGCCCTGCCAGAGGCCGAGCGTGCGGATGTGCCGCGCGAGGCCGGCCTCGCCGAGCCGGACCATGGCGTCGGGCGTGGCGGCCTCGGCGAACAGGGTCTGCGTCGCGCGGTTGACGGCGGCGTCGGTGGTCTGGGCCGAGAGCACGACGGCGACCAGCAGGGTATAGGGATCGGCGTAGGTCAGCTCGCTGCGCGGATCTGGGTTCGCCCGGGCCAGCGCCTCGAGGAAGCGCCGCACGTCGGCGCGGGGCATCGCCGGGGGCCTTCGGGCGGCTCGGCGCGGCGCGGGCGGGACGGCCATGCCGCCTTCTCGCTCGCGCGGCCGTGCGGTGGCAAGCCGCGCTTGCCGGTGCCCCGCTTCGCCGTCACTGTGCGCGCGGCCGGCTGGAGCGGGCATGCAGGCGTTGATGGGAGAGCCCGGGCGGGACCGGGTGCTGTTCGAGGCGGTGGTGGTGCCGCATCGCAGCCTCTCGCCGCGCGGCCTGCGCATGCTGATCGGCGCGATCTGCGGCCTGTCGCTGCTGACGACGAGCGTGTTCTGGCTGCTGGGCGCCTGGCCGGTCGCGGGGTTCTCGGGGGTGGAGATCACCGCGGCGATCCTGCTGCTGCGGGCCAATGCGCGCCGTCGGCGGGCGAGCGAGCTGATCATGCTCTCCGAGGCGGAGCTGCGCGTGATCCGCACCGATACGGCCGGGCGACGGCGCGAGCAGCGGCTCGATCCGGCCTGGCTGAACGTGGTGCTGCAGGAGCGGCCGGGACGAGTGCCGGCGCTGCTGCTGGCGGCACGCAACCAGCGCGAGGAGGTTGGGGCGGAACTCGGCGAAGCGGAGAAGCGGGACCTGGCCCGGGCGCTCGTCGGCGCCCTGCACCGGCGGCGTCACCCGGTGTTCGACAATCCTCAGCTGCGCGACTGAACGGGGTCACGAGACCAGGGGCTCCGCCCCTGGACCCCGCTGGGGCAATGCCGCAGGCCCCGTTCTTTCAGGCGTCCGGGACCAGCGACTTGATCAGCTCGAACACCCGCTTGCGGACCGAGGGGTCGGTGATGCGGTAATAGGCGCGCACCAGCTCCAGCGTTTCGCGCCGGTTCAGCGGCTCGTCGCCAAATCCTTCCTGCGGCTCAGCGAAGCCGGTGCGGCGGCCCGAGACGGCCCCGTGGCCGGCGGCGAGCGGCTCCGGCATGTCGTCGAAGAAGAAGCTGATCGGCACGTCGAGCACGCGCGACAGATCGAACAGACGCGAGGCGCCGACACGGTTCACGCCGCGCTCGTACTTCTGCACCTGCTGGAAGGTGAGGCCGAGCGCCTCGCCGAGCCGCTCCTGCGACATGCCGAGCAGGGTGCGGCGGAGGCGGATGCGGGAGCCGACATGCACGTCGATCGGGCTGGGCCGGGATTCCCGCTCGACCCGCTCGGGGAAGTCGTCCTCGGCCATGACCGGAACCCCTCTGCCACTTCGCATCAACATTGGGACTGACCTTGCCTCGGCGTTTGCCGCGGAGCGCGGTGTCTCCGCCTGAAGAAAGCGTTAACATCACAACCGGGGATCGTCAACCGATTTAATCAATTACTGGAAATATGGTTCAAAAAAGAGATGCTTTCTCACGATGGCGGGGGACCGCCCCCATCGCGCCGACCCCCAACGCCAGCAGCCCGGGAAGCCACAGCCCCCAACGCGCGAACGGAGTCGGCGGCAGGTGGCCGGGAAGCTGGAGGACCAGCACGCCCGCGCGGCCAATCCCGAGGCGCCCCAGCGCCCGGCCCCGCGCGTCGAAGCCCGCCGAAATGCCGGTGTTGGCCGCGCGCAGCAGCGGCAGCCCCTCCTCGACCGCCCGCATGCGCGCTGCCGCGAGATGCTGGCGCGGACCGGTCGAGTTGCCGAACCACGCATCGTTGGTGATGTTCACCATCCAGTCCGGCCGGTCCGCCTCGTCCACCGCCTCGCCGGGAAAGATCGTCTCGTAGCAGATCAGCGCGCCGACCGCCGGCAAGCCCGGGATGTGCAGTGTGCGCGGCCCCGGACCGGGCGCGAAGCCGCCGCCGGGCACGATCTGCACCGGTACCGGTATCCAGTTGGGCTGGTACTCGCCGCCCGGCACCAGGTGCCATTTGTCATAGACGGCGACGATGGCGCCATCCGGCGACAGCGCGATGAGGCTGTTGCGCGGCCGGTCGTCGTCGAAGCGCACGCTGCCGACCAGCGCGGGCACCCCTCCTGCCCCGCCGTTCGCGCTTGCATCGCCGTTGGCGGCGGCGGCGATGGCCTGGCGGGCGGGCGCGTCGCTCTGCAGCAGGAACGGGCTCGCCGTCTCCGACCAGACCACCGCCTTGGCTCCGGGCGCCGCCTGGGCGACGCCGCGCGCGGTCAGCGCGAGCTGGCGGCGAAACACGTCGAGCGCGAGCGCGCGGTCCCACTTCTGGCCCTCGACGACGTCGCCCTGGACGAGCACGACCGAGAGACCGGGTGCCGGCGGCTCCGGCAGCTGCAGCCTCCAGAGCCCGAAGCCGACCCAGCCGACCGCCAGCAGCACACCGGCCGTCCAGGCGCGCCGGCCGAGCGCCGGCAGTGCGGCGAGCAGCAGCGTCGCCAGCGTGAGGCCGTGCACCGAGATCCAGGCGGCCGGCTGGATCAGCACGTCACCGGCCGCGTCCGGAAACTCCCATACGCTGCCCCAGAGGTTCCAGGGAAAGCCGGTGCCGATGAACTGCCTGGCCATGTCGGCCAGCACCCAGGCGCCGGCCAGCACCAGCACGCGCCGCCAGCCGGGCGGCACCAGCCAGGCGGCGGCGCAAGCGGCGGCGATGAACAGCGCCAGCACCGCCGAGAGGCCGGGCACCGCCAGCGGCACGAACCACCAGTAGCGCGCCGCCTCGATGAGGATGGCCTCGGTGACCCAGTAGAGGCCGAACAGGTTGTGGCCGAAGCCGAACCAGAAGCCGAGCCAGGCGGCGTCACGCAGCCGCCGCGCGCCGCCGAACAATGCCAGCAGTCCCGGCACGCTGACCAGCAGCACCGGCACGGCGTGCACCGGAGGCAGGGCCGCGGCAGCGAGCGCGCCGAGCGCCGCCGCGGCCAGCCCGGCCTGGCGCCCCCGGCGCGCGCCGAGCCACGCGTAGAAGCGGCCGCCCACGGGTGCGGTTCAGCCGGCTGGAAGCTGCGTCACGACGCGTAGCCATCGGGATGCGCCTCGCGCCAGGCATAGGCGGTGCGCACGATCTCGGTCAGCGCGGCGAACCGGGGCGTCCAGCCGGTCTCCCGGCGGATGAGGTCCGAGGCGGCGACCAGCACCGCCGGGTCGCCCGGCCGCCGAGCGCCCAGCCGCGCCGGCACCGGCCGGCCGCCGACCGCCTCGACGGTGCGGATCACCTCGCGGACGGAATGGCCGCTGCCGTTGCCGAGATTGCAGGTGATGCTGCCCCGCTCCAGCCGCTCGAGCGCGAGCAGGTGCGCCTCGGCGAGGTCGGTCACGTGCACATAGTCGCGGATGCAGGTGCCGTCCGGGGTCGGGTAGTCGTCGCCGAAGATCACCAGCTCCGGCCGCCGGCCGAGTGCCGCGTCGATCGCGAGCGGGACCAGGTGGGTCTCCGGCGTGTGGTCCTCGCCGAGCCGCCCCGCGGGATCGGCGCCGGCGGCGTTGAAATAGCGCAGGCAGGCGTAGCGCAGGCCGTGGATGCGCGCCGCCCAGAACAGCGCGCGCTCGATCATCAGCTTGCTCTCGCCGTACGGCGAGGTGGTCGCGGTCGGCGCGTCCTCGGGGATCGGCACCACCGGCGGATTGCCGTAGACGTTGGCGGTCGAGGACAGCACGAAGCGGGCGACGCCATGGCGCACGCAGGCCTCGACCAGGCGGATGCCGACGGACCCGTTCTCGGTCAGGTATTCGAACGGCCGGGCCATGCTCTCGCCGACCAGCGAGCGGGCGGCGAAGTGGAACACGGCCTGCCACGGGCCGTCGGCCAGCACGGCGTCCACCGCCGGCGCGTCGGCGAGGTCGGCCTCTACCAGGTCGACGCCGTCCGGCACCGCGGCGCGATGGCCGAGGCGCAGATTGTCGAGCACCACGACGTGCTCGCCGCGCGCCGCCAGGGCGGCGACGAGATGGCTGCCGACATAGCCGGCACCACCGGTGACCAGGAAGCGGCGCTGCATGGAACTCCTGCGAGGAACGGAGGGCGGCAGATTTGGCCGCTGCTCCGCCCGGGCGCAAGTCGGCGGCCCGTCCGTCAGTGCGGAGGTATGCGGCGACGCAAAGCCTCGCAAGTCGGGCGCGGCTTGAGGCATAACGGGCCGTAACTGCGGGCGGAATCGCCCGGCCAACCCA
Organism: Acidisphaera sp.; assembly: GCA_019240635.1. GTDB lineage: Bacteria > Pseudomonadota > Alphaproteobacteria > Acetobacterales > Acetobacteraceae > JAFAYA01. Next base: position 1,938 of record JAFAYA010000049.1, on the reverse strand, counting down.
GGAGGAACGTTCAGTGGCGTCCATTCTCGATCGCGAGCGGACAGTCGCCGGCCCCGGCTTCAGCCGGTGGCTGGTGCCGCCCGCGGCGTTGTGCGTGCACCTGTCGATCGGCCAGGCCTACGCGTTCAGCGTGTTCAACCTGCCGATGACGCGGCTGATCGGCGGGGCCAAGGCGGGGCCCGACGACTGGAGCCTGACCGAGCTGGGCTGGATCTTTTCGATCGCCATCGTGTTCCTTGGCGTCGCCTCGGCGCTGTTCGGCACCTGGCTCGACCGCGTGGGGCCGCGGCGCGCGATGTTCACCGCCGCGTGCTGCTTCGGCGGCGGGTTCCTGGTCGCCGCCTTCGGCGTCTGGGTGCACCAGCTGTGGATCGTCTATCTCGGCTACGGCGTGCTCGGCGGCTGCGGGCTGGGCATCGGCTACATCTCGCCGGTGAAAACATTGATGAGCTGGTTTCCGGATCGGCCGGGCATGGCCACGGGGATGGCGATCATGGGGTTCGGCGGCGGCGCGCTGATCGCCTCGCCGTTGTCGGTGCGGCTGATGCAGGCTTTCGCGACGCCGACCAACCCGGGCGTCGCGCCGACCTTCGTGACGCTCGGCATCATCTATTTCTGCTTCATGGTGATCGGCAGCGCGATCGTGCGCGTGCCGGCGGCGGGATGGCTGCCGGCCGGCTACGTGCCAAAACTGCTGCCGGGGCGCAGCACGGCGATGGTCGACGTGAACCCGGACGAGGCGCTGCGCACGCCGCAATTCTGGCTGCTGTGGTGGGTGCTGTGCCTGAACGTGACGGCGGGGATCGGCGTGCTCGGCCAGGCCTCGGCGATGAGCCAGGAAATGTTCCACGGGCGCATCAGCGCGGTGGCGGCAGCCGGCTTCGTCGGCCTGCTGAGCCTGTTCAACATGGGCGGGCGGTTCTTCTGGGCCTCCACATCGGACCTGATCGGCCGGCGCGCGACCTACACGATCTTCTTCGTGCTCGGGATCATGCTGTACGCCGTCGTGCCGACCACCGCGCATATCGGCAGCACCGTGCTGTTCGTCCTGTGCTACGGCGTGATCATCAGCATGTACGGCGGCGGCTTCGCGACCATTCCGGCCTATTTGCGCGACGTGTTCGGCCTGCAGTATGTCGGCGCAATCCACGGCCGGCTGCTGACGGCGTGGTCGGCGGCGGGGATTTTCGGCCCGGTGCTGGTGAACTACATCCGCGCCTATCAGATCGAGCACGGAGTCGCGCGGGCGGATTCCTATACGATCACGATGTATCTGATGGCCGGGCTGCTGCTGATCGGCCTGTTCTGCAATCTCGCGGTGCGGCCGCTGCGGGCGGATCGGTTCGCCAGGGCGGACGGGTTGTCGCCGCTTCCGGCAGAGGAGCGTGGGCGATGAGCGGATCGGCCAACGGATCGGTGGGCGGGAGACTGGTGGTGTATTGGGCCATCGCCGGCATTCCGCTGCTGTGGGGCGTGTGGCAGACGCTGAGCAATGTCATAAAGCTGTTCCAGTAGAGGTGCTGCGGCGGCTCTATGACCGCGTGCTGGCGCTGGCCGGCTCGCCCCGGGCGCCCTGGTGGCTCGCGGCGATGGCCTTCGCCGAGGCGAGTTTCTTTCCGATCCCGCCGGATGCGCTGCTGATTCCGATGGCGATCGCCCGGCCCGACCGGGCCTGGCGGTTCGCCGCGCTGTGTACGGTCGGCAGCGTCGCCGGCGGGGCGCTCGGGTATTTCATCGGCTATGCGCTGTTCAACGAGATCGCCGCGCCGCTGCTGCGCGCCTATGGCTACACTGCCGCCCTCGCGCGCTTTCAGGCGATGTACGCGCAGTACGGGCTGTGGGTGATCCTGATCAAGGGGCTGACGCCGATCCCCTATAAGATCGTCACGATCGCGTCGGGGGCGGCGCGCTTCGATTTTCCGCTGTTCATGGTCGCCA
>JAFAYA010000097.1 GCA_019240635.1 Acidisphaera sp. | reverse complement strand
GCCAGCGTGCGCTGGCGCGCGCTCTCCTCCTTCTCCTCCTGCGCCAGCCGCTTGCGCTTCTGCTCCAGCCACGACGAGTAGTTGCCCTCGAACGGGTAGCCGCGGCCGCGCTCGAGCTCGAGGATCCAGCCGGTGACGTTGTCGAGGAAGTAACGGTCGTGCGTCACCACCATGACCGTGCCCGCGTAGTCGCGCAGCGTCCGCTCCAGCCAGGCGACGCTCTCGGCGTCCAGGTGGTTGGTCGGCTCGTCCAGCAGCAGCAGGTCGGGCTGTTCCAGCAGCAGCCGGCACAGCGCCACCCGCCGCCGCTCGCCGCCGGAAAGGTGCGTCACCGGGCTCTCGGCCGGCGGGCAGCGCAGCGCATCCAGCGCGATGTCGATCCGCCGGTCGAGTTCCCAGCCGCCCCCGGCCTCGATCTTCTCCTGCAGCTCGGCCTGTTCGGCGAGCAGGGCGTTCATCTCCGTGTCGTCCAGCGGTTCGGCGAACCTGGCGGAGATGGCGTTGAAGCGCGTCAGCGCCGCCTGCAGCGTCGTGAACGCTTGCGCCACGTTTTCTCCCACCGTCTTGTCGGAATCGAGCTGCGGCTCCTGCGGCAAAAAACCTACGCGCGCGCTCTCGGCCGCCCACGCCTCACCGCCGAAATCCGCGTCCAGGCCGGCCATGATGCGAAGCAGCGTGGACTTTCCCGCGCCGTTGGCGCCCAGCACGCCGATCTTCGCCCCGGGAAGAAACGCCAGCGTGATGCCGCGAAACACTTCCCGCCCGCCCGGATAGGCCTTGGTCAGGTTCTTCATGACATAGACGTACTGATAGCTGGGCATTCGGGCGGCTCCGGGCGCGGCTGGAGGCGGTATCTGGGCGCGTTCCGCGAAGGGCGCAATCGCCCCGCTGTGCGGGTGCCCTGGTGCGCCCGGCAGGACTCGAACCTGCAACCAGGCCGTTATGAGCGGTCCGCTCTAACCAATTGAGCTACGGGCGCGCCCTGGCGAACCCGGATGGCAAAGGGGCAGCATCTTGGCAAGAGAGCGTCATCAAGATCCGACCGTCCGGCCCCAGGTCATGCGATGTCACTGGAATCCGGCGATGAAACTAGGCGGCGGCGACTACAGTCAGGTGCCGCTGCCGCTCAGCACCGGATCGGCGCGGTAGAGCGCCGGAAAAATTTGCTTCAGCGTTTCCACCTTGGGCAGGTCGTTGAAGACGATATACGGATGGTTCGGATGGTGGACCATGAAGTCCTGATGGTACGCCTCTGCCGCATAGAAACCCTGCAGCGGCTCGAGCTTGGTGGCGATCGGCCGCGCAAAGCTGTGGGTCGCGCTCAACTGCGCGATATACGCGTCCGCGACCTCCTTCTGGGCTGGCGACGTGTAGAAAATCTCCGAACGGTACTGCGTGCCGTGATCGGGCCCCTGGCGGTTCACCTGGGTCGGATCGTGGGCAACGGAAAAGAACACCCGCAGCAGCGTGCCGTAGGACACCACCGCCGGATCGTAGGTCACCTTCACCGATTCGGCGTGGCCGGTCGCCCCGGTGCTGACCAGTTCGTAGCTGGCGGCCTTGGCCGGGCCGCCGGCGTAGCCGGACAGCGCCTGCCGGACGCCGCGAACGTGCTCGAACACGCCTTGCACGCCCCAGAAACAGCCGCCGGCAAAAACCGCCGTCTGCGGGCCGCTCTGTGCCGGATCGACGGCCGGGGCCGGCAGCGACACCGGCTGCTCCTCCGCGCCGGCCGGCGCGAAGAGGCCGAGGGCCGCGAGTGGCGCCGCAGCCAGGGCCGCGGTCGCGATGAGCAGGAAGCGACGGCGAGATCGGGACATGGCGAGCGACACCTTTGCGGCTCTGGATTGCGCGTGTACCGTGAACTTCGCACGAAACTGCCCACGGGTTACAGTCGCCGCCCGCTCTCGGCTTGACCCTACCCGTGCCGAATCATCGGGACCGTGGACGCGTCACAGCGGCTCATCAGGTCGGCGCGCCTGCCTTTGGCGACGAAGCGTTTCACCGTTCGTCGCGTCCTTCGCGCAGCAGCACTTGGGACGGCGTTTGCTTGCGTCGGCCAGTCAGCTTGCGAAGTTCCGCTGCAAGCTCCTCGAACCCGGGCTCGATTTCCGACGAAAGCGCCTGGCGCAGGATCTCCCGGTGCTCGGCTTCCGCGGATCGGCCGTGCCGCGCCGCCCGGCGCTTCAACCTGGCGATCAGGTCGTCATCCAGGTTGCGAACATGCAGGCTGCCGGGCATCGCAGCGTTCTCCTTGAGAGCAATGCTCGCATGAAGACAAGGAGCTTATCCAGGTTCGATCAGCCCAGAAGCCGCCCGCCCGCGATCTCTCGACTGATCGTAGCTCCGGAACCATCTTGGGTGCAGGAGAATCGCATGTCGCAAGTCCTCGCCGCCCCGCCCCCCCTGCTGTTCGTGCCGCAGAAGCAGCCGGCCAAGCCGGCGACCCGGCGGCTCGCGGTGAAGTCGGAATACCAGCCGAGCGGCGATCAGCCGACCGCCATCCGCGACCTGGTCGCCGGCGTGGAGCAGGGCGAGCGCGACCAGGTGCTGCTCGGCGTCACCGGCTCCGGGAAAACCTTCACCATGGCGAAGGTGATCGAGGCCGAGCAGCGGCCGACCCTGATCCTGGCGCCGAACAAGACGCTCGCCGCCCAGCTCTACGGCGAGATGAAGGGCTTCTTCCCCGACAACGCGGTGGAATATTTCGTCAGCTACTACGACTACTACCAGCCCGAAGCCTACGTGCCGCGCACCGACACGTACATCGAAAAAGACGCGCAGATCAACGATCAGATCGACCGCATGCGCCACGCCGCTACGCAGTCGCTGCTGGAACGCAACGACGTCGTGATCGTCGCGTCGGTGTCGTGCATCTACGGCATCGGTTCGGTCGAGACCTATGCGAAGATGGTGGTGAAGCTGGAGCGTGGCGGGCGCGTCGATCGCGACAAGCTGGCGCGTGCGCTGGTCGATCTGCAGTACCGCCGCAACGACCAGGCGTTCCAGCGCGGCGCGTTCCGGCTGCGCGGCGAGACCGTCGACATTTTTCCGAGCCACTACGAGGACCGGGCCTGGCGCATCAGCCTGTTCGGCGACGAGATCGAGGCGATCCAGGAATTCGATCCGCTGACCGGCGAAAAGACCGCCGAACTCGACGGCGTGACGGTGTACGCCAACAGCCACTACGTCACGCCGCGGCCGACGCTGACGCAGGCGATCAAGGGCATCAAGGCGGAGCTGAAGGAGCGGCTGGCGCAGTTCGCGGCGGAGGGAAAACTGCTGGAGGCGGAGCGGCTGCAGCAGCGCACCACCTTCGACATCGAAATGCTGGAAACCACCGGCTCCTGCAAGGGCATCGAAAACTATTCGCGCTACCTGACCGGGAGAAATCCCGGCGATCCGCCGCCGACGCTGTTCGAATACCTGCCGGAGAACGCGCTGCTGATCGTGGACGAAAGCCACGTGACGGTGCCGCAGCTCGGCGGCATGTTCCGCGGCGACTTCGCGCGCAAGAGCGTCCTCGCCGATTTCGGCTTCCGCCTGCCCTCCTGCATGGACAACCGGCCGCTGAAATTCGAGGAGTGGGACACCTACCGCCCCAATACGGTCTTCGTCAGCGCCACCCCCGGAGCCT
>JAFAYA010000093.1 GCA_019240635.1 Acidisphaera sp. | reverse complement strand
GTGGCGCTGTTCATCGTCTGCGTTCCGCCGGCGCCCTGGGTGCCGGCGGCACCCCGGCCGCCGTTGCCGCCATTGCCCCCGCCGCCGCCGAAACCCCCGTCGCCGCCGTTGCCGCCGTCGCCACCAGCGCCCGCGCCGCCGCCCGGCGTGCCCGGCGAGAAGCCGAACCCGCCGGTCGCACCGTTGCCGCCGTTGCCGCCGCTGCCGCCGGACGCGCCGAGCCCGCCGGCTGCTCCCTTGCCGCCGTTGCCCCCGTCACCGCCGTCCTGCCCGTTGACGGAGACGCCGGGTCCCACGCTGCCGCCGTCCCCGCCGTCGCCGCCGCCGCCGCCGGGAACGCCGATGCCGCCCTGGCGACCGTCGCCGCCCGGGTCGCCCGGCGCGCCGGTGCTCGTCGCGCTGGCGCCCGTCGTGCCGAAGGTTCCGCCTCCGCCGACCGCGGGATAGATCAGGTCGGCATTGCCGCCGCCGCCGGAGGAACCGGTCGCTCCGCCATCGCCGCCGCGCGCGGCGTCGCCGGCAAACGTGACGTCGCTGACGGCGACGACCGCGTGCGTCCCGATGAACAGGCCGCCGCCGAGCCCGGCGCCGCCGCCCGCGCCGCTCCCGCCCGACTGTCCCTGCGCCACCGTGTCGTCGAGCGTCAGATCGCCGATCCTGACATGCCCCGTGGTCACCGCGAGGCCGCCGGCGGTGCCCTGGCCGTCGATCGTGTGTCCGTTGCCGTCGATCGTGACGGTCACGCCGTTCTGCAGCGTGATCACGTAGAGCCCGGCCGGCCGGCCGTCCTCGTTCTCGACGATGTCGTTGGAGAGCGAGATCGTGTAGCCGCCGGCGATCGTTTCGCCGTCCAGCGTTTCGATCGCCGCGTTCAGGCTGGCCTGGTCCGTGACGGCAAATGTGCTTCCGCTCATGACGCCTTCCGATCGGCGGCTCTATGCTGCCCTGCACAGGCTGCCATGTCCGGTCAGGAAAGAAACGCTGAAATCCGCGCTGCACCGGCAATGAGCGACGCGCCTGCCGAGTCCGCATTGCAGGCGGCGCTGGGCGCATACAATGGCGGCGATTACGCAACGGCAACCGCCCAGTTCGCGGCGTTGCGGCGACGCGCGCCCGATGATCCGACGCTGCTGCGGCTGCATGGGCTCGCGCTGGTGCGGGCGGACGAGGTTTCGGCGGGCCTGCCGCTGCTCGCCCGCGCGCGTCGGCTCGCCCCGGCCGATCCGCTGGCGAGCCTGCATCACGGCGTCGGCCTGCACGCCGCCGGGCGGCTCGAAGCCGCCATCGCCGCGTTCCGCGACGCGGCTGCGCTGCGTCCGCAGGACGCGGCGGCGCTGATCAACCTGTCCGTCGCCCTGCTCGACCACGGCGACGCGCCGGGTGCGCGCGAGGCGGCCGGACAGGCCGTGCTGCGCGACGCCGGCGCGGCCGATGCATGGCTGGCGCTGGGGCGGGCGCTGGCGCAGACGCGCGAACTCGGCGCGGCGCGCGCCGCGCTGCGCAAGGCGGTCGGCCTGCGCCCCGACCACGCCGCGAGCCGCGTCAGCCTCGGCCTCGCCTGCTACCGTCTCGGTGACGCCGAAGGCGCCCTGCACGCGATGCGCGAAGCGCTGCGCATCGCTCCCGGCGACGCGCTCGCCGAGGCCAACCTCGCGGCGCTGCTCGGCCTGCGCGGTGAGCAGGACGAGGCGATGCAGCGGCTGCGCGGCATCGTCGCGCGCGCGCCGCAGGCGCTCACCGCGCGGCTCAATCTCGCGGCCCAGCTGCTGCTGGAGCGCGATCCGCACGCCGCGCTGGCACTGTTCGAAGGGCCGCCCCCGGCCGGGCCGGAGGGCGTGCTCTGGCGCGCGCAGCGCATGCTCGGGCTCGTGGCGCTGCGCCGGCATGCGGAGGCGCACGCCGAGCTCGCCGAGGTCAGCGGGCCGCCCGGCGATGCAAAAATCCTGCTCGCCTGGCTGCACCTCGTGCTCGACGGCGCGCAGGGCGCGGCACGGACCGCGCAGATCGAGCACCTCGCGTCCCTCGCCGACGACGAGCATGCGGCCCTGCTCGAGCACCGGATCATGGCGCATTTCGACCTCGGCGACCTGCACGACGCGGCGCCGGACCGCGCCGCGGCGTTCGCGCACTGGCACAAGGGGCACCGGCTGCTCGGCCGCATGCAGCCTTTCGCGCGCTCCAGGCACACGGCGTTCCTCGACGCCACGATGCGCCGGTTCGACGCCGACCGGTTCCGTCGCGGCCCGCGCGCGGACACGGCGGATCCAGCGCCGGTGTTCATCGTCGGCATGCCGCGCTCCGGAACCTCGCTGACCGAGCAGATACTGGCGGCGCATCCGCTGGTGCACGGCGCCGGCGAGCGGCTCGCGGTCTACAAGACGCTGCTGTCGCACGCCGGGTCGGTGCTGACGCCGCACTCGGTCGCGCGCGCCGCCGGCCTCGACGCCGCCACGCTGACGCGCTGCGCCGACCACTTTCTCGCCGAACTGCACGCGCCGGCGCCGCAAGCACGGCGCGTCACCGACAAGATGCCCGGAAACAGCCTGCATCTCGGCTTCATCGCAACGCTGCTGCCGGGCGCGCGCGTCATCGTGTGCACGCGCGATCCCCGTGATATCGGCCTATCGATCTTCCGGCGGCGCTTTCTGGGCTATCATCCCTACGCGCACGACCTCGGCGATCTCGGCTGGTACATCGGCGCGCATGCGCGCCTGCTCGATCATTGGCGACAAGTCCTGCCGCTGCCGATGCTCACGGTGGCGCTCGCCGACTGGATCGAGGATTTCGCCGGGACACTGGCGCGCGTGCTGGCGTTTCTCGACCTGCCGCCGGCCGAGGAGTGCGCCCGGTTCCATGCGTCGGGCCGGCGCGTGCGCACTGCGAGCCGCGACCAGGTCCGACGCCCGATCAATGCCGCGGGCCTGGGCCGCTGGCGCGCCTACCGGCAACAACTCGCGCCGCTGATTGCGGAACTCGAGACGGCCGGCCTGTTGCCGCCGCCAAACGATTGAGCGCATGGCGTTCCCTGGCGATCTCCGTTCTCCGGGAAGCCGCCACGGTCAGGCGGCGACGGCGGCGGCGACGGGCCGGCTGTTCGCGGTTTCCGGGGCGGCCAGGACGGCGAGCGTCGCGAGCACGCAGATGACGACGAAGTAGCCGATGGCGTAGCCGCGATCGCCGCCGCTTGCCGCGAGCAGTGCCGCCGAGATCATCGGCATCAGGCCGCCGCCGAGCACCGTGCCGAACTGCCGGCCGAGACAGACGCCGGAGAAGCGGAGCGTCGGCTCGGGAACAGCTCGGGGTAGAAGCTGCCGTCCACCGAGAGCGACAGGGGCTGCAGGATCGCGCCGGCGAGGAGCTCGGGGCGCGGCAGGCGGTAGGTGCTCATGGTGCCGGATGGCTTATCCGCCGATCGGTACCGGCCTTCCGCACCGCCCCGGGCCGTCCTACGCGACGGCGACCTCGATCAATGTGGGACGGTCGGACCCATAGGCCGGGCGCAGCGCCTCGGCGAGCTCCTGCGCCCGTTCGATGCGAAATGCCTGAAAACCCTGTCCGCGCGCGAGATCGACGAAATCGAGGCCCGGCAACATCGTGCCGACGGTTTCGGGCAGGCCGAAAAGCTTGCCGAACTGATGCAGCGCTTCGTAGCGGCCGTTGCGCAGGATCACGACCGTCATCCTCAAGCCGAGCTGCGCCGCCGTCCACAGCGACTGGATCGCGTACATGGCCGACCCGTCGCCGATGAGCGCCACCACATGCTCGTCCGGCCGCGCCAGCGCGACGCCGATCGAGGCCGGCAGGCCATGGCCGAGGCCGCCGCTGCTGCAGGTGTAGAAGCCGTTGCTCGCGGTGATCGGCAGATAGGTCTGCATGATCGGCCGGCTGCTCGGCGCCTCTTCGACGATGATGCTGTTGCCCGGCCGGGTCTCGGCGACGGTCTGCATGACGTACGCGACGCTGATCGGGTGGCTGGCTTCGGCGCGCGGCGGCACCGGCCGTCCGTTCGGTGTGGCGCGCGGCCTCGGCTCCGCCCGCGCCAGGAGATCCTCCATGGCGAGCCGGAGACTGCTCACCACGGCCTGGCCGACCGGTGAGAACGATGCCATCTGCGGATCGTCGATGACCTGGAACAGCGTCGACCCGGCGGGAATGTAGGGGCCGAACCCTTCGACGTGATAGGTGAAGACCGGCGCGCCGAGTGCCAGGATCACGTCGTGGCCGGCGAGGCTCGCGACGATCTGCTCGCGCATCGCCGGCAGGAAGCCGGCAAACAGCGGATGCGTCTCGGGGAATGAGCAGCGCCCGGACATCGGGCTCACCCAGACCAGGGCGTTGTATCGTTCGGCGAGCCGGACCGCCGCCGCGAAGCCGCCGCGATCGCGCTCGACGGCGTCGCCGATCACGAAGACCGGCCGCTCGCTTCGATCGAGCGCCTCGACCAGCGGGCCGAGTGCCGCAGGATCGGGCCGCAGCGCGGTGCTGACCTGCCGCGGCGCGACGAGCTGGGTCTCCGCGTCCCAGTCATCGATCGGAACGGAGACGAAGGTCGGGCCGCAGGGCGGCTGCATCGCCATGTAGTAGGCACGGGCGATCGCCGCGGGCACGTCCTGCGCCCGCGCCGGCTCATTGCTCCATTTCACGTACGGCTTGGGGAACTCGGTCGCCTGCAACGCGAACAGGAAGGGCTCGGTCGGCAGGATCGCGCGCGCCTGCTGGCCGGCGGTGATGACCAGCGGCGTGCGGTTCTTGAAGGCGGTGAAGATGTTGCCGAGCGCATTTCCGACGCCGGCCGCGGAGTGCAGGTTGACGAAGGCGGCGTTGCGCGTCGCCTGGGCGAAACCGTCGGCCATGCCGAGCACGCAGGATTCCTGCAGGCCCAGTATATAGCGGAAGTCGTCGGGCCACTCCCGGAACATCGGCAGCTCGGTCGACCCGGGGTTGCCGAAGATCGTTGTCATGCCGAAATGACGGAGCAGATCCAGCACGGCTCCGCGCACCGTCGTCGGTTTCGCCATCACCCGGTCGCCGCCTCCCGGGCCGGCGAGCTGTTTCCCGCGCCGTGCCGATCATCCGGCATCCCTGTACTCCCCTGGGCCCATTCCGCATCCCCGCTCCGGGACGCTGCGGAGATACATCCTGTACGGCACACCCGGTCCTGAGGGTCGCGCGGATCGGACTTGGAGCGTCTGCAGGAGACAGCAATCACCTGCTCATGCCGCTGCTGAAACGTTCATCGGCCTGTGCGTTTGCAGCCATACCACGCCGTTTCCAGCGTGGGACGCACGTATTTATTTGCGCAGCCACACGAACGGCAATGGTGGATTTCTCATGCGTGGTGGCGTCCCGTAGGGGATTCGAACCCCTGTTACCGCCGTGAGAGGGCGGTGTCCTGGGCCTCTAGACGAACGGGACCGCGCAGCGGTTCTTAGGCTCGGGCCGGCACGACATCAAGCGCCCCCGCCCGCTCAGTGCGCGAGGCCCAGATGGCCGACCACGCGCAAGCTGCGCGCGTCGAGCAGCAGGACGCGGTCGGGGCCGCCGCCTTGCAGCGCCAGCGCCAAGCGGCCGTCCGTCGCGGCGAGCCCGGCGATCCGCGTGCCCGGCGGCTCGTCCAGCACCAGCGGCGCGGACGGCGCGGGCGGCCCGGGAATGCGCCGGACGATCAGCACGCCGAGCAGCGTCGTGCCGGCGATGATCATGACGCCCATGACGATGGTCGCGATCTTCAGCGCCTGCATCGGCGGCCTCCCCCTGGTGTGCGAAGCCGGGTATCGGACGGGCATGGGCGATCGGCAAATCCCGGGGATGACGTTTTCGGTGCTCGCCAGTGAGGCGGCAGCCGGGCGGCGGGCGGACCGGTTCCTGGCGGATGCCCTGGGAACGCTTTCGCGCTCACGGGTGAAGGCGCTGATCCTGGAGGGTCACGCGACCTGCGAGGATGCGGCGCTGACCGATCCCTCGGCGCCGGTGCGGCCGGGCCGGCGCTACACGCTCCGCCTGCCGGAGCCGCGGCCCGCGGCACCCGTCGCCCAGGCCATCCCGTTCCCGGTCCTTTATGAGGATGCCGATCTCATCGTGCTCGACAAGCCGGCGGGCATGGTCGTGCACCCGGCGCCGGGCAGCCCCGACTCGACTTTGGTGAACGCGCTGCTGGCGCATTGCGGCGAGACCCTGCCGGGCATCGGCGGGGAGCGCCGGCCGGGGATCGTGCACCGGCTCGACAAGGAGACGTCCGGGGTGATGGTGGTCGCCAAGAGCGAGCTTGCGCTGGCCGGGCTCTCGGCCTCCTTCGCGACCCGCGACCTCGACCGGGCGTATCTCGGCCTCTGCTGGGGCCTGCCCACGCCGGCGGCCGGCGCGATCGAGGGGGCGATCGGCCGGGACCCGCGGGACCGCAAGCGCATGGCCGTGGTGTCGCGCGGCGGCAAGCCGGCGCTGACCCGCTACGCGACCGTGCGCGCCTGGCACGCCGCCGTGGCGCTGCTGGACTGCCGGCTGGCGACCGGGCGCACCCACCAGATCCGGGTGCACCTGGCGCAGTCCGGTCACCCGCTGGTCGGCGACCCGGTCTATCTCCGCCGCACGCCGGCGGTCGCGCGCCTGCTGCCCGATGCGGCGCGGCGGCGGCTGCTGGACTTTCCCCGCCAGGCGCTGCACGCGGCCCGGCTCGGCTTCGTGCATCCGCGCACGGGCGAGGCGCTCAGCTTCGAGACGCCCCCGCCCGCCGACCTGCAGGCGTTGCTCGATCTGCTGGACGTGCAGGCCTGAGCAGCGCCCCCATCCCGACTCGCGCGCTCGGGTTTGCTTGACAGGACCGGATTAGTACTGTATTAATCCCGCATCGGCAGAGAATGAGTGCGCCTGCCGGGTGCCCCGAGGACCGTAGGGTCCGCCAGACCACTCAGACGGTCTCCGGGACGTGATGGACCTTCCTCGAGCGCTCGCTACATCCAGTCGAAACCGGCCGTGTGCTCTGCCGTAAAGGTTAAAGAACGCTGCCGTTCAGACGAAAGGGCCTGTCATGGCTGCCGCCGTCGTCAACGTCGCCCCCGAAGGCAACCTCTCGCGGTATCTCCAGGAGATACGCAAGTTTCCCATGCTCGCGCCGGAGGAGGAGCTCGAACTCTCCCGCCGCTGGCGTGACAAGGGGGATATGGCGGCGGCGCACAAGCTTGTCACCTCCCATCTGCGCCTCGTTGCAAAAATTGCCATGGGCTATCGCGGCTACGGCCTACCGGTCGGCGAGCTGATCAGCGAGGGCAACGTCGGCATGATGCAGGCGGTGAAGCGGTTCGACCCGGACCGCGGCTTCCGCCTGGCGACCTACGCGATGTGGTGGATCCGCGCCGCGATCCAGGAATACATCCTGCACAGCTGGTCGCTCGTGAAGATGGGCACGACCGCCGCGCAGAAGAAGCTGTTCTTCAACCTGCGCCGGCTGAAAGGGCAGATGCAGGCGATCGACGACGGCGATCTCCAGCCCGAGCAGGTTGCAAAGATCGCGCGCATCCTCGACGTGCCGGAGCAGGACGTCGTCAGCATGAACCGGCGGCTCGCGGCACCCGACCACAGCCTGAATGCGCCGGTGCGCATGGACAGCGAGGGCGAGTGGCAGGACTGGCTGGTCGATGAGACTGAGAGCCAGGAGACCGCGATCGCCGAGCGCGAAGAGCTGACCGGCCGCAAGGCGTTACTCGAGAATGCGCTGAAGACGCTGAACGACCGCGAGCGGCACATCCTCGTCGAGCGCCGGCTGAAGGACAACCCGACGACGCTCGAGGAGCTGTCGCAGCAGTACGGCATCTCGCGCGAGCGGGTGCGCCAGATCGAGGTGCGCGCCTTCGAGAAGCTGCAGAAATCGATGAAGGCGCAGGTCGCCGAGCGCCGGCTGGCGCACGCCCAGGTCTGAACGCTCTCCGAGGCTCAGCCCTCGAAGGGGTCGCGGACCAGGATCGTGTCGTCCCGCTCCGGGCTGGTTGAAAGCAGCGTCACCGGCGCTTCCGTCAGCTCCTCGATACGGCGGACGTATTTGATGGCCTGGGCGGGCAGCTCCGCCCAGGAGCGGGCGCCGCGGGTGCTCGCCGACCAGCCTTCCATCGACTCGTAGATCGGCACTGCGCGCGCCTGTGCCCCGGGCGCCGCGGGCAGATGCGGCAGCGCGTCCGCGCCGATCCGATAGCCTGTGCCAATCGTTAGCTCGGGCAGCCCGTCCAGTACGTCGAGCTTGGTCAGGGCAAGGCCGTGGATGCCGCCGACCTTCACGGCCTGGCGCACCAGCGCGGCGTCGAACCAGCCGCAGCGCCGGCGGCGGCCGGTGACCGTTCCGAACTCATGGCCGCGATCGCCAAGCAACTGGCCCGTCGCGTCGGCCAGTTCGGTGGGGAACGGACCGGCGCCGACCCTGGTGCTGTACGCCTTGGCGATGCCGAGCACGAAGCCGACGGCCGACGGCCCTAACCCCGATCCCGCTGCGGCGGTGGCCGCGACCGTGTTGCTGCTGGTCACGAACGGGTAGGTGCCGTGATCGACGTCCAGCATCACCGCCTGCGCGCCCTCGAACAGGATGCGCCGGCCGGCCCGGCGCGCCTCGTCTAGCCGCTCCCACACCGGCTCGGCGAACGGCAGGATGCGCGGCGCCAACGCCAGCAGCCGGTCCAGCAGCTCTGCCTTGTCGAAGGTCGGCGCGCCGAACCCGGCGAGCAGCGTGTTGTGGTGGCGCAGCAGCTCGCCGAGCTTGTCCGAGAGCGTCTCCGGCTCCGCCAGGTCGCAGACGCGGATGGCGCGGCGGGCGACCTTGTCCTCATAGGCCGGGCCGATCCCACGGCCGGTCGTGCCGATCCGGCGGTCGCCGCGCGCCGCCTCTCTCGCGCGGTCGAGGGCGGCGTGGAGCGGCAGGATCAGCGTTGCGTTCTCGGCCAGACGCAGCGTGTCCGGCGTGACGCGCAGCCCCTGGGCGGCGACCTTGTCGATCTCGGCCAGCAGCGCTTCGGGATCGACCACCACGCCGTTGCCGATGATGCCGAGCTTGCCGCGCACGAGGCCGCTCGGCAGCAGCGAGAGCTTGAAAGTCTCGTCGCCCACGACGAGCGTGTGGCCGGCGTTGTGGCCGCCCTGGAAGCGCACGACGAGGTCGGCGCGACTGGCCAGCCAGTCCACCACCTTGCCCTTGCCCTCATCGCCCCATTGGGCGCCGATCACCGCGACATTTGCCATTCCGCTACTCCGGCCCGACGGCGCGCAGCGCGCGGCCCCTCAGCATGTGCGAGCAGAGCAGGCGGCGGGCCTCGCCGGCCTCGTCCGGCGCGGTCGTCAGCGCCTGCACGGTCGCGTAGCCTGCCTCGCGCAAGGCCCGGGCGCTCGCCTCGTCCGCGCCGACCGGCAGGAAGACGCGCGGGCGCGCCTGCCGCGGCGGGGCGGCCCGCAGCACCGCGTCGGGATAGAGCGTGAGGCCGCTCGCCGGCTCGGCCTCGCCGCACAGGTAGCGGCCGCCGCGTCCGAGCTCCTCGTGCCGGCCCGGGGCGTAGACGGTCATCGAGACGCCGGTGTGATAGCGGAAGCCGCGGAACTCGACGGGATCGACGGTCAGCTTGAGCGCCGGGGCGCACCGGGCGATGGCGGCGACCGTCACGGCGAGCCGCTCGGCCAGTTCGCGCGCCACGGGCGGCAGGTCGGCCGCTTGCAGGGCCGCGAGCGCCGGCGCCGCCGGGCCCGCCGCGAGCAGCAGGTCGATCAGCGTGGCCGCGAGCGCCCCGCCGTCCTGCCGCACGGCGGCGGCGTCCTTGCGATCGAGCGCGCGGGCCAGCGCCGCCTGGCGCGCGGTGGACAGGCCGGAAGCCGCCAGCACGGCCGGGATGAGCGGCGGCATCGTCAGGTCGAAGCTGATGCGCGACAGGCTGAGGCCGGCCAGCGCCTCGGCGCCGACGACCACCAGCTCCGCGTCAGCCTCCGGGCTGTCGCAGCCGATCAGCTCGATGCCGGCCTGGGCGATTTGCCGGTCCGGGGCCAGCTGGCTGCCGCGGACCCGCAGGCACTGGCCGGCGTAGGACAGGCGGAGCGGCCGGGGTGCGCCAGCGAGCCGGGTCGTGGCGATGCGCGCGACCTGCGGCGTCGTATCGGCGCGCAGGCCCATCATGCGGTGGCTGTCCGGGTCCATCAGCCGAAAGGTCTGCTCGGCCACCGCCTGGCCGGAGCCGGTGAGCAGGCTGTCCTCGAACTCCATCAGCGGCGGCTTGACGCGCTGGTAGCCGTGCGCGGCGAAGGCGGCCATCAGCCCCTCCACGGCCGAGGCTTCGGTCTCCGCCTCGGGCGGCAGCAGGTCGCGCAGGCCGGCCGGCAGCAGCGCGGGGTTGGGCTGGTCGTCGGTCATCCGGCGGCGCCTATAGCAGAAGGCGGCCGGGATTGCGCTCAGCCGCCGAGCGCGCCGCGCTCGGCCAGGTAGCGCTCGAACAGCGGACCCCAGACGGCGGAGCCGCCGCGGCCCCAGAACAGCGCGTGGCCGTCGCCGTCGAACGGCCCCACGGTCTCGAAGTCGAGCCGGCCGCCTGCCGCGGTGAAGGCCTGCGCCATGGCGGCGGCGATCGGCGGGGGGAAGAACGTGTCGTTGGCCGCGAATACCCAGAGCATCGGCGTGCCGGCCGAGGCGCCGAAGCGTCCGGCGGCCAGAGCCAGCAGGTCCGGCCGGCAGTTGCGGCCTGGCCGCCCACCGGCCCAGCCGCCGCGCCCGCCGGCCATGCTGATCAGCGCCGCCACTTTCGGGTGCGGCAGGCTGTCATAGGCGACCGTACCCCAGCCGCCGGCCGACTGGCCGACCACCACCGCCCCGTCCGGCCGGGCGTAGGGCAGCGCGGTCGCGTAATCGACGACCGCCGCGATGTCCTGCGCCGTGACCCGGCCCGACCCCACGTAGTCCGGCGCGGCGCAGGGCCCGCTGGTCTCGGCGTAGCTGCCCCCGGTGCCGCCATAGCCGCGCCGCAGCGCGAAAACCACCAGGAAGCCGCGGTCGAGGAACCAGCGCGCCACCTCGCCCTCGCAGCGCTGCGGCGCCATGACCAGCCGCGCCGAGAGCAGCGGCGGGGCGCCGTGATTGATCACGGCGACGCGCGCCGGCGCGTCGCCGAGCGGGCGGCAGATCCGCGCGTCGAGCAGCACGCGGCCCTCGTCGGTCTGCACCGGAATCCAGTGCGACTGTTCGCGCCAGACCCCGCTGGCCTCGCCGGTCGGCCCCGGCGCGGGGCCGCGCGGTCCGGCGCAGCAGGCGAGCAGCGCGAGCAGGACGAGCCGGAGCCGGCTCACCCCTTGGCCCGCATCAGCCGGGCGCGGTCGCGCTGCCAGTCGCGCGCGGCGACGGCGGCGCGCTTGTCGGCCTTCTTGCGGCCCTCGGCCAGGCCGAGCAGCACCTTTGCCCGGCCGCGCTCGTTGAAGTGGATCTGCAGCGGCACCAGGGTCGCGCCCTCGCGGGTCACGGCGCCGGTGAGTTCGCTGATCTGCTTGCGCCGGAGCAGCAGCTTGCGCGGGGCGCGCGGTTCGAACCGCGAGAGCACGCCGCCCTGATATTCCGGGATGTAGGCGTTGAAGAGAAACATCTCCCCGTCCCGCTCGCCGGCCCAGGCTTCCGAGAGGGTGGCGCGGCCGAGGCGCAGCGACTTCACCTCCGGCCCGCGCAGCACGAGGCCGGCTTCCACCGTCTCCTTGATCGTGTAGTTGAAGCGCGCCTTGCGGTTCTGCGCGGCGACGCCGTGCGCGATCAGGCCGGTCTTCTTCCGTTCGGCCATTTCCGCACGGATACGTTCAGTTGATCAGGCCAAGGCCGGTCATGGCGGCCAGCACTTTCGCGCGCGTCGCCTCGGCGGGGGGTGCGAGCGGCAGCCGGCACTTCTCCGAGCCGTGGCCCAGCAGGCTCGCGGCGTATTTCACCGGACCCGGGCTGGTCTCCGCGAACAGCGCGTCGTGCAGCGCCAGCAGGCGGTCCTGAATGCCGATCGCCGCCTCGATACGGCCCTCGGCCCACGCGCGATGCATGCCGCTGACCAGGCGCGGCGCCACGTTGCCGGTCACGCTGATGCAGCCATGCCCGCCGGAGCCAAGGAAGGCCAGCACCGTGTGGTCCTCGCCGGAGAGCTGGCAAAAGCCGGGCCCGCAGGCGTGGCGCGTGTGCAGCGGCCGGGCGAGATTCGCCGTCGCGTCCTTCACGCCGACGATGTTGGGGTGCCGCGCCAGCCGCGCCATCGTCTCGACGCTCATGTCGATCACGCTGCGCGGCGGGATGTTGTAGATCAGGATCGGCAGTTCGACCGCGTCCGCAATCGCCGTGAAGTGCAGGAAGAGGCCCTCTTGCGTCGGCTTGTTGTAGTAGGGCGTGACGACCAGCGCCGCCGTGGCGCCCGCCTGCTTGGCGTGGCGCGTCAGGTCGATCGCCTCCTCGGTGCTGTTCGATCCGGTGCCGGCGATCACGGGAACCCGGCCGCGCGCCACCTCGACGGCAATCTCCACGACGCGCTTGTGCTCGGCGTGGCTGAGCGTCGGGCTCTCGCCGGTGGTGCCGACCGGAACGACGCCCTCAGTACCCTCGCGGATCTGCCAGTCCACGAAATTCGCGAAGGCTTCCTCGTCCACCGCGCCGTCGCGGCGCATCGGCGTGATCAGCGCGACCAGGGATCCCCGGAACATCGCACGCTCCGCTGGCAAGGAGCGTGATCGCTTGAGGCGGCATCGCCGGAAGCGTTCGATCACGCTCTGATCGAAGGAGCCGAAGCTATGCGCGCGGGGGATGCGCCGCAAGGCCGGGCTGGGCTAAGAAGCCGGCCATGCGCCCGCGCGTCCTCGGCCTGCTCGCGCTGCTGGCCGCCCTGTCGCCCGCGCCGGCGACGCGGGCGCAGGACGTGATCGCGGATTTGCGCGCGGACCGCTGGGCCGACGCGCAGACCGACGCGGCGCGCTACCCCGATCCGGTCGCCGCCAAGCTCGTCACCTACTACCGCCTGATCGCCCCAGGTGCCGGCGCGGCCGCGGAGATCGCCGGGTTCATGGCGCAGAACCCAGACTGGCCGCTGCAGACGCTGCTGGCCCGGCGTCGCGACGAGGCGCTGGCGGCCGAGCCGGACGACGCGACGGCGCTCGACCTCTGCGGGCGCGTCCAGCCGGCGTCGGCGATGGCGCTGGCGCGCTGCGCCGACGCCTATTCCGCCCTCGGCCACCCGGATGAAGCCGCGGCGGCGGCACGCCGGGCCTGGCTGGGCGGCTTCGCCGATCCGATCTCCGAAGCGCGGTTCATGCAGCGCTGGGGCGCGGTGATCACCCCGGGGGACCAGCGGCTTCGGTTCGAGGCGCTCGCGCGCTCCAACACGTCGGCCGCAGAGCGGCAGGTGGGCCGGCTGGATGCGGCCGACCAGCCGGCGGCGACGGCGTGGCTGGCGCTGCGGCGTGATGACTCCGCGGCGCTGGACCTGCTGGCCGCGGTGCCGGCGCCGGCGCGCGCCGACCCCGGGCTGTTTCTGGAGCAGGCACGCTGGCTGCGCCGGGCCGGCCAGGACGATGCCGCCCTCGCGCTGTGGGAGTTGGCCGGCACGGCGGAGGAGCGCGCCGCCGCGCCGGCGCATCGCGCCGAGTTCTGGGCCGAGCGCAGCCTGCTGGCGCGGCGCCGGCTGCAGCTCGGCGACGCCATCGGCGCCTATGCGCTGGCCAGCGAGCACGCGCAGACGACGCCGGAGCAGGTGGCCGATGCCGAGTTCCTGGCCGGCTTCATCGCGTTGCGGCGGATGAACGACCCGAAAGCGGCGGCGCACCACTTCACGGCACTCGCGGCAATCTCCAGGGCCGCCATCACCCAGGCGCGGGCGCACTACTGGCTCGGCCGCGCGGCCGCGGCGGGCGGCGATGCCGCGGCGGCGCGGCGCGAATACGCCGCGGCGGCCGCCTGGCCGACGACCTATTACGGCCAGCTCGCGGCGCTGGCGCTCGGCGAGGGACCGGTGGGCCTGAACGCACGCATCCGCGGCCTCCGTGATCCCGGCTGGGGCCGGCAGCAGGCGATCGACTTCGCCGGGCGCGAGGTGGCGCGCGCGGCAGCCGAGCTGGTCGCCTGGGGCGATCCGCACCGGGCGCGCGTGTTCGTGCTGCGCTTGCAGGAGCTGGCGCCGGACGCCGCCGACCAGTCGATGACGGCGCGGCTGGCGATCGGCTTCGGCCTGCCCGACCAGGCGGTCGCGGTGGCCCGCCGCGCCGGGCTCCACGGGCTGATGCTGGCCGAGGACGGCTGGCCGCTGGCCGCGGCCGTGCCGGACGGACCGGTGCCGCCGGCCCTGGCGCTCGGGCTGATCCGCCAGGAGAGCAGCTTCGATGTCGGCGCGCTGAGCCCGGCCGGCGCGCGCGGCCTGATGCAGCTGATGCCGGCGACCGCGCAGGCGGTGGCGCAGCGCATCGGCGCGCGCGCATCGGCCGCCGCCCTCACTTCCGACGCGGCGCTGAACGTGCAGCTCGGGACCGCGTACCTGGCCGACCTGCTCGACACGTTCGGCGGCGCCGTGCCGCTCGCCGTCGCCGCCTACAACGCGGGGCCGAACCGCGTGCAGCAGTGGCTCGCCGAGAACGGCGATCCGCGCGGCGGGCCGGTCGACATGCTCGACTGGATCGAGCTGATCCCGTTCGGCGAGACGCGCAATTACGTCCAGCGGGTGGTCGAGAACGTGGTGATCTATCACGCGAAGCGCGACGAGGCGCTGCCGCATCCGCTGGCGGCGTGGCTGCATTGAGGCTGTCGCGCCTGCTCGCGAGTGGCCTGCTGACCGGCTACGCGCCGCTGCTTCCCGGGACCGCCGGCAGCCTCGCCGCCGTGTTGATCGGCGCTGGGTTGATGCCGCTTGCGCCCTGGGCGCTTCCGGCGGCGGCGATGCTGGCCGCGGCGGGCGGGATTTGGGCGGTCGGTGCTTCCGGGGGCACCGATGATCCGGGCTGGGTGGTGATCGACGAGTTCGCCGGCCAGTGGACGGCGATGCTGGCGCTCCGGCGGCCGACGCCGGCCGGGCTGTTCGCGGCGTTCGCGCTGTTCCGCCTGATCGACATCGCCAAGCCGGGCCCGGTCGGCTGGGCCGATCGGCGCAAGAGCACAATCGGAGTGATGGGCGACGATCTGCTCGCCGGACTGATGGCCGCTGGCCTGCTGCGGGCGGCGCAGCGGCGCTGGCCCCAGCTGCTGGCGTGACACTGCGGGGATGAGCGGGGCCACGATGGTCGATGCCGAAACCCTCGACGCGGCGGAGCGGCTGCTCGCGGCGTTTCGCCGGCGCGGCCTGCGGATCGCCACCGCGGAGAGCTGCACCGGCGGGCTGATCGCCGCCGCCCTCACCGCCGTCGCCGGGTCGAGCGACGTGGTCGACCGCGGCTTCGTCACCTACAGCAACGAGGCAAAGACGGAGCTGCTGGGCGTGGCACCCGCGCTGATCGCGTCGGTCGGGGCGGTCAGCGAGGCGGTGGTGCGCGGCATGGCCGAAGGCGCGCTGGTCCGCTCGCGGGCGGATGCGGCGGTCGCGGTGACCGGCATCGCCGGGCCGGGCGGCGGCAGCGCCGGCAAGCCGGTCGGGCTGGTGTGGTTCGGCCTGGCCTGGCGGAACCGGCCGGTGCTCGCGCAGTCCCGCGTGCTGCCCGGCGACCGCACGGAGATCCGACGCGCCACAGTGGCGCACGCCCTGCATCTGCTGATGCAGGGCGTGCGCCAGGGCGAATAGCTACTTCTGGGTGCCGCCGGGAGCTGCCGGCGCGGGGGATGGTGCCGTCGACGCGCTCGAGGACGCCGCGCGGGCGGCGCGCGCGGCGCGGCGGGCGGCGTAGCTGGCGCGGTTGTAGGCGTGGATGTCGTCGAGCGTGACGTAGCCCCGGTTGTCCTTGTCGATCTCGCTGAAATGGCCGGCGATGCGCGTCCAGTGCGCATCCTGCGCCTGCTGCTGCGTCAGATGGCCGTCATGCGTGACGTTGGCCGCGTCGAAGCGCTCCTGCATCGTCCTGCGGTGATGCGTCGGGGCGGTGCTGTGCGACCGGGTGCGGGTGCCGGGCGTCGCCGCGCCGCCGCTGCCGCCGGTAGCGGGCGCCGGCGTCAGCCCTTGCGGCGCCGGGGTGGCGGGCGAGGTCATCGTCTGGGCCTGGGCGGCGGCGCCCAGCAGAAGCAATGCAGCCAGGGGCAGCAATCGGCGCATCCCGTTACTCCTTTTGAGTCGTCTCAACTTGCGGGCGATGGTGTGACGGGGTTTTGTGCCTCAGGCAAGGGCGCGATCACCCGCCGGGGCAAGCGCCCCCGGGATTCGGCGACCGCGCTTTGCGCGCTTCGCTGGCGCGTTCAGGCGGCCAGCGCCTCGCGCATCGCCGCGAGCGCGGTCTCGACGTCGGCGCGGCCGACATCGAGGTGCAGGCAGGCCCGCCCGAGATAGCGCCCAATCACGGAAATCTGCACCCCGCGCTGGCGCAGGCGGGCGGCCAGCTCGGCGGCCTCCAGCCCGGCGCCCTCGGTGTCGAAGAACACCAGGTTCGTCTGCGGCGCCTCCAGCCGGATGCCCGGGAGCTGGGCAAGGCCGCGGGCCAGCAGGCGGGCATTCGCGTGGTCGTCGGCGAGCCGCTCGACGTGGTGGTCGAGCGCGTGCAGGCAGCCGGCGGCGCAGATGCCGGCCTGGCGCAGCGCGCCCCCGAGCCGCTGCTTCCAGCGCCAGGCGGCGTCGATGAAGTCGTGCGAGCCCGCCAGCACCGCGCCGAGCGGCGCGCCGAGGCCCTTCGTGAAGTCGAGCCACACGCTGTCATAGCCCTCGGCCATGTCGCGCGCGGGCAGGCCGGCGGCGACGGCCGCGTTCAGCAGGCGCGCACCGTCCATGTGCGTCGCCATGCCGGAGGCGTGAGCGAGTTCGGCGACCGCCTGCAGCGCCTCGACCGGCCAGACCGTGCCGCCGCCGAGATTGGCGGTCTGCTCGACCGAGACGAGCGCCTGCGGCGGCGCGTAGCGGGTTTTCGGGCGGATCGCCGCCTGCAGCGCCGCCGCGTCGAACTGGCCGCGCGGGCCGCGCAGCCCGGTCACCTGCGCGCCGGCCAGCGCCCAGGGCGCGCCGCCCTCGCTGGTGGCGATATGCGCACTCTCATGCGCCAGGATCTCGTCGCCCGGGCGGCAGTGCGTGAGTATCGCGACCTCGTTGCACATCGTGCCGCTCGGCAGGAACATCGCCGCCTGCTTGCCGAGCAGCTCGGCCATGCGGTCGCACAGCGCATGCACCGTCGGATCATCGCCGTGCTGCTCGTCGCCCACCTCCGCCGCCAGCATCGCCTCGCGCATCGCCCGCGTGGGCCTGGTCTGCGTGTCGGAGTAGAGGTTCACGCGGACCGGCGGCAGCGCGGCGTCGTGACGTGCGGGCGCGTACGGCATGAGCCGGCTCCTGTTCGGTGGCGCGTCAGGCTATTGGCAGATCAGGCGCGAAACGTCTTCGGCTGCGCCGCGGTCACGCCGACGGTCGCCGGCGGCGGGCCGTATACCTGGCGGGCGCGGCGCAGGAACGCGTTGACCATGCGGCGCACCGCCTCGTTGAACACCACGCCGATCGCCGCCTGCAGCAGACGGCTGCGGAACTCGAAATCGACGAAGAACTCGACGGCGCAGCCGCGCTCGTCCGGCAGGAAGCGCCACTGGTTGTTGAGATAGCGGAACGGGCCGTTCTCGTAGCGCACGCGGATGCGGTGCGGCCGCTCCAGATCGACGCGGCTGGTGAAGCTCTCGCGGAACGGGCCGAAGCCGATCGTCAGGTCGGCGACCGCCTCGGTCTCGCTGCGGCTTTTCACCCGCGCGCCGATGCACCAGGGCAGGAACTCCGGATAGCGGCCGACATCGGCGACCAGGTCGAACAGCTGATCGGGCCGGTAGGGGACGACCTTGCGCTCGGCGTGGGTCGGCATCGGCTCAGCGGGAGGCCATCTGGCGGGCGGCGCGCAACGCGGCGAAATCCGCGTCCGCGTGATAGGAGCTGCGCGTCAGCGGCGAGGCGGCGACCATCAGGAAGCCCCTGGCGCGGGCGAGCCGGGCGTAGTCGTCGAACTCGTCAGGCGGGACGAAGCGGTCGATGGCGGCGTGCTTGACCGTCGGCTGCAGATACTGGCCGAGGGTCAGGAAATCCACCTCGGCGATGCGCAGGTCGTCCATCACCTGCATGATCTCGGCGCGCGCCTCGCCGAGCCCGACCATCAGGCCGGACTTCGTGAAGATGGCGGGATCGAGCGCCTTCACACGGTCCAGCAGCCGCAGCGACTGGTAGTAGCGGGCGCCCGGCCGGATCGTCGGATAGAGGCGCGGCACGGTCTCGAGATTGTGGTTGAACACGTCCGGCCGCGCCGCGACGACGGTCTCGGCCGCGCCGGGCTTGCGCAGGAAGTCGGGGGTGAGAACCTCGATCGTGGTGTCCGGCGCCGCCTGGCGCACGGCGCGGATCACGGCGGCGAAATGCGCCGCACCGCCGTCCGGCAGGTCGTCGCGATCGACTGAGGTGACGACCACATGGCGCAGTCCGAGCCGGGCGATGGCGTCGGCGACGCGGTCGGGCTCACCGGCGTCCAGCGCCTGCGGCAGCCCGGTGCGCACGTTGCAGAAGGCGCAGGCGCGCGTGCAGGTGTCGCCCATGATCATCATGGTGGCGTGGCGCTGCGACCAGCACTCGCCGATATTCGGGCAGGCCGCCTCCTCGCACACCGTGTGCAGGCGGTTGGCGCGCATCAGCGCGCGTGTCTCGTGATAGACCGGATGGGTCGGTGCCTTGACCCGGATCCAGCCGGGCTTGCGGCTGATCGGGTTGTCCGGGCGGTTCGCCTTCTCGGGGTGGCGCAGCGCGGCCGGCGAAGCGCCTGCCGCCGTGGCGCCGCCGCTCGTGCGATGGTCGATCAGGAGGCGTGTGGACATGCCGGCCCGCCCGTCAGCCGCGCGATCCCGTCGCGCCGACGCGGGCTGATGTGGATGGTCGGTCCCCAGGCATCAAGCGCACTCCATTTCCCCGCCGGCCCGTGCCGAATGCGGCCTGGCGCCCCGCCTGTAGCATGCGGCAGGACCTGCCGATACCGTCCGGCGGTCCCGGTTGGGGGCGCCGGTCCCGCCGCCGCATCGAAACCATGCGCGGACGGCATTTGCCGCCGGGGTGGCAACCCCGGAGCATCCGGATAAGGTCCGAGGATAAGCAGCCGATCGATGCCGAATCTGAACGAGCAGCTTCGCCGGCGCCATCTCGGCCAGAGTGCCGAGGTGCAGGCGGCCTATGAGGCGATGGTCGGCGAGCTCGCGCGCGGCGGGTTCATCGACCAGGTGCTGGCGGTCGGCGACCACTTCCCCGACATGGCGCTGCCGACCGCCGAAGGGGAGATGGCCAGGCTCGCCGAGTGGTGGCGGCGCGGTCCGCTGGTCGTCACGTTCTTCCGCGGCGAATGGTGCCCGTATTGCCGGCTGGTGCTGGCCGCACTCGAGGCGGCGCTGCCGGACATTGAGGCCCTGGGCGCCAGCCTGATCGCCGTGACCCCGGAGACCGGCGGCCGGGCGCTCGCCGCCAAGCGCCGGCGCGGCAACCGCTACGAAATACTGTCGGACGTCGATTGCGGACTGGGCCTCGGCTGCGGCGTGGTGTTCCAGGCGCCGGTGGCGTACCGGGCGCTGCTGCGCCGCTTCGGCCACGACCTCGCCGAGCGGCACGGCAACGACGCCTGGTTCCTGCCGGTGCCCGCCACCTTCATCCTGGACCGCGAGGGCGTCGTGCGCTGGCGTTTCGCCGAGGCGGACCCGACGCGGCGCGCCGAGCCCGCGGACATCCTCGCGGCACTGCGCGGCCTGGCGGCCCCCGCCGGCGGCTGAGGCGCTGATGGAACTGCACCAGGTCCGCTATTTCGCCGCCCTCTGCCAAACCCTGAACTTCACGCGCGCGGCGGAGGCCTGCAACGTCACCCAGCCGGCGCTGACACGGGCGATCCAGCGGCTCGAGCACGAGCTCGGCGGGCCGCTGCTGTATCGCGAGCGCAACCTGACGCAGCTGACCGAGCTTGGCCGCGTGATGCGCCCGCATCTCGAGGCGATGCTGGAAGCGGCGGAGGCCGCGCGGCAGGCCGCGCGTGCGCAGGCGGGGTCCGAGCCGGCCTCGATCCGCGTCGGCCTGGGACCGGCGATCGCCGCCTCGCACGTCGCCGGCGCCATGCGCGGGCTGGTGCGGCTCTATCCCGACCTGTCCGTGCATTTCGAGGAGGGCGGGACGGCGGCGCTGGTCGAGGCGATGCTCTCGGACATGCTGGACTGCGCGCTGCTGGCGGAGGACGCGGCGCTGCCGGAACGGCTGAACCGCTGGAAGCTGGCCGAGGAGGCGTGCACGGTGGTGCTGCCCGCCGATCACGCGCTGGCCAGCCGGCAGGGCCTCACGGCGGATGATCTCGCCGGGGAGACGCTGCTGTTCGGCGAGCGCTGCGGCGGCTTCGCCCACCGGCTGCAGGCGCTATGCGGGGAGCGGTTCGGCCGTCGCCAGTGCGGCGGCTCCTGGGTGCAGATGCTGGACCTGGTCCGGGCGGGACTCGGCCTGGCGCTGCTGCCCGACGGGCTCGACATCGCCGGCCACCTGGCAACGCGGCCGCTGCTCGAGCCGCGCCTGACGCGCACGGTCGTGCTCGCGCTGGTCGCGGGGCGGCGGCACGGCGCGGCGGTGGCGAACCTGGTCAAGCTCTGCCGCGCCCGTGCGCCCGGTCCGGCGCCGGCCTGAAATCAGGAGGCCGCCTCGCGCCCCATCTCGAGAAATTTCTCCCGACGGCGCGCCAGCAGCGCCGCGGCGTCGAGGGCCAGCAGCGGTGCGAGCTGCTCCTGGACCGCCTGGCCGACGGCGGCGATCGTCTGCTCGGGCGCCCGGTGCGCGCCGCCATAGGGCTCGGTGACGATCGCATCGATCAGCTTCAGCCGCTTGAGGTCCTCCGCGGTCAGCCGCAGCGCCTCCGCCGCCGCCTCGGCCTGGCCGGCGTCGCGCCAGAGGATGGAGGCGCATGCCTCCGGCGAGGCCACGGCGTAGACCGCGTGCTCCAGCATCAGCACGGCGTCGCCGGCGGCCAGCGCGATGGCGCCGCCCGAGCCGCCCTCGCCGATGATGGTGGCGACCACCGGCACCGGTGCGGCCAGGCACGCCTCGATCGAGCGGGCGATCGCCTCGGCCTGGCCGTGCGCCTCCGCCTCGATGCCGGGGAAGGCGCCGGAGGTGTCGACGAAGGTCAGCACCGGCAGGCCGAACCGCCCGGCCAGCTCGATCAGGCGCCGCGCCTTGCGGTAGCCCTCCGGCCGCGCCATGCCGAAATTGTGCGCGACCCGGCTCTCGGTGTCCGATCCCTTCTCGGTGCCGAGCACCATGACCGACCGGCCGAAGAAGCGGCCGAGCCCACCGATCACCGCGGTGTCGTCGGCCTGCGCGCGGTCGCCCGCGAGCGGCGTGAACTCGGTGATCAGCGCAGCGATGTAGGCCGTGGCTTTCGGCCGGTCGGGGTGGCGCGCAACCTGCGTCTTCTGCCAGGGCGTCAGCTTCGCGTAGGTGGTGCGCAGCTGGCGGTCCACCTTCTCGGTCAGCCGGGAGACCTCGTCGGCGATGTTCAGGCCGTCGGGGTCCGAAATGCGGCGGAGCTCCTCGATCTTGCCTTCCAGCTCGGCGATCGACCGCTCGAAATCCAGGAAATGGCGCATGGCCGGCGGCGTTTAGCGGCAAAGCCCCGGCGAGGCAAAATCCCGCCGCGTCAGCCGCGCGCGAGCGGGTGGTGCGCCTCCACCAGCCGCTGCAGCCGCTCGGCCAGCACGTGGGTGTAGATCTGCGTCGTGGCGATATCGGCGTGCCCGAGCAGCAGCTGCAGGCTGCGCAGATCGGCGCCGCGCGCCAGCAGGTGCGAGGCGAAGGAGTGGCGCAGCACGTGCGGCGAGACCCGCGACGGCGCCACCCCGGCCGCCAGCGCCACCTGCTTGAGCAGCAGCGCGAAGCCCTGGCGCGTCATCGGCCGGCGCGCATCGCGGCCCGGGAACAGCCAGCGCCCTCTATCGATGCACGCCGCCCGCAGCGCAGCCGCCGTCTCCCGCGCCGGCGTGGAGAGCGGCACGATCCGCTCCCGGCCGCCCTTGCCGCGGATCAGCAAGACCGCGGCGTCCCCGGCGAGTGCGACGCGCGGCAGCGCCAGCAGTTCGGAGACGCGCAGGCCGGTGGCGTAGAGGATTTCCAGTGCCGCAACGGCGAGCAGGCCGGGCCGCCCCGGCCGCCCCCGCGCGGCGGCCAGCAGCGCATCCACCTCCGGCTCGGAGAGATATTTCGGCAGCGCGCGCGGCAGGCGCGGCGCGTCGAGCAGTTCGGTCGGGTCGTCCGGACGCACCCCCTCGCGCAGCAGGAAGCGGTGGAACTGGCGGAGCGCCGAGAGCCGCCGCGCCTGGCTGCGCGCCGCCAGGCCCCGCCGGGCGAGGGCGGCCAGGTAGTCGCGCGCGACCGTCGCGTCGGCGCGGGCGGCGTCCGCACCGCGAGCCCGGGCGTGCGCGTCATAGTCCGCCAAGTCAGCCGCGTACGCCGCCAGCGTATTGCGCGCCGCCCCGCGCTCGGCGGCCAGCATCTCGAGAAACGCCTCGACGTGGTGGTCCACGCGGCGGTCCACGCGCCGCCTCCCTTCAGTGTTCCGGGAAACGATCGTTCGGCAGCACCTTGTTCACCTGGTGCGGGTGCGGCTGCGGCGGGAAGGCACCGAGCGCCAGCAGGCCGATGACGGCCGCGACGAGCCCGGCCAGAACGACGATCAGGAGGCTATTGCGCATCACTCGGGCCTGGGACTCGACGGGCCGGCCGGTGCCTCGGCGGGCGTAGGGGCGTGTGCTAGCCTTCGCCGCCATGACGCGCAACACCGCCCTCCGCGACGGCGCGAGCCTGCCGCCGGCGCTGGCCGGGCGCAGCGTCGTCCTGGTCGGGCTGATGGGAGCCGGGAAGACCTCCATCGGCCGGCGGCTGGCGAGCAGGCTGGGCCTGCCCTTCCGCGACGCCGACGCCGAGATCGAGCTGGCGGCCGGCTGCACCATCCCCGAGCTGTTCGAGCGCTACGGCGAGCGCGAGTTCCGCGACGGCGAGCGCCGGGTGATCCGCCGGCTGCTGGCGGGCGAACCGATCGTGCTGGCGACCGGCGGCGGCGCGTTCATGGACGCGGAGCTGCGCGCGACAATCCGGCGCCAGGCGACCTCGATCTGGCTGCGCTGCAAGCTCGGCACCCTGGTGCGCCGGGTGGCGCTGCGCAACAACCGCCCGCTGCTGGCCGGCGGGGACGCCGGGGAGATCCTGGAGCGGCTGATGGGCATCCGGTACCCGGTCTATGCGGAGGCGGACGTGGCGGTGGAGTGCGGCGACGAGAGCCCGGACATCACGACAGCGCGCGTGCTGGACGCGCTCGCGCATTGGACGCCGCCGCGGCGGCTGAGCGTGACGCTCGCCAGCACAGCCTATGACATCGTCGTCGGCGAGGACGTGCTCGGGCGCGCCGGTGGCCTGCTCGCCCCGGTGCTGCCGCAGAAGCGCGCCGTGGTGGTCACCGACGAGACGGTGGGCCGGCTGCATCTGCGGACCTTGCTCGACGGCCTGGCGGAGACGGCGATCGAGACGAGCGTCGTCACGCTGCCGCCGGGTGAAACCAGCAAGACGCTCGAAAGCTACGCCCGGCTGGTGGACGCGCTGCTGGAGGCCGGAGTCGAGCGGCGCAGCGCGGTGGTCGCGCTGGGCGGCGGGGTGGTCGGCGACCTGGCCGGCTTCGCCGCCGCCACCACGTTGCGCGGGCTGCCGTTCGTGCAGGTGCCGACGACGCTGCTGGCGCAGGTGGATTCGAGCGTCGGCGGCAAGACCGGGGTGAACACCCCGCGCGGGAAAAACCTGGTCGGCGCGTTCCATCAGCCGCGCATGGTGCTGGCCGACACGGCGACCCTCGCTACCCTGCCGGAACGGGAGCTGCGCGCCGGCTATGCCGAGATCGTCAAGGCCGGGCTGATCGGCGATGCCGGGTTCTTCGCGTGGTGCGAGGCGAACGGGACGGACGTGCTGGCCGGCGAACGGTCCGTGCAGGCCGAGGCGATCCTGCGCGCCTGCGCCTTCAAGGCCGGCGTGGTCGGTGACGACGAGCGCGAGGAGCGGCCGAACGACGGGCGCGCCTTGCTCAATCTTGGCCACACCTTCGGCCACGCGCTGGAGGCCGAGATCGGCTACGGCCGCATCCTGCACGGCGAGGCGGTGGCGGCGGGAACCGGGCTCGCCTTCGCGCTTTCGGTGCGGCTCGGCCTGTGTCCTGCCGGCGACGCCGAGCGCGTCGCCGCGCACCTGGAGGGGAGCGGCCTGCCGGCTTCGCTCGGCATGCTGAACCGGCGCCTCTCCGCCGACCGGCTGCTCGCGCATATGCGGCGCGATAAAAAAGTGCGGGACGGGCAGATGCGATTTGTCCTGGTGCGCGGGATCGGCCAAGCTTTCACCTCGGCCGACGTGCCGCCGGAGGCGGTGCTCGACCTGCTGCGTCAGCAGGGCTGCACGCCCTGACACGAGCGGCCGGTAAAATCGTTCCGGCTACCAAACGGAGGAGAGCGCCCATGATCACCGGCAGGACCAGGGTCATCGCCCATCTCGGCTACCCGACCGAGGCCTTCAAGGCACCGATGATCTACAATCCGTGGTTCGAGAAGAAGGGCGTCGAAGCCGTCGTCGTGCCCATGGGAGTGCGGCCGGACGACTACCCGGCGCTGCTGAAGGAGCTGTTCCGCATCACCAACATGCACGGCGCGCTGGTCACGATGCCGCACAAGGTGACGACGACCGGGCTGGTCGACGAGCTGACCACGACCGCGAAAATTGCCGGCGCCTGCAACGCCGTCCTGCGCCGTGACGACGGGTCGCTGCTCGGGGACATGTTCGACGGAGCGGGCTTCGTGCGCGGCGTGGAGCGCAAGGGCAAGCGGATCGCCGGCGCCCGCGCCCTGGTGATCGGCTGCGGCGGCGTCGGCTCCGCCATCGCGGCATCGCTGGCGGCGGCGGGGCTCGCGGCGATCGGCCTGTTCGATGCGTCGACCGCCTCGGCGGAGGCGCTGGCGGATCGGCTGCGCCAGCACTATCCGGACCTGCAGGTCGCCACCGGATCGAAGGATCCCGCCGGCTACGAGATCGTCATCAATGCGACGCCGCTCGGCATGAAGCCGGGCGATCCGCTGCCCGTCGACGTCGAGAGGATCGCGCCCGGGACGTTCGTCGGCGAGGTCGTCATGAAGGAGGAATACACGCCGCTGCTTCGCGCGGCGATGGCGAAGGGCTGCCCGGTCCAGGTCGGCACGGACATGCTGTTCGAGATGATCCCCGCCTACCTCGAATTCTTCGGCTTCGGCACGAGCACGCCCGAGGAGCTGCGCCAGGTCGCGACGCTGAAATACTGAGAGCGCGGAGACCAGCGCAGCGCGGGCACGGCGGCGGCGATGACGCGCTTCTCCCTCGCCCATCTGACGGTGCTGGGCCTGCCGCCGCCGGAGGTCGTGCGGGTGGCCGCGCGCACCGGCTATCAGCATGTCGGGCTGCGCCTGATCGCGGTCACGCCGACCAGCCCGGGTTACCCGCTGATGCAGGACGCCGCGATGATGCGGGCGACCAGGGCCGCCCTGTCCGACACCGGGCTGAGCGTATTGGACGTCGAGTTCGTCAAGCTCACGCCGGAGATCGACGTCACTGCACTCGAGCCGTTCGTGGCGGCGGGAGCGGAACTCGGCGCCAGTTATATCATCACCGCGCCCTCCGACCCGGACTTGGCGCGGCTGGCCGACCGGCTGGCGGCGATGACGGACCTGTCCGCGCGCTACGGCCTGCGCACCGTGCTGGAGTTCTTCCCCTGGACCGTAGTGGCGGACCTCGGCGCGGCCGCGCGGGTGGTCGAGGCGGCGGGCCGGGCGGACACCGGCATCCTCGTTGACACGCTGCACTTCAACCGCTCGGGCAGCACGCTCGACCAGCTCGATCGCGTGCCGGCGTGGCGACTGCCCTTCGTGCATGTGTGCGACGCGCCGGTGCAGGACAGCTACACGACCGAGGAGCTGCTGCACGCCAGCCGCGTCGAACGGCTGCCGCCCGGCGAGGGCGCGATCGACATTCCCGGCATACTCGCGCATTTGCCGCCGGGCATTCCGGTCGCGCTCGAAGTGCCGATGGCCGAGCTGACCCGGACGGAGGGGGCGGAAACCGTTGCGCGCCGCGTGCGTCAAGGTGCCGAGCGGGTCCTGTCCGCGGCCGTACCGGCGCTCCGCGAGGCGGGCGGCGACGGGCGTGGCTCGGGCGAGAGCTGCTGATGTCGGGAGGAAATGCAGATGGCCAACGCCTTGCAGCATGAGCCACGCGGCACGCACCAGACCAAGAAGGCGGCCGCCAGTGGCTGGATCGGGTCCGCCCTGGAATATTACGATTTTTTCATCTACGCGACCGCGGCGTCGCTGATCTTTCCGCAGCTCTTCTTCCCGTCGGGCAATCCGACCGTCGCCATCGTGGCGTCGCTCGCGACCTATGGCGTCGGCTACGTCGCGCGGCCGATAGGCGCCTTTTTCCTCGGACACTGGGGCGACACGCACGGGCGCAAGACGGTGCTGCTGGTCTGCATGTTCCTGATGGGCTTCTCGACGATGGCCGTCGGAGTGCTGCCGACCTATCAACAGGTCGGCATGCTCGCCCCGGTGCTTCTCGTGATCCTGCGCCTCATCCAGGGATTCGCGGTGGCCGGGGAGATTTCCGGCGCCAGCTCGATGATCCTCGAACACGCCCCGTTCGGACGCCGCGGCTACTTCGCCAGCTTCACCCTGCAGGGCGTGCAGGCCGGCCAGATCTTCGCCGCGGCGATCTTCCTACCGCTCGCCGCCTACATGCCGAGGGATGCGTTCAATTCCTGGGGCTGGCGGATCCCCTTCCTCGCCAGCCTGATCGTCATCATCGCCGGCTACATCATCCGCCGCGAGGTCGAAGAGACGCCCGCCTTCACCGAAGAGGGCGCGCATGGTGCGATTCCGCGGGCGCCGATCGTGCAGGCCTTCAAGCAGAGCTGGCCGGACATGCTGCGCGTGGTCTGCATGTCCCTGATGAACGTCATCCCGGTCGTCGCCACCATCTTCGGGGCGGCGTTCGCCGTTCAGAAAGCGTACGGCATCGGCTTCTCGCCTTCCCTCTATCTGTGGATACCGGTGCTGGGCAATATCCTTGCGGTGCTGGTCATTCCCTATGTCGGGAACCTGGCGGACCGGATCGGCCGCCGGCCGCCGATCATCTTCGGCGCGATCGCGTCGGGGCTGCTCTCGTTCGGCTACCTCTACGCGATCAGCATCAAGAACGTGCCGCTGGCGATCCTGCTGTCGCTGCTGATGTGGGGCGTCGTCTACCAGGGCTACAACGCGATTTTCCCGAGCTACTACCCTGAGCTGTTCCACACGCGCGTCAGGGTGACGGCGATGGCGATCGCCCAGAACACCGGAACCACGATCACTGCCCTGCTTCCGGCGTTCTTCGCTGCGGTCGCGCCGCCCGGATCGAGCAATATTCCGCTCACCATCGGCGCACTGGCGTTAGGCATCACGATCATCGCGGCGATCGCCGCGATGACGGCGCGGGAGACCTATCGCGTCCAGCTCAACGACCTCGGCCTGCCGGGCGCGGTTCCCGTCAGCAAGGAAGACTACGACCGGCTGCGTGCCCAGACGATGGGGGGCGCGGCGCTGGCCAGGCCCTGACCCACAGATGGGCGGGACGGCTGACCCGAACGGCCGGGCGCGGGTAGTTGGATTAAATCACGTTGCGCTCGAAGTCGGCGACGTGGAGGAGGCGCTCGACTTCTACGGGCGCATCTTCCGCTTCACGTTGCGCGGCCAGGAGGCGGGAGCGGCGTTCATCGACCTCAGCGACCAGTTCATCGCGCTGATGCAGGGGCCGGTCCGCTCCGAGCGCGGGCACCGGCACTTCGGGCTGGTCGTCGATGACCGCGCGACGGTCCGGCGGCTCGCCGAGGCGGCGGGAGCCGAACTCCTGCCTGGCCGCTTCCTCGACTTCCTCGACCCCTGGGGCAACCGCGTCGAGGTGGTGGACTACGCGGACATCCAGTTCACCAAGTCGCCGCACGTGCTGCGCGGCATGGGGCTCGATCTGCCGAAGAGCGCGAAGGCGAAAGACGAGCTGGCGCGCAAGGGAATGGCCGCGCCCGCCGGCTGAACCGGCCCGGCTCAGTGCGCGAAGCGGAACCGCGCCTCCAACGCGAGGGCGCCGCTCGAGATCGCGAAGTTGATCGCGAAATAGATGCCGGACAGCAGCAGGAAAACGGTGAGGCTGTCGCCGACCGTCTCGCGCACCAGTAAGCCGGCGCGGGTCAGCTCGACCAGGCCGACGATCGAGGCGAACGAGGAATCCTTCAGCACCGCGACGTAGACGCCGATCGTCGGCGGGATCAGCACGCGGATCGCCTGCGGCCCGATCACCGTCCACAGCGCCGCCCAGAACCGCAAGCCGAGCGCCTGCGCGGCGTTCCACTGGCCGCGGTCGACGCTGCGGAACGCGGCGCGCACCACCTCGGATATGAAGGCCGAGGCCTCCAGCGTCATCGCGATGACCGAGGCCTGGAACGGCGACAGGGCGAGGCCGGTGGCATAGGTCAGGCCATAGAAGGCGCCGAAGAACAGCAGCAGCGGTGGAATCGAGCGGAACGTCTCGGTGAAGCCGGTGCAGAGCAGGCGAACCGGGCCCGGTCCGTAGGTGCGGGCGAGGCCGACCGCCATACCGAGCACGAAGCCGGCGGCCAGCGCGATCAGACTGAGCTCGACCGTCAGCACGAGGCCGTGCAGGAAGACCGGCCAGTATTCCCAGACATTGCCGCGCGTGAACACCGCGGCTCAGCCCGCCGCCGTCCGGTTGCGGCGGTCCAGCGCCGCCATCATCACCGCCACCGCCTGGCAGAGTGCGACGTAGATAAGCGCGGCCACCAGGAAGGATTCCATGTAGCGGAACGATTCCGAGCCGGTCGCCAGCATCCAGTCACTGAGGTCGCCGACGCCGATGACGGCGGCGATCGACGAGCCTATCAGCACGCCGATGCAATGATTGGCGAAAGGGGGTATGATCACGCGCACGACCTGCGGCAGCACGACGAACGCCTCGACGTGCCAGCCGCGCAGGCCGAGCGATCGGGCGGCCTCGCGCTGGCCCAGCGGGATCGTCGAATAGCCGGCGCGAATGATCTCCGACGCATAGGCGGCGGCGTTGGTGATCAGCGCCAGCACCGCCGCCCAGAAGTTCGAGAGGTGCAGCCCTGCCTCGGCCAGGCCGAAATAGTAGACGTACAGCAGCACCAGCAGCGGGATGTTGCGGAACAGCTCGACATACGCGCGCGCCGTCAGCGCGGCGATCCGCCAGCCGGACATGCGCGCCTTGGCGATCGGCAGCGCGAGCGCCGTGCTCGCGACGAGGGCGATCGCCGACAGTTCGAGGGTCACGCCGATCGCCGCCGGCAACAGGCCGAAGTACTGGCAGATCGCGTACAGGCTGAACTGATACACGGCGCGGCGCGCGGCCCCGGGGTGGCCGCCCGAGGTCGGCTAGAGCGGCGGCATCGGATAGCCGAAATACGACTTGAACAGGCGCGCGTCCTCGCCCGAGCCGACGAGCTGGCGGACAAACGTATCGACGATGCGCAGCCAGTCCGGGTCGCCCGACGGCACGCCGATGCAGATTTCCTCGTACGACCAGTTGCCGGGCAGGTTGCGGAAATCGGCGCCTTCCTTGGCCAGGAAGGCCGAATCCTGCAGGCTGTCCATGATCTGCGTATCGACCTGGCCGGATTTCAGCGCCAGGAAGGCGTCGTTGACGGTGTTGAACCGCACCACCGTAGCGTTTGGCGTGTTCTTCGCGGCGATGTCCTCGGCCGTGCCGCCGCGCGGCACGCCGATCTTCATGCCCGCCT
>JAFAYA010000089.1 GCA_019240635.1 Acidisphaera sp. | reverse complement strand
CCCCGTTCCGCGCCGTCATCCTCAACCTCAAGCAGGGCGATGCAGCCTGCGACACGATCTGCGAGGACATCTATGCGCGCCTCGCCGGCCAGACGCTGTACGACGACCGGGAGGAGCGTGCGGGGGTCAAGTTCGCCGACGCCGACCTGATGGGCCATCCCTGGCAGATCGTCGTCGGCCCGCGCGGCGCCGCGGCGGGGAAGGTGGAGGTGAAGCGCCGCTCAACCGGGGAGCGGCAGGAGGCACTCGCGGGCGATGCGCTGCGGGTGATCGGGTAGATGAGCCAGCGAAGGCCAGGGGCTCTGCCCCTGGACCCCGGCAAAGGCAGAGCCTTTGCAATCCTCAACTTGAGGAAGCGGGTCTGGGGCCGCGGGCCCCAGCGGGGTCCAGGGCAGAGCCCCTGGCCTTCTTCTAGCCGCGTGTTCGGTCCCTTCGAGCGGGCGGTCGCGGGCCGCTACCTGCGCGCCCGCCGCGGCGAGCGCTTCGTCTCCGTCATTGCCGCGTTCTCGCTGATCGGCATCGCGCTCGGCGTCGCGACGCTCATCATCGTCATGAGCGTGATGGGCGGCTTCAAGGTCGACCTACTGAATCGCATACTCGGCCTGAACGGCCATATCGGCGTCTTCGCCGCCGGCCGGCCGATGACCGATTTCGACGCAGTGATCGCGCGGGTAAAGGCGGTGCCCGGCGTCGCCTCGGCGGTGCCGGTGGTGGACGGCCAGGCGCTGCTGACCACCGACCACGGCGGCGCCACCGGCGGCATCGTGCGCGGCATCCGCCAGCAGGATTTGCGCGACCTGCACGCGGTCAGCGATCACATCCTGGCCGGCTCGCTCGACGCTTTCACGGGCGACGACGCGATCGCCGTCGGCGTCGGTCTGGCGCAGCGTTTCGGCATCGCCGTGGACGGGCAGCTCACCCTGGTGTCGCCGCAAGGTGCCGCGACGGCATTCGGCACAATTCCCCGCGTGCGCGCCTATCGCGTGGTGGCGATCTTCCAGGTCGGCATGAACGAATACGACACGAGCTACGTGTTCCTGCCGATGCAGGCCGCGCAGATCTTCTTCCAGGAGCCGAACGCCGCGACCCAGATCGAGGTGCGCGTCGCCGACCCGCTGCGCGTGAGCGAGATCGCGGGCGCCATCCGCGGCGCCCTACGCGGCTCGGCCGTGCGGGTGGTGGACTGGCAGCACAGCAACGACAGCTTCTTCAGCGCGGTCCAGGTCGAGCAGAACGTCATGTTCCTGATCCTGACGCTCATTATCCTGGTCGCCGCGTTCAACGTGATCTCGTCGCTGATCATGATGGTCAAGGACAAGACGCGCGACATCGCGGTACTGCGCACCATCGGCGCCGGCCGCGGCGCGGTGATGCGCATCTTCCTGCTGTGCGGCGCCTCGGTCGGCATCACCGGCACGGTGGTCGGCACGATCCTCGGCGTGGTCTTCTGCCTGAACATCCAGACGATCCAGCGCTGGGTGGAGGCGGTGACGCAGACGAAAGTGTTCAACCCCGAGGTCTACTATCTCGAGCACCTGCCGGCGCGGCTGGACTGGCACGAAGTCGTGCAGATCGTCGTCATGGCGCTGGCGCTGTCGTTGCTGGCGACCCTCTACCCGAGCTGGCGTGCGGCGCGCACCGATCCCGTCGAGGCGCTGCGGCATGAGTGAGCCGCTGGTCCTGCGCGAAGTCGTGCGGACCTATCGCAGCGATGCCGGCGAGCTGCCAGTGCTGCGCGGCGTCGAGCTGACGCTGCAGGCGGGCGAGATCGTGGCGCTGGTGGCCCCCTCCGGTGCGGGCAAATCGACATTGCTGCATCTGGCGGGCCTGCTGGAGCGGCCGGACGGTGGGCGGGTGCTGGTCGATGGTCGCGACGCCGGGGCGCTGCCGGATGCCGAACGCACGGCGATCCGGCGCGACACGATCGGCTTCGTCTATCAGTTCCATCATCTGCTCGCGGAGTTCTCCGCACTCGAGAACGTCGTGCTGCCGCAGATGATCGCCCGCACGCGCCACGCGACGGCGGCGAAACGCGCGGCGACGCTGCTGAGCGCACTGGGGCTCGCCGGCCGCCTTGGCCACCTGCCGGGCAAGCTTTCGGGCGGCGAGCAGCAGCGCGTGGCGATTGCCCGCGCGCTGGCCAATGCACCGCGCGTTTTGCTTGCCGACGAGCCCACCGGAAACCTCGATGTCGGCACGGCCGGCGTGGTGTTCGAACAGCTGCTGGCGATCGTGCGCGGCGAGGGGGTGGCGGCGCTGATCGCCACGCACAACCCAGAGCTGGCGGCCCGCATGGACCGGCGCGTGACGCTCCGGGATGGCCGGATCGTCGAGCCCGGCTCGCCGGTTTGAGGAGACCGACAGCTCCGATACCCTGCCCTTCGCCGACCCGAGTCGCCCCGAAAGAGCATGCCGCACGCCGACTTCGTCCATCTGCGCGTCCACTCCGCCTATTCGCTGAGCGAGGGCGCGATCAAGGCCGAGGCGATCGCCGCGCTCGCGCGCGAGGCGGCGATGCCGGCCGCCGCCATCACCGACAGCGGCAATCTGTTCGGCGCGCTGGAGTTCAGCCAGGCCTGCGCGGCGCGCGGCGTGCAGCCGATCATCGGCTGTCAGGTGGCGCTGGCGCGCGACGACGCGCCGCGCGCCGCCCCAGACCCTCTGGTGCTGCTGGCCCAGAACGCAACGGGCTTCGCCAACCTCCAGCGCCTCTCCTCAAGCGGCTTTCTCGAGACCGATCCCGGACTGAAGCCGCAGGCGACTCTGGACACGCTCGGCGCCCATGCCGAGGGCCTGATCCTGCTGACCGGTGGCACCACCGGGCCGGTTGCGCGGCTGCTCGCCGAGGGCCGCCGGGCGGATGCGGCGCTGCTGCTCGCGCGGCTTAAGGAGTCCTTCGCCGATCGCACCGCGGTCGAGCTGCACCGCCACGGCACCGACCTCGAACGCGCCATCGAGCCCGGGCTGATCGCGCTGGCCGACGAGGCCGGGCTGCCCCTGGTCGCGACGAACGACTGCTACTTCGCGACCCCCGACATGCACGAGGCGCACGACGCGCTGCTCTGCATCGCCGAGGGGCGGCTGCTGCTCGAGCAGGACCGGCGCCGCGTCACGGCGCAGCACTGGTTCAAGCCTGCGCAGGCCATGCGCGCCGACTTCGCCGACCTGCCGGAGGCTTGCGACAACACGCTCGCGATCGCCCGCCG
Organism: Acidisphaera sp.; assembly: GCA_019240635.1. Taxonomy (GTDB): domain Bacteria; phylum Pseudomonadota; class Alphaproteobacteria; order Acetobacterales; family Acetobacteraceae; genus JAFAYA01. The sequence continues at coordinate 4,402 of JAFAYA010000089.1, read as the reverse complement.
CTGTGCGGTGATGGCCGAGACGCGCAAGCCGCTGCTGCCGGTCTGCCCGAAGCTGCGTCCGGGCAGCAGCGAGGAGGAGACCCTCCGGGCCATGGCGCGCGAAGGCCTGGCCATCCGGCTCGACGCGCGCGGCGCCGACGCGGCCATGTGCGCGCGCTACGGCGAGCGGCTGGAATACGAGCTTTCGGTCATCGCCGGCATGGGCTTCGCCGGCTACTTCCTGATCGTCGCCGACTTCATCCAGTGGGCGAAGGCGCAGGGCATCCCGGTCGGGCCGGGTCGCGGCTCCGGCGCCGGCTCGCTCGTCGCCTGGGCGCTGACTATCACCGACCTCGATCCGATCCGCTTCGACCTGCTGTTCGAGCGCTTCCTCAACCCCGAGCGCGTGTCGATGCCGGACTTCGACGTCGATTTCTGCCAGGACCGGCGTGACGAGGTGATCGCCTATGTCCGGCGCGAATACGGCGCCGATCGCGTGGCACAGATCATCACGTTCGGAAAATTGCAGGCGCGCGCAGCGGTGCGCGATGTCGGGCGGGTGCTCGGCCTGCCGTTCGGCCAGGTGAACAAGGTCGCCGAGCTGATCCCCAACAATCCCGCCAAGCCGGTGACGCTGCAGCAGGCGATCGAGGGCGAGAAGCGGCTGCAGGAGATGCGCGACGACGACGAGGCGGTGCGGCGCCTGCTGGAGATCGCGCTGCAGATCGAGGGCCTCTATCGCCACGCCAGCACGCACGCCGCCGGCGTGGTGATCGGCGACCGGCCGTTGATCGAGCTGGTGCCGCTGTATCGTGATCCCCGCTCGGATTTCCTGGTCACGCAGTACTCGATGAAATATGTCGAGCAGGCCGGCTTGGTGAAATTCGATTTCCTGGGCCTGACCACGCTGACGATCCTGCAGCGCGCGTTGAAGCTGCTGGCCGCCCAGGGTGTGCAGGTCGATCTCGACCGGCTGCCTTTCGACGATGCCGCGACCTACGCCATGCTCGGCCGCGGCGACGCCGCCGGCGTTTTCCAGTTCGAGAGCCAGGGCATGCGCGAGGTGCTGCGGCTGATGCGCCCGGACCGGCTGGAGGACCTGATCGCCGCCAACGCGCTGTACCGGCCGGGGCCGATGGCCAACATTCCCGCCTACTGCCAGCGCAAGCACGGCGAGCCCTGGGAGCCGCCGCACCCAGATTTGCGCGACATCCTGGGCGAGACCTACGGCATCATGGTCTACCAGGAACAGGTGATGCAGATCGCCCAGAAGCTGGCGGGCTACAGCCTCGGCAGCGCCGACCTGCTGCGCCGCGCCATGGGCAAGAAGATCCGCAAGGAGATGGAGGCGCAGCGCCGGATTTTCATCGATGGCGCGACGGCGCGCGGCATCGAGGCGGGAAAGGCCGCGGAAATTTTCGACCTGATGGAAAAGTTCGCGGACTACGGCTTTCCCAAGGCGCACGCCACCGCGTACGGCGTCATCGCCTATCAGACGGCGTGGATGAAGGCGAACCACCCGGTGGTGTTCCTCGCTGCCTGCATGTGTCTCGCGCTGAACAACACGGACAAGCTCGCGGCGCTACGCCAGGAAGCGGCGCGGCTCGGCATCGCCGTGCTGCCGCCTGACATCAACCGCTCGGACGCCGATTTCGCAGTGGAGCGCGGGCCGGACGGCGCGCTCGCCATCCGCTATGCGCTGGCGGCGGTGAAGAAGGTGGGGTTTTCCGCAATGCAGGCGGTGGTGGCGACGCGTGGTAGCCGGCCGTTCGACGACGTCGCGGATTTTGCCGGGCGGGTCGATGCGCGCGCGCTCAACCGGATGCAGATCGAGAACCTCGTGCGCGCCGGCGCCTTCGATGCGCTGGAGGGCAACCGCGCCCGCCTGCACGCCGGCGCCGATCTCGTGCTGCGCCGGGCGCAGGCCTCGCTCGAGGAAAGGCAGAGCGGCCAGGTCGGCCTCGCGCTCATCTTCACCGGGGCCGGCCGGGCGGAGGCGCTGCGCCTGCCGGACCTGCCGGACTGGACGCCGATGGAGCGGCTGGGCTTCGAGGCGGAGGCGATCGGCTTTCACCTCACCGCGCATCCGCTGGACGTCTATGCCGGAGTGCTGCAGCGCCTCGGCGTGGTGCCGAGCAACCGGATCGCCGAGCGCGCCGAGGCCGGGATCGCCCGGCTCCGCCTCGCCGGCTCGGTGATCGCCGTCAAGGAGCGGCTGGCGCGCTCCGGCAATCGCATGTCCTGGCTGCGCCTGTCGGACAGCGGCGGCGCGTATGAGGTCACGGTGTTCAGCGAGGTGCTCGCGCGCGCGCGCGACCTGATCGGCGAGGGCGCCAATCTGCTGATCACCGCCGACATCCGCATCGAGGGGGAGACGCTGCGCATCACCGCCCAGGAGATCGCGCCGCTCGACCAGGCGGTGGCAGCGGTGGGTGCGGGCATGCGCGTGTGGCTGCAGCAGACCGAGGCGGTGGCGCACATCCGGGCCATCCTCGGCCGCGAAGGACGCGGGCGCGGACGCGTGATCCTTGTCCCCCGCCTCGGCGCCACGCAGGACGTGGAGATCACCTTGCCGGGCGGCTTCAACGTCACCCCACGGCTGGCGCAGGCGCTAAAAGTGGTGCCGGGTGTGGAGCGGGTGGAGGAAATCTAGAGCCGGATGGGTTCGCTTGCGCTGACCCATTCGGCTCAAGCCTTCGTTCAGTCGCGTAATTCACGCCTTTGAGTCCGCCTCCGACAAACCTCTGGGCCCACGGCGCCCCGGGACCAAGCGCGTTCGTCCGGCAGGAAGCCTCAGTGGTTCGAGAACAAGCTCAGCACAGCCTCGGCTGCGACTTCGCCCATCACTTGGTACCCGGCACGATTGGGATGCAGGTAGTCGCCCGCGGAGCCCTCGCTGTTCGGCACGAAAGCTGGATAGAGCGACCCGGTCGCAGGATCAGTGGTCGCCGCCGCGAAGTCGGCGGTTGCGTCATAATGTCCCTTCGTCAGGATGAACGTGTTGAGCTGCTGCCGGTAACCGTTGGTCTGCGCACTGCCGTAGCTTGCCGCAAAAGCAGGGCCGGCCGCGGCAGCCAGCGGGCTGTTCGCAGGCACCTGTCCGTTCGGCGGGTAACTGGAAGTCACGGTTGCGCCAATTACCGCGACGTTGTGCGCATGCAGCCGACGGATGACGTCTTGATAGCCGGCGATCACTGGGGCAGGCGTGGACTGCAGGCCGCCGAGGTCATTGATGCCCTCCAGCCAAACCACGCCGCTGACACCGGACAGGTTGATCACGTCCCGGTTAAGTCGTTCGACGGCCGATTCCCCGGCGAGGGTGCCCGCCACTGCGTTGCCGGCGATCGCTTCGTTGACGACGCTGACGTGGTTGCCGAGCACCTCATGCAGCTTGCGTGACATCACATTCGACCACCGGTCGTAGCCGTTCAGCGTAGAAAATGTGCCATCCGTGATCGAGTCTCCGAAGGCTACGATCACGGCCGTCCCGGGTGGCGCCTGCACGTCAAGCTCGCTGAGAAAGAAAACCGACGTCGTGCTGTAGGGATAGGCAGTATCGTCGGCGGCCTGCGTCTGGTCGCCGGAATTTGGCGGGCTGATGTAGCTGGTCACGAACGCGTCCGCGTGATAGCTGGCAGGTCCGCTCGCGCCGGTAACGGCGACGCTCACCGCCAGGTTGCGGCCAGCCATTCCCGCCACTCCAAGCTGATCAACAAAGGCGAGCGACACGGGATCGCTAAAGACCTCCTTGCCGGCCGGAACGCGGACGGAAGATGCTCCCCCCTTGAAGGTGACGCGCGTGCTCGTGCCGGCCACGATGTTCGCCTGATAATTCTGCAATGCGATCGAGACGGCGCCGAACGTGACAGTCTGCGTCCCGAACGTATTCGAGAGCCTGATGCGGACCGTGTCACCCCAGAGATCGGGCTTTACGATCAACCGGAAGGTTTGGTCGGTTGCCCCGCTCGCCGTTGCATTTGGGAGAGCGAACGACAGGTCCGGTTGTGGATCGTAGGCCGGCACGGCTGGCCCTTGAGGGGTTGTCGGTGCCACGTAGGCGGCCTGAATCGCGGTGGTCCATGATGCCGCCCAATTCGTGCTCTGGGCCATTGCCGGTGCGATACCAGTCGTCAGCGCGAACGCAACGGCGATCCGAGTCGGACGCATGGTTATCCTCCCGCTTTTCTAATTCGCTGGCCGCGGATGGCGATTTACGGCGAGCACTGTCGAGTCATTCTTCCAACGGATCGATAATTGTCAAGCCCGCCGAGATGCCTTCGCACCTGCGCTATCACTGACCATAACCGTCAGCTCGCCTCGATTTCGGCGAGCAGCGCCAGCACCTCCTGCGCCGCGACGGAGCGCGGCGCGGCTTCCGTCACGCCGAGGCCAGCGGCGAAGGCGTTGGCATATGCGGCGCGAA
>JAFAYA010000071.1 GCA_019240635.1 Acidisphaera sp. | reverse complement strand
CGGCGCCTCCGTGTTCTTCGGCTGCGCCAGCTACGCGCTGGCGATCTCCATGCAGCGCGCGCTCGGCAACGAGATCGAGGGGCTGGTGTTCGCGACGGTCTTTTCGCTGGTGCTGGCGCTGGCGATCGGCCTGCTGATCCTGCGCCGGCGCGGCCTCTACTTCTCGCTGCTCACGCTCGCGTTCTCCCAGATCGCCTTCGAGATCGCCTTCAAGTGGACGGACTTCACGGGCGGGGAGAACGGCCTGCAGGACGTGCCGCGCCCGCTGCTGCCCGGCTATCCCGCGTTCCACGTCTTCTGCCTGGCGACGGTGCTGGGCGGGCTCTGGTTCCTCCGGCGTCTCGCGCACGCGCCGTTCGGCCGCGTGCTGCAGGCGCTGCGCGACAACGAGCAGCGGGTGCGCAGCCTCGGCTACGACGTCTATCGCATCAAGCTCGCCGCGTTCGTCATCATGGGCGGGGTGGTCGGCTACGCCGGCGCGCTGCTCGCGCTGATGCTGCAGGGCGCCTACGCCAACAACCTGAGCTGGCAGCGCGCGGGGGACGCGCTGCTGATGACGGTGCTCGGTGGCGTGCACCACTTCCTCGGCCCGCTCTGGGGGGCGATCGCCTTCATCCTGCTGGAGGACCGGCTGAGCGCGGTCACCGAGAACTGGTGGCTGCTGTTCGCGCCGATCATCATCGTCTTCGCGCTGCTCTCGCCGGAGGGGCTGCACGGCCTGGTGCAGCGCGTGCTGCGGCGCGAGCACTGGACCCTGGTGCGGCAAAAAATCCCGCCGCGGCCGCCGGCGATCATCGGCTATGCCGCGCCGGCGCTGGCGGCCGATCCCGGCCAGCCGATCCTGTCGGTGCGCGGCCTGAGCAAGCGCTTCGGCTCGCTGGTGACGGCCGAGAACATCGACCTCGACGTGCTGCCGTTCCGGCTGCACAGCCTGATCGGGCCGAACGGCGCCGGCAAGACCACGCTGTTCAACATGCTGACCGGCCTGCTGCGGCCGAACGCCGGGACGATCCGCTTCGCCGGGGCCGACATCACGCGGGTGCGCGTGCACCGGCGGGCGCGGCTCGGCCTCAGCCGCTCGTTCCAGATCCTCAGCATTTTTCGCAACCTGACCACCTTCGAGAACGTGCGCATCGCCGTGCAGGCGCGCGATTTCCGGCTGACCGCGCTCTGGCGCGACGCCTACGCGCGGGCCGAGACCAACGCGCGCACCTGGTCGCTGCTCGCCGCGGTCGGGCTCGAGGACCGCGCCGCCGAGCCCTGCGCCAATCTCTCGCACGGCGAGCAGCGGCTGCTGGAGATCGCGATCGCGCTCGGCAACGAGGCAAAGCTGCTGCTGCTGGACGAGCCGCTCGCCGGGCTGGCGGAAGCCGACCGGCAAGTCGTGGGCGCGCTGATCCGGCGGCTCGCCGAGACGCACGCGGTGCTGCTGATCGAGCACGACATCGATCGGGTGCTGGCGCTGTCGGACCGCATCACCGTGCTGCACCAGGGGCGGCTGATCGCCGACGGACCACCGGCGGCGGTTGCCGCCAATCCGGCGGTCGTCGCCGCCTATCTCGGCGCGTCGCGCGCGCCGGCGCCCGTCGTTGCGTCGCGGGCCGCGGCGGTAGGCCGGAAGCTGCTGCAGATGGAGGCGGTGCGGGCCGGCTACGCCGGCAGCCTGGTGCTGGACGGCCTCGACCTGCTCGTGCACGAGGGCGAGGCCGTGGCGCTGCTCGGCCGCAACGGCGTCGGCAAGACGACGACCTTGCGCGCCATCACCGGCGCCGTGGCGGCGACCGCCGGGCGCATCGTGCTGGATGGACGCGATATCGCGGGCCGGCGGCCGCACGCCATCAACCGGCTGGGCGTTTCCCTGGTGCCGGAGGGACGGCGGCTGTTCCCGAACCTGACGGTGCGCGAAAACCTGCTGCTGGCGGCACGGCCGGGCGGCGCCTCGCGCGAAGAAATCCACGCGCTGTTTCCGCGCCTGCGGATGCTCGAGCGGGCGCGGGCGGAGAACCTGTCGGGCGGCGAGCGGCAGATGGTGGCGATCGCCCGCGCGCTGGTCGTGCCGAGCCGGCTGATCCTGCTCGACGAGCCGTTCGAGGGGCTGGCGCCGGCGATCGTCCAGGAGGTGATGCAGGCGCTGCTGGCGCTGCGCGGGCGCGTCGGCATGCTGATCGTCGAGCACCACGCCGAGACGGTGCTGCCGATCGTCGATCGCGCCTACGCGCTGGTGAACGGCCGCGTCGCCTGGCAGGGCAGCGCGCGCGTGCTGGAAGCCGACGCCGCGCTGCAGGCACGGCTGCTCGGCGTGCTGCATCCGGAGCTCTCGGCCGCCTGAGGCGTCACGCCCGCCGCACCGCGGCGTGTGCCAGCAGGTACATGCCGGCCGCCAGCAGGAACGGCGCGCCCGGGAACGGCAGGGCGGTGCCGGGCCGCGTCGCCAGCGTGAACAGCGTGGCGGCGACGAGCGGGGCGACGATCGCGGTCAGTCCCTCGATCGAGGCGAGCGCGCCCTGCATCTCGCCCTGGCGCTCCGGCCCGGCGCGCGCCGACAGCAGCGCGCGGACCGAGGGAATGCTGACCGCGCCGAGCGCCTGCGCGAGCAGCCCGACGTAGATCATCCAGCCCTGCCAGGCGGCGGCCAGGACGAGGAAGGCCAGCGCGTTGCAGAGATAGCCCGCGAGCGCCGTGCGCCGCTCATCGAGCCGGGCGATCACGCGGCGCACCAAAAGCCCCTGCACCAGCGCCTGGCCGATGCCGACGGTGGCCAGCGCGGCGCCGTTCTGCGCCGCACCCCAGCCGAAGCGCAGCGCGGTCGAGAGCACGAAGCTGCTCTGCAGCGCGCCGAGCCCGAACCACATGCACGACCAGGCCACTGCAAGATGCGCGCCGGCGCGGTCGGCGGCCAGCGCGCCGAGCGAACCCACGGGATTTGCGCGTCGCCAGGCGAAGGCGCGCCGGCGTTCCGGCGGCAGCGATTCCGGCAGCACGAAGACGCCGTACAGCAGGTTGCAGCCGGCGAGCCCGGCGGCGGCGAGGAAGGGAAGGCGCAGCGCGATGCTGCCCAGCCCACCCCCCAATGCCGGCCCGAGGACAAAACCGAGGCCGAACATCGCGCCGATCAGCCCGAAGCGCTGGCCGCGCCGCTCCGGCGCGGTGACGTCGGCGATGTAGGCGTTGGCGGTGGAAATGTTCGCCGCCGTCGCGCCCGCCAGCACCCGGCCGAGGAACAGCCAGGCGAGGCTCGGCGCCAGCGCGAGCATCAGGTAGTTCGCGCACACCCCGGCGAGCGACAGCAGCAGCACCGGCCGCCGGCCAAACCGGTCGCTCAATCCGCCGAGCACGGGGGCGGCCGCGAATTGCGCCGCCGCGTAGGTGGCGACCAGCGCGCCGACCCAGACCGAGGCGCCGCTGATGTCGCGGCCGGACAGCACGCGCACGAGTTGCGGCACCACGGGGATGACGATGCCGATGCCCAGAGCGTCGATGCCGATCGTCGCCAGGATGAAGGCAACGGACGCGGCGCGGGGCGTGCGGGTCAGCGTGTGGGTCGGCGTGGCACGGGCGCGGTTGTGCCGGCGCGGCGCGGGTAAAGTCAAACCGCCGGCGCCGCCGTATCCATCGGCACCGGCGCGACGTAGCATCGCGGCGATTCCAGGCAGGGAGGGCGAGCATGGCCGGAGCGGGCAAGGTGGCGGTGGTCACCGGCGCGGGCAGCGGCGTCGGCCGGGCGGTCGCGCTCACGTTGATGCAAAACGGGTTTGCGGTGGCGCTGGCGGGGCGGCGGCAGGAGCCGCTGGACGAGACCGCGGGGTTGGGCGCCGGCGAAGCGATCGCGGTGCCCACCGACGTGAGCGATTCGGCTTCGGTGGCGGCGCTGTTTGCGCGCGTCGGCGAAAAATTCGGGCGGCTCGATGTGCTGTTCAACAACGCAGGGATGGGCGCCCCGCCGGTGGATATCGACGAGCTGTCGGTCGAGCAGTGGCTGCGCGTGGTGGCGACCAATCTGACCGGCTCGTTCCTGTGCGCGCGGGAAGCGTTCCGGATGATGAAGACGCAGTCGCCGCGCGGCGGGCGGATCATCAACAACGGCTCGATTTCCGCGCACGCGCCGCGGCCGAACTCGGCGCCGTACACCTCGACCAAGCATGCGGTCACGGGCCTGACGAAGTCGCTGGCGCTGGACGGGCGGAAATACGACATCTGCTGCGGCCAGGTGGATATCGGCAACGCGGTGACGCCGATGACCGAGCGGATGCTGAATGGCGTGCCGCAGCCCAACGGGACGATGATGGTCGAGCCGCGGATGGACGTGCAGCACGTGGCCGACGCGGTGCTCTACATGGCAAAAATGCCGCTGGATGCGAACGTGCTGTTTCTGACGGTGATGGCGACGAAGATGCCGTTCGTCGGGCGGGGGTGAGGGCGGAGGAGGTCTGGCCAGGAGCTACTGGCCGTTGTCCCGGCCTTGGCGGCTGCGGCGCAGCAGCTTGTCCACGGCGGCGCGCGCCTGCTCGTGCTGATCGCCGAGCGCGGCACGACGGCTCGCGAGACGGCCTGCATCTTCGGCCCGACGATAGACTTCCTCGACGGAGTTGATGCGCTGCGCTTCTTGCATCGCTTCGAGGAAGTCGCGCGTGGTGATCGGGATCATCTTCGCGGTCAGCTCAGCGTTGGTTACCAGCACGCGGCGCAAGACCCTGTCGTCTTCGGTTATGAGGATGGCGCGCTCCTCCGCGGCGAGTTGGATGCCGTCGTGGATCGCTTCAATCGCGGCGCGCTCGCCCAGGTCCCTCTCGCGGCGGGAAGGCAACGCCTCCCGGCTCTCGACGTAGTTGAAGAACGTCTCGGTGCTGATCGTCCGCACCGCATCGGAGTTCTGTTGCGCCCAATCGAGGATTTCGGCGGCGCCGAGAGCCGCCGCGTCGCGGGTTGCTTCATAGAGCACTGCGTCGGGAATATACACGGGGACGCCGGGATAGAGCAGATAGTCGAGAGAGTCCGCTGCCGCCAGGGTGATCAGCGGCCCGGTATCCATGACAATCAGCCGGGCGGAGAGATCATCCGGCACGGTTAGCCTTCTGCACGAGCCACTTGACGAGCTGGACGCCGGGCGATTGCGGATCGCTCGGAACACGGGGGAGCGGAAGACGCTGCTCATGGAGCTGCATGAGCAGCGCGCCGAAGCCGACGGGCTCGCCAATACGCTCGCCGATCTCGCGCCGGGTGACCTCTCCCCGGCTGTAGGATTCCAGCAGCGCCCTTCCGATTTTTCCCGGCATCCCGATCTTTCGGAGTGACCTGCTCAGTACGTCACGACGGTGCGGATCGACTCGCCGCGGCGCATCAGGTCGAAACCTTCGTTGATCTGCTCGAAGGGCAGCACGTGGGTGATCAGGTCGTCGATGTTGATCTTCTTGTCCATATACCAGTCGACGATGCGCGGCACGTCGGTGCGGCCGCGGGCGCCGCCGAAAGCGGTGCCCTTCCACACCCGGCCGGTGACGAGCTGGAAGGGGCGCGTCGCAATCTCCTGGCCGGCGCCGGCGACGCCGATGATCACCGAGACGCCCCAGCCCTTGTGGCAGCATTCCAGCGCCTGGCGCATTACCTTCACGTTGCCGATGCACTCGAAGGAATAGTCGGCGCCACCCTTCGTCAGATCGACGAGGTAAGGGACGAGGTCGCCCTGCACTTCCGCCGGGTTCACGAAATGCGTCATGCCGAATTTTTCGGCGATCTGCTTGCGGCGGGGATTGAGGTCGACGCCGATGATCATCTCGGCACCGGCCATGCGGGCACCCTGGATCACGTTGAGGCCGATGCCGCCGAGGCCGAACACCACGACGCGGGCCCCGGGCTCGACTTTTGCCGTGTTGATCACCGCGCCGATGCCGGTGGTGACGCCGCAGCCGATGTAGCAGACCTTTTCGTACGGCGCGTCCTCGCGGATCTTTGCCAGCGCGATCTCCGGCACCACCGTGTAGTTCGAGAATGTCGAGGTGCCCATGTAGTGCATCACCGGCGCGCCCTGGCAGGAAAAGCGGCTGCTGCCGTCCGGCATCAACCCCTGCCCTTGCGTCACGCGAATCTTCTGGCAGAGGTTGGTTTTGCGCGAAAGGCAGTAGTCGCACTCGCGGCATTCGGGCGTGTAGAGCGGGATCACATGATCGCCCTTCTCAACGCTCTTCACGCCGCGCCCGACATCGACGACGATGCCCGCACCCTCATGGCCGAGTATTGCCGGGAAGAGACCCTCGGGATCGGCCCCCGACAAGGTGAACGC
>JAFAYA010000074.1 GCA_019240635.1 Acidisphaera sp. | reverse complement strand
GACGCAGCGGCTGCTGGCGCGCGGCGCGCGGTTGACCGAGCTCCTCAAGCAGCCGCAGTTCAAGCCGGTGCCGGTCGAGGAGCAGGTGGTGGCGATCTTCGCGGGCACGCGCGGCTACCTCGACGAGGTGCCCGTGGAGAAGGTGGGCGCCTTCGAGAGCCAGGCGCTGTCGGATCTGAAGGCCAATCACGGCGACCTGCTCGACACGCTGCGGCGCGACCGGGAGATCAAGCCTGAGACGGAAAAGAGCCTGGTCGGCTTCTTCGACGGCTTCGCCAAAGCCTTCGCCTGACCTGCCATGCCCAGCCTGAAATCGCTGCGCACGCGGATCAACAGCGTCAAGTCGACGCAGAAGATCACCAGCGCCATGAAGATGGTCGCGGCTTCCAAGCTGCGGCGCGCGCAGAGCCAGGCGGAGGCGGCGCGGCCCTACGCCCGGCTGATGCAGCGCATGCTGGCGGCGCTGGCGGCGAATGCCGCCGGCAGCCCGCTCGCGCCGCACATGCTGGTCGGCACCGGCGCCGATCGCGTGCACCTGGTCGTGCCGATCACCGCGGATCGCGGCCTGGCCGGGGCGTTCAATTCCAACGTCGGGCGCGCCGCGCGCAACCTGGTGCGCCGGCTGGAGAGCGAGGGCAAGACCGTCAAGCTGCTGCCGGTCGGTCGCAAGGGACGCGACTACCTCCGGCGCGAGTTCGCCGACCGCATCGTCCATGACGTGTCGCTCGCCGGCAAACGGCGCATCGATTTCGGCGATGCGCACGCGCTGGCGGAGCGCATTGCCGGCATGCTGGCGGCCGGAGAATTCGACGTCTGCACCCTGGTCTACAATCGTTTTGCGTCGGTCATCTCCCAGGTGACCACGGAGGTCCGGCTGATCCCCGCGCCGGCGCCGCCGGTGGAAGAGAATGAGCAGAGCGGCCCGCGCGCCATCTACGAGTTCGAGCCGGACGAGGAGACGCTGCTGGCGCGGCTGCTGCCCGAAAATCTGGCCGTGCAGATCTACGCCGCACTGCTCGAAAGTGCCGCCGGCGAGCAGGGCGCGCGCATGACGGCGATGGACAACGCGACGCGCAACGCGGGCGACATGATCAACCGCCTGACGCTCAACTACAACCGCACGCGCCAGGCGAACATCACCAAAGAGCTGATCGAGATCATCTCCGGCGCCGAGGCGGTCTGAAAAAGCCCGGCGAAAGGAACAGCACATGGCAGACAACCAGCCCGCATCCAACAAGGTGGGGCGCGTCACCCAGGTTCTCGGCGCGGTCGTCGACGTGCAGTTCGACGGCGAGCTGCCGTTCATCCAGAACGCGCTGACCGTGCACATCGAGCAGCGCAACCTGGTGCTGGAGGTGGCGCAGGAGCTGGGCGAAAAGACCGTGCGCTGCATCGCCATGGACAGCACCGACGGGCTGGTGCGCGGCCAGGAGGTGACCGACACCGGCGGGCCGATCACCATGCCGGTCGGGCCGGAGACGCTCGGCCGCATCATGAATGTCATCGGCGAGACGATCGACGAGCGCGGACCGATCCACACCAAGGCGCGCTACCCGATCCATCGCGACGCGCCGACCTTCGAGGATCAGGCGACCTCGGCGGAGATTCTGGTCACCGGCATCAAGGTCGTGGACTTGCTGGCGCCTTACCTGAAGGGCGGCAAGATCGGCCTGTTCGGCGGCGCCGGCGTCGGCAAGACCGTGCTGATCCAGGAGCTGATCAATAACGTCGCCCGGGCGCATGGCGGGGTCTCCGTGTTCGCCGGCGTCGGCGAACGCACGCGCGAGGGCAACGACCTCTATCACGAGATGATCGACGCCGGCGTCATCAAGCTGGGCGAGAACACCACCGAGGGCTCGAAGGTGGCGCTGGTGTATGGCCAGATGAACGAGCCGCCGGGTGCGCGCGCCCGCGTCGGCCTTTCCGGCCTGACCGTCGCCGAGTATTTCCGCGACGAGGAAGGCCAGGACGTGCTGTTCTTCGTCGACAATATCTTCCGCTTCACCCAGGCCGGCGCCGAGGTCTCTGCCCTGCTCGGGCGCATTCCCTCGGCGGTGGGCTATCAGCCGACGCTCGCCACCGACATGGGCGCGCTGCAGGAGCGCATCACCAGCACCAAGAAGGGCTCGATCACGTCGGTGCAGGCGATCTACGTGCCGGCCGACGACCTGACCGACCCGGCGCCCGCCACGTCCTTCGCGCATCTGGACGCCACCACCGTGCTGTCGCGCCAGATCGCCGAGCTCGGCATCTATCCCGCGGTCGATCCGCTGGATTCCACCTCGCGCTCGCTCGATCCGCGCATCGTCGGCGACGAGCACTACACGACGGCGCGGGAGGTGCAGCGCATCCTGCAGACCTACAAGTCGCTGCAGGACATCATCGCCATTCTGGGGATGGACGAGCTGTCCGAGGAGGACAAGCTCGTGGTCGCGCGGGCCCGCAAGATCCAGCGCTTCCTGAGCCAGCCCTTCCATGTCGCCGAAGTCTTCACCGGCTTCCCCGGCGTGTTCGTGCCGGTCGCCGACACGATCCGCAGCTTCAAGGCGATCGTGTCGGGCGAGTACGACCATCTGCCGGAGAGCGCCTTCTACATGGTCGGTACGATCGAGGACGCCGTGAAGAAGGGCGAGGGGCTGAAGGCCGCCGCCTGATGCCGATCCCGCTCGAAATCGTCAGCCCGGAGCGGCTGCTGCTGTCGCGCCCCGTCGAGATGGTGGTCATCCCGGCCTACGAGGGCGAGCTTGGCGTGCTGCCCGGCCACGCACCGATGATCGTGCTGCTGCGCGGCGGCACGATCCGGCTCTACGAGAACAATCAGGTGACCGACCGGCTCTACGTGGCCGGCGGATTTGCGGAGATCACGCCGGAGCGCTGCACGGTGCTGGCCAACGAAGTGATCCCGGCCTCGGAAGTGTCGCGCGCCGCCGCGGAGCAGCGCATCCGCGACGCCGAAGCGGCGTATCAGGCCGCTGACAAGAGCGTCGTCGCGAACGAGGATGCGGCCATGGACCGGCTGCAATCCGCGCGCGCGATGCTTGAAGCCGCCGAGGCGCCCTGACACCGGCGCGGACCACGTCTTTGTGATGGCGGCGATTGCGTGTTCCCGGCAACATTGCGCTCGCGGAGTCCTGAAAACCGCAACGGCCTGCGTTAGGCTTCCGTCGTTCCTGTCGGTGGCCGCATGGCAGCGATATTCCGGCCGAGTGCCAATCTCGCCGCGAAATTTTTCTTGCTCGGCATGGGCGGGTTGCTGGCCGGCGGCGTTTTTTGGTGGTGGGTATACCCGCGTACCGACTACGCGCGGGGCGTCGGATGGGTGATCGACCAGCCCGTGCCGTTCAGCCACGAGCACCACGTCGCCGGCCTCGGCATCGACTGCCGATTCTGTCACACCTCCGTCGAGGTCAGCGCGAACGCGGGCATGCCGCCGACCTATACGTGCATGACCTGCCATTCACAGATCTGGACCAACGCGGCGTTGCTGGCGCCGGTGCGCGACAGCCTGGCGCATGACGCGCCGATCGCCTGGAAGGTGGTGAACGACCTTCCGAACTATGTGTATTTCAACCACTCCATCCACATCGCGAAGGGAGTCGGCTGTGAGAGCTGCCACGGCAGCGTCGACCGCATGGCGCTGACGTTCAAGGCGGCGAGCCTGACCATGCAGTTCTGCCTGAACTGCCACCGCAATCCCGGCCCCAACCTGCGTCCGCGCGCGGCGATCTACGACACGGAGTGGCGGCGCGGGCCCGACACGCCGTCGCCGGACGCACTGATGAAGCAGTACGGGATCGTCAATCGCGATCTGACGGACTGCTCGATCTGCCACCGATGATCGCGCGACGACTCGTCCTCGGCATTGCCGGTGTGGTCCTGGGCGAGCGCCGCTGCGGGGGCGCGGCGCCGTGAAGCAGTGGCGCTCCCTCGACGAGATGACGCGGGACGAAGCCTTCGTCGCGCGCGCGGCCCAGGAGTTCCCGGCGCTCGCGGCGGCGCTGGCGCAACCGGCGCGGCGGCGCACGGTGCTGAAGCTCATGGCGGCGAGCCTGGCGCTTGCCGGCTGCGATCCCGGCAACGGCGCCGGAAACCTGGTGCCGGCGGTGGTCGCGCCGCCCGACATCGTGCCGGCGCTCCCCAACTCCTACACCGGCGCCAACCTGTTCGGCGGCTACGCCGCCGGCATCGTCGTGACGCACGTCATGGGCCGGCCGATCAAGGTAGAGGGCAACCCGAACCATCCGGCGAGCCTGGGCGCCACGTCTGCGCACGGCCAGGCGATGCTGCTGGACTTCTATGATCCGGACCGCGCCTTCGGGTTGTCGCGACGCGAATTGCCGGCCGACCGGCAGGACCTGCTCGCCGCGCTGACGACCGAGCGCGCGCGGCTCGGGGCAGACCATGGCGCCGGCCTGCGTCTGCTCACCGGCAGCGTGACATCGCCCACCCTGGCACGGCAGATCGACGCCCTGCTGGCGCAGTTTCCCGCCGCGCGCTGGCATCAATGGGAGCCGATCTCGCGCGACGCCGTGCGCGCCGGCGCCGTGCTGGCCTATGGCCGTCCCGTCGCCGCCATTCCGCGGCCCGCGGCGGCCGACGTGATTTTCGCGATCGACAGCGACATGCTGGCCAGTGCGCCCGGCCATCTCGCGTTCGCCCGCGCCTTGGCGTCGCGGCGCAACCCCGTGCGCACGGCAAAGATGAGCCGCGTCTACGCCGTCGAGCCGACGCCGACGCTGGTCGCCGCCACCGCCGACCACCGGTTCGTCGCCGGACCGGCCGAACTCCACGCGGGCTTCATGGCGGTCGCCGAAAGTGTCCTGCAGAACGCCGCGCCGTCGGGCGCGCCGGCCTGGGCCGCCGCGGTCGCCGCCGACCTGAAAGCGGCGCACGGACACGCCCTCGTGCATGTCGGCCCCGATCAACCGGCGGAATTCCATGCGCTCGCGCACGCCGTGAACGAGGCGCTCGGCGGACGCGGCGCCACCTTCGATCTCGTCGAGCCGATCGAACACGCACCGACCGATCAGGCCGCCTCGCTTGCGGCGCTGATCCAAGAGATGGCCGCCGGGCAGGTCGATGCGCTGGTCATCCTCGGCGGCAATCCCGGCTTTTCGGCGCCAGGCTTCGCCGAGGCGCTCGGCCGGGTGCGCTTCAGCCTGTCTCTCGCGCCGATGCCGGACGAGACGAGCGAACGCGCAACCTGGTCCGTGCCGGAGACGCACGTCTTCGAGACCTGGAGCGACGCGCGCGCCTATGACGGCACCATCACGATCATCCAGCCCCAGGCGTTGCCGCTCCATGGCGGCATGAGCGCGCACGAGGTGCTGGCGTTGCTCGGCGCCGAAGCGCAGACCGGGCCGCGCGACATCGTGCGTGCGACCTGGCAGGACCACGCGGACTTCGATGGCTTCTGGCACGACGCGCTGGCGAACGGCGTGGCGGCGGGAAGCGCCAGCCCGCCCGCGCAGGTTGCGTTGCGCCCGGAGGCGGCACGCCTGGCGCCGCCGACGCCGCCGTCCCAGCCGATCAACCTGCTGTTCCGCCCCGACCCGAACCTCTGGGACGGACGCTACGCCAACAACCCCTGGCTGCAGGAACTGCCGCGTCCGCTGACCAAGCTCGTTTGGGACAACCCGCTGCTGATCTCTCCGGTGTCGGCGGCGCGCGAAAAACTGGTCAACGGCGATGTCGTGCGGATCACCGTCGGCACGGCGTGGCTGGAGGCGCCGGTCTGGATCGTGCCCGGCCAGGCCGCGGAGTGTGCGGTGGGTTTGCTCGGCTACGGCCGGCGCGTGGTCGGCACGGTCGGCACCGGCACCGGCTTCGACTTCTTCCCGCTGCGCGGCGGAACGGCACCACCGCGCATCGAAAAAACCGGCCGGCACGTCGCCCTCGCCAGCACCGACCACCACAACCCGCTCGACGCGGGACCGCGCGACATCGTCCGCCACGGCACGCTGGCCGCCTTCACGCGCGATCCGCGTTTCCTGCAGGAGGAGCCGAAGGTCGAGACGATGTACCACGGCCAGCCGCAGCTCTCCGCGCAGGCCTGGGGCATGAGCATCGACCTCAATTCCTGCATCGGCTGCAACGCCTGCGTCCTCGCCTGCATGGCCGAGAACAATGTTCCGGTCGTCGGCAAGGCCCAGGTATTGCACGAGCGCGAGATGCACTGGCTGCGCATCGACCGCTACTACGAAGGAACCCCCGAGGCCCCCGACAGCTTCTTCCAGCCCATGCTCTGCATGCACTGCGAGGAGGCGCCCTGCGAAGTGGTCTGCCCCGTCGCGGCAACGGTGCACGACCAGGAGGGGCTGAACGTGATGGTGTACAATCGCTGCGTCGGCACGCGGTTCTGCTCCAACAACTGCCCCTACAAGGTGCGCCGCTTCAACTACTTCGCCTTCTCGCACGAGGAACACCGCCCGCCCATCGCCCGCAACCCCGACGTCACCGTCCGGGCGCGCGGGGTCATGGAAAAATGCACGTTCTGCCTCCAGCGGATCGCCGAGGCGCGGATCGCCGCGGACCGCGAGAACCGGCCGATCCGCGACGGCGAGGTGGTGACCGCCTGCCAGGCCGCCTGTCCAACGCGGGCCTTCAGCTTCGGCAACATCAACGACGCCGGGGCCGAGGTCGCAAAGCGCAAGCAGAGCCCGCTCGACTACGCGGTTCTGGCCGAGGCGGCGACACACCCGCGGGTGAGCTACGAGGCGCGCATCCGCAACGCCAACCCGGATCTCGCGCAAAACGCATGAGCACCACGCAGCTTCCGATGCAGCCGGTGGTCGATCCCGCGGAGTCCCCCGGGGCGATGACCGATCGGATCGCCGCGATCGTGCTGCGCGAGCGCGCCTATCTCTGGTGGTGGCTGCTGATGATTCCGTCGGCCACGCTGGCCGGCGTGATGGTCGTCTCGATCCTCTGGCTGTTCTACGCCGGCATCGGCATCTGGGGCATCGACTGGCCGGTCGTCTGGGGCTTTGCGATCATCAACTACGTCTGGTGGATCGGCATCGCCAGCGGCGGCACGTTCATCTCCGCGCTGTTCTTCCTGGTGCGGGTCGAGTGGCGGACCTCGCTGAACCGGCTGGCGGAGTCCATGACCCTGTTCGCCGCCGCCTGCGCCGGGATCTACCCCATCCTGCACCTTGGCCGGCCCTGGTTCTTCTACTGGCTGTTCCCCTACCCGAACACGATGACCCTATGGCCGCAGTTCCGTAGCCCGCTGTTCTGGGATTTTTGCGCCATCCTCGCCTACGTCGTCTCCTCGATCCTGTTCTGGTACCTCGGTGCCATCCCCGACTTCGCGACGATGCGCGACACCTCCGTCCGCCGGCGCCCGCAGCTTTTCTACGGCGTACTCGCGCTCGGCTTCCGCGGCTCAGGACGGGAGTGGCGGAATTTCCGCGCGGCCTATGCGGTGCTGGCGGCGATCATGGCACCGATGGTCTGCTCGGTGCACAGCATCGTCGGGCTGGATTTCGCGGCGGCGCAGACGACCGGCTGGCACTCCACGCAATTCCCGCCCTTCTTCGTCTTCGGCGCGGTGCTGTCGGGCTTCGGCATGGTGCTGTTTCTGGCCCTGCCGCTGCGCCGGCTGCTGCGCCTGGAGGCGTTCATCACCGGCCGGCACCTGGAAGTGCTGGCCCGCCTGCTGCTGGTCAGCTCTCTCTGCGTCATCTACGCCTACATGATGGACGCGTTCAGCACGTATTACGGCGCGGAGCCGGCGGAAAAGATCTTCTTCCATGAGCGCGTCACCGGCCTCTATGCCGGCGTGTACTGGAGCACGCTGCTGCTGAACTGCGTGCTGCCGCAACTGCTTTGGTGGCGCCGGCTGCGGCTGAACCAGGCGCTGGTCTGGCTGATCTCGTCCGGCGTGATCGTCGGTATGTGGCTCGAACGGTACGGCATCGTCGTGGTGAGCCTGCACCGGCCGAAGCTGCCCTCCGCCTGGGGCAATTTCACCGCCAGCATCTGGGATTGGGCGCTGTTCGCCGGCACGGTCGGCTTCTTTTTCGCCGGCCTGCTCGTGGTGGTGCGGCTGGTGCCGATCATCTCGATTTTCGAGATGCGCGAAATCCTCCGCAAGAGGCAGGCATGACCGGCCTGCTGGCCGCTTTCCCAAGCGAGCAGACGCTGCAATCGGCGCTGGCCGCGCTGCGCAAGGAGGTGCTCGCGCCAATCGAGACGCACACGCCGCAGCCGCTGGAAGCCGACCCGCCGCGCAGCGTGCTGCCGCTGGTGATCCTGCTGGCGGGCCTGCTCGGCGCGTTCGGCACGTTCGCCTTGGAAGCGTACGCGACAACGGCGAGCTATCCCTTCGATATCGGCCGGCGCCCGTATTTTTCCTGGCCGGCCTATGTGCCCATGGCATTCGAGATGGGCGCGCTCGCCGCGGTGGCGGCCGGGTTCTTTGGTTTCCTGATCGCCAATCGCCTGCCGCACCTCTATGACCCGATCGACGAAAGCCCCGCCTTCCGCCGCGCCAGCCGCGACGCCTTCTTCGTCGCCGTGCGCACGAAAGACCCGCAGCAGGCGGCGCGGGCGCGCGCGGTGCTGGAAGCGCTTTCGCCGATTTCGCTGGAAGAGTTTTTGGCGTGATCCGCGTCGGCGCGCTGCTGCTGCTTGCCATCGCACTCGCCGCCTGCGACGACATGACGACGCAGCCGAAGAAGAACGCCTATGCCGATGCCTCCGTCGGCCCCGGCAAAGTGCCGGCCGGCACGGTCGCGTTCCAGGAGCGGCCAGTCGCGCCGCCGCCGGTCAGCCTCGCCCTGATCGAGCGCGGCCAGGAGCGTTTCCGCATCTATTGCACGCCCTGCCACTCCGAGCTTGGCGACGGCAACGGCATGGTCGTGCAGCGCGGATTTCCGGCGCCGCCCTCCTACCACATCGACCGGCTGCGCCAGGCGCCGCCGGGCCATTTCTACGACGTGATCACCAACGGCCACGGCGCGATGTACAGCTTTGCGCAGCGCGTGGCGCCGGCCGATCGCTGGGCCATCATCGCCTATATCCGCGCCTTGCAGCGCAGCCAGGACGCCTCTGCAGCCGATCTGACGCCAGCCGAGAAGGCCGCGCTGCAATGAGCCGCGCCGAACGCAACGCCTGGATCGCCGGCGTGGTCGGCCTTGCCGGAGCATTGATCGGCTGGATGCTGGCGCCGCGCGCGTTCGCCTTCGCCTGGCTGGCCGCGCTCATCGCCTGGATCGGCTGGCCGCTCGGCAGCATGGCGCTGCTGCTGGTCCACGCGCTCACCGGCGGGCGCTGGGGCGAGGCGGTGCGGCCGGCACTGACCGGGGGGGTGCTGAGCCTGCCGCTGCTGCTGCCCGCGCTCGTGCCGATGCTGCTGAGCCTGCCGGCGCTGTATCCCTGGCTGCACGCCGACCTGGCCGCGCATCTCGGCAACCGGTTTTATTTGAACGCGCCGTTCTTTGCCGGCCGCGGCATTGTCTATCTGGTCGCCTGGTTCGGTCTGGCCGGCCTGATGCTGCGGGCGCTGCGTCGCGGCTTTCCGCTCGGACGGCTCGCACCCGCCGGGCTGATCGTCCTGGCCCTGACCGTGACCTTCGCCTCGATGGATACCACCCTGTCGCTGGACCCCGAGTTCAATTCCAGCATTTTCGGCATGCTCGCGGCGGCATCCGGGGGTTTGCTGGCGCTCGCCGTCGCCGTGCTGTTCACGGCGGCGGACCGCCACACCACCGACGATCTCGGCAAGCTGCTACTGGGGATCGTCGTGCTCTGGGCGTATCTCGACTTCATGCAAATCCTGATCGTCTGGGAATCCGACCTGCCGACGGAGGCGGCCTGGTATATCCGGCGCTCCTCAGGCGTGTGGGCGTACGTCGCCGCGCTGATCGCGGTGCTGCACTTCGCACTGCCGTTTGCGCTGCTTCTCTCGCCCCGGCTGCGACGCACGCGCGGCGGCATCGGGGCCGTCGCGGCACTGCTGATCGCCGCGGAGATCCTACGGGCGTGGTGGCTGGTGCTGCCGGCGGTGCCGCGCGGCATCGGCCTGATCGACCTCGCGGCCATGCTGGCGTTCGGCGGAACCGGCATGGCACTCGCGCTCCGCCTCGCCCCGGCGCCGCTGGCGGTCCGTCATGGCTGAACCGGAACTCCTGCCCGCCGCCCATCACGAGACGCGCGATCTCAGCTTTCGCGCCTTCGCGATCGGCATCGGCGGCATGCTCGGCACCCTGGTGCTGTTGGCGCTGTTCGCACTCTGGCTGTTCCCGCGCGCGACGGCAGACCGCACGATCCGCCTACCCTTCCCGGCAAGCCCGGCGCCGGCGCTGCAATCGAGCCCGCGTGCCGACATGCAGCGCTTCCTGCACGCCGAACTGCAGCGGCTGAACAGCGCCGGCTGGATCGACCGCGCCAACGGCGTGGTGCACATCCCGATCGCCGAGGCGATGCGCAAGGTCGCACAGGAAGGCATCGCGGGCTGGCCGACCGCCGCGATGCCGGACACGCCGGACGCGGCCGGGGAGGCGCGCGAAAGTGCCGCGGCCGGCGCCTCGGGCAAGCGGCCGTGAAGCGCCTGCTCGTGCTCCTGCTGCTCCTCGCGTCACCCGCCCGGGGTGCGCCGCCCGACATCTCGGGCTTCGCCTACCAGCAGCATCCCGGAGCGCGGCTGCCGCTCGGCGCGCGCTTCACCGACGCGGCCGGCCGATCGGTGAAGCTCGGGGACCTGCTCGCCGGCCGGCCGACGATCCTGGCGCTGGTCTATTTCCACTGTCCCAACCTCTGCGGCGTCGTGCGCGAGGATCTGTTCAGCGCGCTCGCCAACTCGGGGCTCGCGGCACAGGCCGACTACACGCTGGTGGCACTCAGCATCGACCCTCGGGAGACCAGCGCCGACGCCGCGGCGGCCGAGCAGGCGGAGATTGCGCGCTATCCCGCCGCGGGTGCGGCGCAAGGCTGGCACTTCCTGACCGGCGACGCCGCCGGGATCCGCGCCGTCGCCGACGCCGTCGGCTTTCGCGACGAATACGACGCCGCCCTCCAGCAGTTCATCCACCCGGCCGGCGTGGTGTTCGCGACCGGCGCGGGCGTGGTCTCCGGCTACCTGCTGGGCGTCGGCTACACGCCCGGGGAGGTGCGCGCCGGCGTGCTGCGCGCCTCGGCCGGCGGCATCGCCCGCGCCGCCCTGCCGATCCTGTTGATCTGCTTTCACTACGACCCAACGACCGGCCGCTACACGCTCGCGATCCTGCGTATCCTGAAGATCATGGCCGCGCTGTTCGCGCTGACCCTCGGCGCCACGCTGCTGCTCACGCTGCGCGGCGGCCGGCGGGCATGAATCTCTCGCTCCCGGAGGCCTCGGCGAACGCGCCGGAGACGGACGCGCTGATCGGCGCCCTGCTGCTCCTCAGCCTCGCCGTCCTGGCGCTCGTGTTCGGCTTGATGCTGCTCTACGTCATCCGCTATCGCGCGGGCAGCCGCATCGACCGCGGCAAGCTTGCGGAAAAGAGCTGGCGCTTCGAGATCAGCTGGACCGCCGCCACGCTCGTCATCTTCTTCGGCCTGTTCCTCTGGGGGGCCGACCTCTACGTCCGCCTGTTCGAGCCGCCGGCCGATGCAGAAAAAATCTACATCATCGGCAAGCAGTGGATGTGGAAGGCGGAGCATCCGGGCGGGCAGCGCGAGATCGATACGCTGCATGTGCCGGCCAACCGACCGATCGAGCTGCTGATGACGTCCGAGGACGTGATCCACGATTTTTCCGTCCCGGCGTTCCGGCTCAAGCGCGACGTGCTGCCCGGACGCTACGAAAGCTTGTGGTTCCGCGCAGACACGCCGGGCACCTATCATCTGTTCTGCGACCAGTTCTGCGGCACCGATCACGCGCGCATGGTCGGCGACATCATCGTGCTCAGCGGTCCGGATTTCCGGCGCTGGCTCGCCGAGACGCCGAGCAGCGAGGACCTGGCGGACCAGGGCCAGGACCTGTTCATTCGCTACGGCTGCAGCGGCTGCCACGGCGGCAACGGCGCGGGCGGCCTTTCCGGCCCCGGCGGCACCGCGCCGGAAAGCCTCGGCCGCAGCCCGCAGGGCGGCACGGTGCGCGCGCCGTCCCTGGTCGGACTGTACGGCAGCCCGGTGCCGCTGTCCGACGGTTCCGTGGTCATCGCCGACGACCGCTACATCCGCGATTCCATCCTGGAGCCGGGCAGCCAGATCGTCGCCAGCTTCCAGAACGTCATGCCCTCCTTCGCCGGCCAGATCAGCGAGGAGGACCTGGTGAAGGTCATCGCCTACATAAAGTCGCTCGGCGCAGGCGGCAGGAGCTGACGATGTCCGACATCGCGCTGACCCCGCAGGAACTCGAGGCCTCCACCATCCGCGAGCGGCCGGAGAACTACCTGAACGAAAAGCTCTCGCTCGCCTCCTGGCTGCTGACCACCGACCACAAGCGCATTGCGCTGCTGTATTTCGCCTCCATCACCGTCTTCTTCTTCATCGGCGGCGCCGCGGCAGCCCTGATGCGCTTCAACCTGCTGACACCGGACGGCGCCATCGTCTCGCCGGAGACCTACAACCGGCTGTTCACCATGCATGGCGTGGTGATGGTGTGGTTCTTCCTGGTGCCGGCGGTGCCGGTGACGCTCGGCAATTTCATGATCCCGCTGATGATTGGGGCGCGCGACCTCGCCTTCCCGAAGATCAATCTGATGAGCTGGTACCTGTTCATGATCGGCGGCGTGATCAGCACCTGGGCGCTGTTCATGGGCGGGCTCGACACCGGATGGACGTTCTACACCCCGCTCAGCTCCGCCTACGCACGCGGCTACGTCGTGCCGGTCGCCGTCGGCATCTTCATCTCCGGCTTCTCGTCCATCGCCACCGGCCTGAATTTCATGGTCACCATCCACCGCCTGCGCGCGCCGGGGATGACCTGGTACCGCATGCCGGTATTCCTGTGGTCGCTCTACGCCACCAGCGTGATCTACGTGCTGGCGACACCGGTGCTGGCGATGACGCTGC
Source organism: Acidisphaera sp. (assembly GCA_019240635.1). Lineage (GTDB taxonomy): Bacteria > Pseudomonadota > Alphaproteobacteria > Acetobacterales > Acetobacteraceae > JAFAYA01. Next base: position 26,122 of record JAFAYA010000074.1, on the reverse strand, counting down.
TGCTGCTGGCGTTCGAGACGATCTTTCGCATCGGCGTATTCGACCCCACGCTCGGCGGCGACCCCGTGCTGTTCCAGCACCTGTTCTGGTTCTACTCGCACCCTGCCGTCTACATCATGATCCTGCCGGGCATGGGTGTGGTGAGCGAGATCATTCCGGTTTTTTCCCGCCGCCAGATCTTTGGCTACAAGTTTGTCGTCTGGTGCAGCGTCTCGATCGCGGTCATCAGCTTCTTCGTCTGGGGCCACCACATGTTCGTGGCGGGGACCTCGCTCTATTCGGCGATCATCTTCTCGCTGCTGAGCTTCCTGGTCTCCATCCCGTCCGCGATAAAAGTGTTCAACTGGATCGGCACCCTGCACAAGGGCTTCATCCGGTTCGACGCACCGATGATCTACGCGCTCGGCTTCGTCGGCCTGTTCACCATGGGCGGCCTGACCGGGCTGTTTCTGGCCTCGCTCGCCAGCGACGTCGCGTTGCACGACACGTATTTCGTCGTGGCGCACTTTCACTACATCATGGTCGGCGGCATGGTCTCCGCCTTCTTCGGCGGCCTGCACTACTGGTGGCCGAAGATCACCGGGCGGATGTATCCGGAGATGTGGGGGCGGGTCGCCGCCGCGATGATCTTCTTCGGCTTCAACCTGACCTTCTTCCCGCAGTTCATCCTCGGCTTTCTCGGCATGCCCCGGCGATACTCGGTCTATCCGCCGGAGTTCCAGGTCCTGAACGTGCTCTCTTCGGCGGGCGCCACGATCCTGGCGGTCGCCTATCTGATGCCGCTGTTCTATCTCGGCTGGTCGCTGTTCTGGGGGCAGCGTGCCCCGGCGAACCCGTGGGGGGCGACGGGGCTCGAGTGGCAGACGCAGTCGCCGCCGCGCACCGAGAATTTTACATCGACCCCCGTCGTCACCGAGGCGCCCTACAACTATCCGCCGCCGGAGGCGATCCAGCGGGAAAAGGTCGAGTCCGGCGAGCATGTCTGAGGCGCATGTCCACTTCCAGTACGACAGCGCGGCGCACCAGGAGGCGACGGCGCTCGACGGCATGTGGCTGTTCCTCGCGACCGAGGTGCTGTTCTTCGGCGCGCTGTTCCTGACCTGGCTGGTCTCGCGCCACTTCCACCCGCAGGGCTTCGCCGAGGCGGCGCGACACACCGAGCTGCTGATCGGCTCGATCAACACGGCGGTGCTGGTGACCAGCAGCTTCGTCTTCAGTTGCGGCCTCGGCTTCATCGAGCGCGGCGACGCCCGGTCGATGATCCGCGCCTGCTTCGTCACGGCGCTGCTCGGCCTCGCCTTCATCACGCTGAAGGGGGTCGAGTGGACCAAGGATTTCTCCGATCACCTGGTGCCCGGCCCCGGTTTCGCGATTGCCGGCGCGGATTCCGGCGGCGCACAGATCTTCTTCTGCTTCTACTTCGTGGCGACCGTCCTGCATGCGGTCCACATGCTCGTCGGGTTGGGCCTGATAGCCTGGCTGGTGCAGCGCGCCCGCCGCGGCGCATTCAGCGCGGCCTCCCACGCGCCGGTCGAGGTGGTCGGCCTCTACTGGAGTTTCGTGGACGTGGTCTGGCTGGTGCTCTATCCGCTGATCTATCTGGTGGGCCGACCGGGATGAGGCAGGTCGTTCGCCCGCTGCTGCCGGTCTGGCTCGGCCTGCTCGCGCTGTTCGCGGTCGAACTCGGTACCGCCTTCCTGCCGCTCGGCCATGCGTTCGCCGGCCTCATCCTGCTGCCCGCGGCGGCCATGGTGGGCCTGGTGGGGTTCGGCTTCATGCGCCTCGGACGCTACGGCGCGATTGCCCGCTGTTTCGCGCTCGCCGCGGTGTTCTGGCTGCTCGTGCTGCTCGGCCTGGGCAGCATGGACCCGTTCACCCGGACCGAGTATCCCGTGCGGGTCACCACGTACCCCTGACCCTTCGCGTCCGCGAGTCGCACAGCCACGGATCTGCCACGCGTCATGGTCTTGCAGCGCCTGCTCGTCGGGGTGGTCGAGACGACCCGCCGTCACGCCCTTCTCACCGTGCTGGCCGGCCTGCTGCTGGCGGCGGGCAGCCTCGGCTACACGACCCGCCATCTCGGGGTTACCACCGACACCGATCAGATGTTCGCCACCAGCCTGCCCTGGCGGGCGCGGCAGCTCGCCTTCGAGCGCGACTTCCCGCAGTTCAAGAACCTGCTGGTCGCCGTCGTCGACGCTCGCATTCCCGAAGAGGCGGACGCCAGCGCCGCGTCGCTCGCCGCCGCGCTCGCCGCGGACCATGCGCATTTCCAGGCGGCGTGGCAGCCCGGCGCCTCGCCGTTCTTCCTGCGCAACGCCTTCCTCTTCCTGGACCTCAAGCAGCTGACCGGTCTGCTGAACAGCACCATCGACGCGCAGCCCTTCCTCGGCCAGCTCGTCGCCGACCCGAGCGCGCGCGGCCTGTTCGCGGCGCTGTCGCTGGTGGCAATGGGCGTGCAGCACGGGGAGGCGAACCTCGCGCCGTTCGCGCCGGCGCTCCGGGCATTCGACCAGGCACTCGGCGGGGCGGCGGGCGGCGATCCGCGGCCGCTCTCGTGGGAGGATCTGCTCGCCGGCTCGCTGGTCAACCAGGCGGGACGCTACCGCTTCGTGCTGGCCAAGCCGGTGCTGGACTACACGACGCTGCAGCCCGGCGGGGCGGCGACCCGCGCGCTGCGCCAGGCCGCGGCGCAGCTCGAATTCGTTCGCAGCGGTGAGGCGCATGTGCGGGTCACCGGTGCGGTCGCGCTGTCGGACGAGGAATTCGCCTCGGTGATGCAGGGCATCGTCATCGGCACCGTGGCCAGCATCGTGCTGATCACGCTCTGGCTGGTCCTGGCGCTGCGGAGCTGGCGGCTGATCGTGCCTGTCGTGCTGACCCTGCTGCTCGGCCTGTCGCTCACCATCGGCTTCGCCGCCGCGGCGGTCGGCACGCTCAACCTGGTGTCGGTCGCCTTCGCGATCCTGTTCGTCGGCATCGCCGTCGATTTCGCGATCCAGTACAGCGTGCGCTACCGCGAGGCGCGGCTCGAGCATCCCGCGACCGGGGCGGCGCTGGCGCTGGCGACGCGACGCGCCGGCATCCAAATCCTGGTCGCCGCGGCGGCCACGGCCGCCGGCTTCTACGCGTTCGTGCCGACCGCCTTCCAGGGAGTCGCCGAGCTCGGCCTGATCGCCGGGACCGGCATGGTCATCGCCTTCCTCTGCGCGCTGTTGTTCCTGCCCGCGGCGCTGACGGTGTTCCGCCCGCCGCCCGAGACGGCCGGAATCGGCTTGCCAGGCGGCGAACGGCTGGAGGCGGCGCTGGTGCGGCATCGCGGCCCGGTGCTGTCCGCGTTCGCGGCGCTGGCGTTGGGCGGCGCGCTGCTGCTGCCGCGGCTCTCCTTCGATTCCGACCCGCTGCACACCAAGGACCCCAACACGGAATCGATGGGCACGCTCTATTCGTTGATGGACGACCCGCTGACCAATCCCTACACGATCGACATCATCGAGCCGTCGGTCGCGCAAGCGGTGGCGGTCGCCGACAAGGTGCGGCCGCTGCCGCTGGTCGCGGACGCGCTGACCCTGCAGAGCTTCGTGCCGCAGGACCAACCGGCGAAGCTGGCGCTGATCGGCGACGCCGCCAACATCCTCGGCCCCACCTTGGCCGCCCGCGAGCCGGCGGCGCCGGTGACGGCCGACCAGTTGCGTCTGGCGATCCGCACCGCCCTCAGCCAGATCGGTGCCGCGCTGGCCAAGCTGTCGCCGGACGATCCGCTCGCGGCGATCGCCGCCGACCTGCGGCGGCTCGCGCCGATGCCGGACCCGGCCCTGCTGGCCATGAACGCCGCACTGACCCGCTTCCTGCCGCTGCAGATCGAGCGGCTGCGCCAGGCGCTGTCGGCGCGGCCGGTTACCATCGACGCGATCCCGCCGGACGTTTCGCGCGACTGGGCGCTGCCGGACGGGCGGGCACGCGTGCAGGTCCTGGCCAGGCCGGCGGCGCGCGACAGCCGCGGCCTGCACGAACTGGTGCGCGAGGTGCAGGCGGTTGCGCCGGACGCCAATGGCGCCGCGGTGATCATCGTCGCGACCGCCGCGACGATCATCGGCGCGTTCCGCTCCGCCGCTATCGGCGCATTGACGGCGATCGCGGTGATCCTGTTCGCCGCCCTGCGCCGGCCACGCGACGTGGCGCTGGTCATGGCGCCGCTGCTGCTGTCGGCGCTGATGACGGTGGTCGCCGCGGTGGCGCTGCCGCTGGTACTGAACTTCGCCAACATCATCGCCTTGCCGCTGCTGCTCGGCGTCGGCGTGTCGTTCAACATCTACTTCGTCATGAACTGGCGGGAGGGCGCGCGCAGCTTCCTGGGCACGCCGACGGCACGGGCCGTGGTGTTTTCCGCGCTGACCACCGGCACTGCGTTCGGCTCGCTGGCGCTGTCGCGCCATCCCGGCACGGCGAGCATGGGCGACCTGCTGCTGCTCAGCCTGGGGTGCACGCTGATCGCGTCGCTGCTGTTCGTGCCGACCTTGCTGCGCGGATTGCGGAACTGACGCGTCAAGCGTGATCGCCGGGGTGGACCCACCGAAGGCGTGAATCACGCGACCAGGCGCCGGCCCTCAGGGCACCAGCACGACCTTGCCCACGGTCGCGCGCCCGGCCAGCGCCGCCAGCGCCGCCCCGGCTTCCGCCAGCGGATAGCGGCCGCGGATCAGCGGCGCCACGCGGCCCTCCCGGAACATGCCCATCAGCTCGAACTGCACCTCGCGCGCCAGCTCGGGGTCGCGGTTGCGCACTTCGCCCCAGAATACGCCGATCGCCGCTGCGTTCTTCAGCAGCAGGCGATTGGCGGGGAGGGCGGGAATGCGGCCGCCGGCGAAGCCGATCACCAGGTAGCGGCCCTCCCAGGCCAGGCAGCGCAGGCTCTGCTCGCCGACGGCCTCGCCGACCGGATCGAGGATCACGTCGGCGCCCTCCGGCCAGTAGGCGCGCAGCTTCGCCACCCAGTCCGTGTCGCTGTAGTCGATCGCCAGCTCGGCGCCGAGATCGCGGCAGATCGCCAGCTTCTCCGCGCCGCGCGCCGTGGCGACCACCCGCGCGCCAGCGGCGAGCCCCAGTTGCACCGCCGCACTGCCGACGCTGCCGGCCGCGGCGTGCACCAGCACCGTCTCCCCCTCGCGCAGCCGCGCCCGGTGCGTCAGCGCGTAGTGCGCGGTCGGATAGGAAATGCCGAGCAGGGCGACCGCCTCGGGCGAGGGCAGGTCGTCGGGGATCGGCATCGCCGCCCGTTGCGGCACCAGCGCCTGCTCGGCAAAACCGCCGTGCGGCACCACGGCGAACACCCGTTCGCCCGGCGACAGATCCGTCCCCGCGCCGGCCGCGACCACCGCCCCCGCAACCTCCACCCCCGGGGTGAACGGCAGCGGCGGCTTGATCTGGTAGGCGCCGCGCAGCATCAGCGTGTCCAGAAAATTCAGCCCCGCCGCCTCCACCCGCACCAGCACCTCGCCGGTCCCCGGCTCCGGCTGCGGCATCTCGGCCAGCCGCATCGCTCCCTGTTCGGTGATCCGCTCGACGATCCAGGCCTGCATGGTCGGCTCCGGTTTGCCTCGCCCTGAGGCATAGCGCATACCGCGGGAGCGCCAAGCCGGAGGGGTCCGATGCTGCCGCTGGATGACGTGAAAGTGGTCGATCTCAGCCGCGTGCTCGCCGGACCCTGGTGCACCATGACGCTCGGCGATCTGGGCGCCGAGGTCTGGAAGATCGAGAGCTTTCAGGGCGACGACACGCGCGGCTGGAAGCCGCCGCAAGTGGCCGGGATTTCGACCTACTACCTCTGCGCCAACCGCAACAAGCGCAGCATCGCGATCGATCTGAAGCACCCGGACGGCCAGTCGATCGTGCGCGACCTGATCGAGCGCGCCGACGTGCTGGTCGAGAACATGCGGGCCGGCACGCTCGACCGCTTCGGGCTGGGCTGGGAGCAGGCGCGGCGCGTCAATCCGCGGCTGATCTACTGCGCGATCTCCGGCTACGGGCGCGACGGGCCGGCGGCCGACCGCGCCGGCTACGACGCGGTGATCCAGGGCGAGAGCGGGCTCATGTCCATCACCGGCGAGCCCGGGGGCGAGCCGCTCAAGGTGGGCGTCGCGGTCACCGACATCGTCACTGGCATGAACGCCACCCAGGCGATCCTCGCCGCGCTGATCGCGCGTGGCCGCACCGGCGAGGGCCAGTTCATCGACATGGCGCTGCTCGACGGCGCGGTCGGGCTGCTCGCCAATATCGGCAGCGGCTACCTGAACGCCGGCGGCCGGCCGCGCCGCTACGGCAACGCGCACCCGACGGTGGTGCCCTACCAGACGTTTCATGCCGCCGAGGGCCGCTTCGTGCTGGCCTGCGGCAACGACGCGCAGTTCCGCCTGCTCTGCAACAGCGTCCTAGGCCGGCCGGAGCTGGCCGAGGACGCGCGCTACCGGCGCAACGCCGACCGGGTCGCCCATCGCGAGACGCTGATCCCGCTGCTCGAAGCAATTTTCGCAGAACGGACCGCGGCGCACTGGCTCACGGCGCTGTGGCAGGCCGGCATCCCGGCCGGGGTGATCCACGACGTGCCGGACGTGTTCGCCTCGCCGGAGGTGACCGGGCGCGGCCTGGTGCAGCGCGTGGCGCACCCGCTGGCCGGCGAGGTCGCGATGGTTCGCTCGCCGCTGCGCCTCTCGGCGACCCCGATCGGCACCCCGACCGCGCCGCCGCTGGTCGGCGAGCACACCGCGGCGATCCTGCGCGACGTACTCGGGAAGGACGACGCGGAGATCGCGCGGCTCGCCGCCATCGGCGCGGTTCGGCGGGGTGACGCCGGCGCCCCCGGGGCGCATGCTGCCGGCCGGGAAAGCGAGGAGACGCTATGACCGAGGTGTATCTGGTCGGCGGTGTCCGCACCGCCGTCGGCGATTTCGGCGGCGCGCTGAAGGACGTGCCGCCGACCGAACTCGGCGCGTGCGTCGCCAGGGACGCGCTGGCCCGCGCCGGGGTCGAGCCGCAGCGCGTCGGCCACGTGGTGTTCGGCCAGGTGATCCAGACCGAGCCGCGCGATGCCTATGTCAGCCGGGTCGCTGCCGTGGATGCCGGCATTCCCGTGGAAGTGCCGGCGCTGACCGTGAACCGGCTGTGCGGCTCCGGCCTGCAGGCGATCATTTCCGCCGCACAGAGCATCCTGCTCGGCGAGACCGACATCGCACTCGCCGGCGGGGTGGAGAGCATGAGCCGTGCGCCCTACATCGTGCCGGCGGCGCGCTGGGGCGCGCGGCTCGGCGACGGCGTACTGACCGACACCCTGGTCGGCGCGCTGACCGATCCGTTCGGGCGCATCCACATGGGCATCACCGCCGAGAACGTGGCCGAGCGCCACCAGATCGGCCGCGAGGAGCAGGACGCACTGGCCGTGGAGAGCCACCGCCGCGCCGCCGCCGCCACCAAGCAGGGGCGGTTCAAGGAGCAGATTCTCCCGGTTGAAACGAAGCAGCGCCGGAAAACCGTGGTGTTCGACACCGACGAGCATGTGCGTGACGACATCAGCGCCGAGGAGATGCGCGGACTGCGCCCGGCGTTCCGGCGCGACGGCGGCAGCGTCACCGCCGGCAACGCGTCGGGCATCAACGACGGCGCGGCCGCTGTCGTGCTGGCGAGCGGCGAGGCGGTGCAGCGCGACGGCCTCAAGCCCCTGGCGCGCCTGGTTGCCTACGGCCACGCCGGCGTGGAGCCGGAGTATATGGGCATGGGTCCGGTGCCGGCGACGAAGCGGGCGCTGGAGCGCGCCGCGCTGAAGGTGGGCGATCTCGACGTGATCGAGTCGAACGAGGCCTTTGCTGCGCAGGCCTGCGCGGTGTCGCGCGCGTTGGGGTTCGATCCGGCGAAGGTCAATCCCAACGGCTCCGGCATATCGATCGGCCATCCCGTGGGGGCGACGGGGGCGATCAACACGGTGAAGCTGGTCTATGAGATGCAGCGCAGTGAGGCGCGCTACGGCCTGGTCACCATGTGCATCGGCGGCGGGCAGGGCATCGCGGCGATCTTCGAGAGGGTGTGAGCGACGACGTCAGGCCGCTTTTCCGCGCGCCAGGGCGTGAACGTCGGCGGTGGTCAGGGCCTTGCCGCCGATTCCCCAATCGCCGCTGTCGACTTCCTCGATCACGCACCAGGTGACGCCGCGCATATTCTCGCCCTCGATCGAGACCATCGCATCGGTGAGCTTGCTGATGATCTGGCTCTTCTGCTCCTTGGTGAACACGTCCTTGATGACGCGAACCTGGATGAGCGGCATGGCCATTTTCCCTTCATGATCGGTGGACTTGACCGGCCGCCCCCGGTCTGGGGGCGCGACGTTTCGTTGCGGGTCGGCTATGATCCTGCCACGATCGTCGGGTTGCCTGCCATCCTTCACTCACACGTGACAAGCCCAATCCAGCGCGGCAGCTCGGCGCGCCGGCGCCCAATGAGAGGCGCCGGCTACAAGCCTTCACCCGCCTCAGCGCGCCGCGACCACCGCGATCTCGACGCAGAATTGCGGAGCGGCCAGCTTCGCCTCGACGCAGGCGCGGCAGGGCGTGTTGCCCGCGCTGACCCAGGCGTCCCACACAGCGTTCATCTCGGCGAAGCGCGCCATGTCGGTGATCCAGATCGTCGCCGACAGCATGCGGCTCTTGTCGCTGCCAGCCTCCGCCAGCAGCTTGTCGATCGATTTCAGCACGTCCTGCGTCTGCTCGGTCATGCTGGCGCCCTGCGCGTTCAGCGCGACCTGGCCGGCGAGATAGACGGTGTCGCCATGGATTACCGCCTGGCTCATGCGCGCCCCGGTCTGCAGGCGCTTGATGTCGGGCATCGTGCTGTCTCTCCGTTTGTTCGTGACTGGATCAGGCGGCGCGCAGCCGGAACAGTTTTCCGGCCCCGGGCACCTCGTCCTGCACGCCGGCAAGCCGCAGGCAGTGCCAGGCCAGCGCGTGGTCGCTGGAGGTGACGGGCAGCCCGGTTTGCGCCTCGACCTGCTCGACGATCTCGGTCAGCCGCAGGCTGGTGCAGGAGACGAAGACGGCGTCGAGCTTCGTCGCCTTGGCCAGCGCCGCGATGCCGGCGACGATCGACTCCGGCGCCACGCGGGCATATTCGCGGTCGTCATTCTTGCCGAACGTGCCGAACGCCGCGACCTCCATGCCGCGCCCGGTCAGGTAGCTGCGCACCGTGCGGTTCACCTCGTCCGGGTACGGGGTCAGCACGCCGATGCGCCGGGCGCCGAAGGCGCGGAAGGCGGCCAGCGCCGCGGTCACGGGCGTGGTGCAGGCGACCCCCGGTCGGACCTTGTGGATCTGCTCGAAAATCGCCTCCTCGCCGAGTTCCATGCTCGCCGAGGTGCAGCCGAACGCCACCACGTCCAGCGGCACGCCCGGCAGGATCAGGTCGGCGCACGGCGCGATGCGCCCGTGCATGGCGCGCAGCGTCGCGGAGGTGATGTCGTTGTCATTGAACAGCCGGGCGGCGAACAGCGCGACCCCGGGCTGGCGGATCACCTGGCGAAACTCGTATTCCATCGTCTGGTCCGAGGCCAGCACCAGCAGGCCGATGGCGGCGCGGTATGCCACGCCCTCGTCCAGCCGGCAGGGCAGCACGCCGAGATCGACGAAAGGCCGGTCGGCAACGCCAGGCTCGACGATCATCGTGTCCATGCGACGTCTCCTCCTCAGGCGGCCAAGCCATCCATCGGCAGCGCGGGCGTGCGCCCGGCGATGAGGTCCGCGGTGATGCGGGCCGAGCCGTGCGACATCGTCCAGCCGATATGGCCGTGGCCGGTGTTGAACCAGAGATTACGATATTTTTTCCGCCCAAACACCGGCAGATTGGTCGGCGTCATCGGCCGCAGCCCCGCCCACATTTCCGCGCGGTCGTAGTCCGCCCCGTCCGGGTAGAGGTCCTTCGCCACCCCCGTCATGAACGCGAAGTCCGACGGCTTGTGGCTGGTGTCGTAGCCGGCGAACTCCGCCGTCGCCGTCACCCGCACGCGGTCGCCGAAGCGCGAGATCGCGACGAGGTTGTTCTCATCGACGGCCCCCACGGTCGGCGGCGCGCGGTGGTTGCCGACGGGAATGGTCAGCGAATAGCCCTTGACCGGGTAGATCGGCAGACCGACGCCGATCCGCCGCGCGAGGTTCGGGCTCTCGCAGCCCAGCGCCATGACGTAGAGATCGGCCTTGTGCCCGTCGGTGCGGGTGCGGACCAGCATCACCTGGTCCCCGGCGGTCTCGATGCCCGTGATCTCGGCGTCGGTGACGATCTCTGCACCGCGTTCCCGGCATTTCGCGGCGAGTGCCCGGGTGAACTTGTTGCAGTCCCCGGTCTCGTCGGTCGGGCAGTAGATGCCGCCGGCGATCTTCTGCCCCGCACTCTCGAGCGAGGGTTCGAGCTTGAGCACGCCGGCGCGGTCCAGCACCTCGATACGCTGGCCGTCATCGGCGAGGATCTGCATGTGTGCGACGCCGGCCTCCAGCGAGGCGGGGTCGCGATAGAAATACAGGATGCCCCGCGCATTGCGGTCGTAGTCCAGCGATTCCGCGTCGAGCGTCTGATGCAGAACCTGTTGCGAATAGGTGGCCAGCCGGTGCTTGCGGATGGTATTGACGTGCGCCTTCGCCGCCGTGCACTCGGCGAGGAAGCGGGCGGACCAGGTCCAGAGGCGCGGGTCGGCGGACGGCTTGAAGCGCAGCGCCTGGTTCTTCTTGAACAGCGACTTCAGCAGGATGCCCGGCGCCTTGGGAGAGGACCAGACGAAGGAGTGGCCGGGCGCGATCATGCCGGCGTTGCCCCAGCTGGTCTCCTCGCCGACACCCTTGTTCTTCTCCAGCAGCACGACCTCATGCCCGTCCTGCAGCAGCTGGTAGGCGGTGGTGACGCCGACGACGCCGCCGCCCATGACCAATATGCGCATCCCCGACCCTCCCGCCGTACGCCGAGCCTACAGCACGAGCGGCCGCGGCTCCAGGGAGTGCGAAGCTTCCCGCCACGGCGCAGACCCTTACTGCAAATGAAGGATCGCAAAGGCTCGGCCTTTGCTGGGGTCCAGGGGCAAAGCCCCTGGCCTTTTTCTTCCGCGCAAACAAACCGGCGCGGCTTCGTTCCTCACGCGCAGGCTCCGGCGTATCCTGTCGCCAACCCCTTCGGAAAGACCCCCATCGCATGCCCGTGCTGAACCGCATCGCCGCCTACGCCGAGGACATGACCGCCTGGCGGCGTGACCTGCACGAACACCCCGAGCTGGGGCTACAGGAGCATCGCACCAGCGACGTGGTCGCGCAGATGCTGCAGTCCTGGGGCATTACGGTCACGCGCGGCCTGGCCGGCACCGGGCTGGTCGGCACGCTCACGGCCGGCAGCTCCGGCCGCGCGATCGGCCTTCGCGCCGACATGGACGCGCTGCCGATGCAGGAGGCCAATGATTTTCCACATCGCTCACGCAATGACGGGGCGATGCACGCCTGCGGCCATGACGGCCACACGACGATGCTGCTCGGCGCCGCGCGGTACCTGGCCGAGACCCGCAACTTCGACGGCACCGTGCACTTCATCTTCCAGCCCGCCGAGGAAGGGCTGGGCGGCGGGCGCATGATGGTGGAAGAGGGGCTGTTCGAGCGCTTTCCCTGCGACGCGGTCTATGGCGCGCATAACGAGACCGGGCTGCCGGTCGGCCAGATGGTCGCGGTTGCCGGCTCGGTCTCGGCGGCGTCGGACCGGTTCTGGATCACCATCACCGGCCGCGGCGGGCACGCCGCCCGGCCGCAGAACGCCATCGACCCGGTGCTGGTCGGCTCGCACGTGGTGATCGCGCTGCAATCCGTCGTCGCCCGCCGGATCGACCCGCGCGACGCCGCGGTGCTGTCGATCACCCAGTTCCACGCCGGCAGCACCGGCAACGTGATCCCCGAGGAGGCCGTGCTGAACGGCACCGTGCGCACGCTGAAGCCGGAGGTGCAGGACCAGGTCGAGCAACTGCTGATCTCGCTCGCCACCGCGACCGCCGCGGCGCACGGCGCGGAAGCGAAGGTGGAGTATCGTCGCGGCTATCCGCCGGTGGTCAACGCCGAGGCGCCGACCGAGCGTGCGGCGCTTGCGGCAGCCAAGGTGCTTGGCGAGGAGCGGGTGATCCGCGAGCGGCCGCCCGGCATGGGCGGCGAGGATTTTTCCTACATGGCGCTGAAGGTCCCGGGCTGTTTCGTGCGCATCGGCCAGGCCGCGGGGGAGAGGGGCAGCACCCCCGTGCATCATCCGCGCTACGATTTCAACGACGACATCCTGCCGATCGGCGCCTCGTTCTGGTCGACGCTCGTGGAGCAGGAGCTGACGCGCGGCTGATGGGCCTTGCCGCGACCAGCAGCGCCTTCCTGCTGGCGATTTCCGGGCTGTTCTCGATCATCAACCCGGTCGGCGGCGCGCTGATCTTTCATGACGCGACCTCGGACCGCACGCACGCCGAGCGCCTGGCGCTGGCAAACCGGGTCGGCTTGTATTCACTGCTGGTGATGCTGGGCGCGCTGTGGGCCGGCTCCTACGTGCTGAATTTTTTCGGCATCACGCTCGGCGCGCTGCGCATCGCCGGCGGGCTGGTGGTGGCGAGCAACGCCTGGCAGCGCCTGAACGCGCCGGAGCAGCAGGAGGCGCGCAAGCAGCGCCAGGCCGAGCACAGCGGGCCGATCGAGGACGTCGCATTCTTCCCGCTGACCATGCCGTTCACCACCGGCCCCGGAACGATTTCCGTCGCGATCTCGCTCGGCGCGGAGCGACCGGCGCGCGGCGACGGGTTGCTGTGGTTCTTTCTCGGCGCTTCGGCGGCGGCGGCGGTGATGGCGGCGCTGATCCTGCTCGCCTACCGCACCGCCGAGCCGCTGATGGGCCTGCTCGGCCCGAGCGGGGCGCGCATCGTCGCGCGGATGATGGCATTCCTGCTGCTCTGCATCGGCGCGCAGATCGCCATCACCGGCGTGCAGGAGTTGGTACTGCCGATGCTGGCCGGGCGCTCCTGACCGGCAGCCGGCGCACGCCGGCGCTTGGGCCAAGGCAAAGCGCCGCGTCAGCGACTGCGCCGAAAGCGGCCCCGCACTCCCGCCCGGGCGCTGCCTCCGCCGGCTGGCGTCAGTAGTGGTGGCGCGTGAAAAGCAGCAGCAGCACGATGATCAGGATCACCAGGCCGATGCCGCCGCCACCCCAGCCGCCCGACACCGGTACACCCGGCTGATAGTACCCGCCGTACCAGCCGCGCCGGTATCCGGTATGCCCGAAGCCGCCGAGGGCGGCGATGACGAGGATGATCAGCAGGATGGTGAGCACGAAGATCTCCTAAAGAGGTGCGAGTCGGCACTCGATCGGACGGATGCCGTTGCGGCCGCCGGGGCCGCGAGTGTGCGTGACGGCCGAGGTCGGCTCAAGCCGGAACTCCCGGGCGCCCCACGATTTGCTGGTGTTGCAGCAGAGGAGCGGGAGCATGTCGGACACGATGTATCCCCCGGCCAGCCGGGACCAGGCGACCAGGCGGCGCGAGCTGGCGCCGGCCCCCCAGGCGGCGTTCGACGCCTTCAGCAAGGCGGTGTTCGCCGACGGCGCGCTCAGCGCGAAGATGAAGCAGGTGATCGCGGTGGCGGTCGCGCACGTCACGCAATGTCCCTATTGCATCAAGGGCCACACCAAGGCGGCGCTGCGGCAGGGGGCGACGCCACAGGAGCTGATGGAGGCGATCTGGGTCGCGGCCGAGATGCGGGCCGGCGGCGCCTATGCGCACACGGCGGTGTCGCTCGCCGTGATGGCGGAGGAGCAGCAGCGATCCGGCTGACGCGAGATCAGTCCGCGGCGCTGCCGGACCCCCGTACTCCAGGTAAAGGATTGCAAAGGCTCCGCCTTTGCTGGGGTCCAGGGGCAAAGCCCCTGGCCTTCGCTCCTTCGCTCGGCCGCGCTACCGCTTCGGCCGGACCGTCTGGATGACGGAAAATCCCTCGAACTCCGGGTGGCCAAGATAGAGCGCGCGATTGTCGCCGGCATTGGCGTGGGCGCGGCGGAACGCGTCCGATCGCGTCCAGTCCTGGAACGCCGTCTCGCTCGCCCAGATCGTGTGCGAGGCGTAGAGCACGTGGTCGTCGCGCTCCGGGCCGCGCAGCAGATGGAACTCGACGAACCCCGGCACCCCGTCGAGATGTGTCTCCCGCCCAGTCCAGACGCGCTCGAAATCGCTCTCGGCCCCTCGCGCGACGCGAAACCGGTTCATCGCAACGAACATGGCTCTTCCACCATTCCTGCTGAGCGCGCCCGCGCGATCGTGCTTGGCGGCCGGTGAGCGGTCAAGCAGGGGTGCCCTCAACCGCCCAAACCCGCCAGCTCGGTCTGCATGTTCCGCCTGGCGCTCGCTTCGTAGCTGCGGCGCAGCGCGAATCCCCGCAACGGGCAGCGGAACAGCGCCGGGGCGGCCAGCATGTCGCGCAGGAAGCGCCGCCGGCCGGCCCGCCACGCCTCGGTCGAGAGTGCCGCGTATTCCCGCCGCAGCGCCGCGGTGTAGCGCGCATAGACATGCGGCGGATCCCCGAGCGTCGAGAGATCGAGGTCGAGCAGCCACTGCACGCGGGCATCCCCCCCGGCGTAGCGGAGGTGGTCGCGTGTCGCCAGGATCATCGTCGCCACCTGCCGCCGCAGCAAGGGCGGGCAGAGCCGCGAATCCTGCAGCCACAGCGCCGCCGAGAGTGTTTCATTGTCCAGCCGGCCGGGAACGTAGATCGCGTCGTGATAGGCGATCGCATGCGCGATCTCGGCCTCGGCCGCCCCGCCGCCGTGCGCGAGGTGGCGCGCCCACAGCAGCGCCACGTGATCCCGGTTGTGATAGAAGCGCCCGGCCCCGTTCAGCCGCGCGCGCAGCCCCCGCTGGGCATGCGGCGAGACCGACAGTTTTGCGAAGAGCCCATCGAGAAGCGTCGCTACATCGTTGCGCCGATCACCCACGGCGCGAATTCCGCGGCCCCGAAATCGAAATTCTCGCTCTTCGTCCGTTCGCCCGAGGCCACACGCAGCATCAGCTCAAAAATGCGCTGACCGCACTGCTGTACCGTCTCGTCACCGTCGAGGATAGTGCCGCAGTTCACATCCATGTCGTCTTCCATTCGCGAATACATGGGTGTGTTGGTGGCGAGCTTCATGGACGGCGTGGGCTTGCAGCCGAACACGCTGCCGCGCCCGGTCGTGAAGCAGACCAGGTTGGCACCCCCGGCCACTTGGCCGGTGGCGGAGACCGGGTCGTAGCCCGGCGTGTCCATGAACACGAAGCCGCGCGCGGTGACGGGCTCGGCGTATTTCACGACGTCGACCAGATTGGTGCTGCCGGCCTTGGCCATCGCGCCGAGGGATTTTTCCAGGATCGTCGTCAGCCCGCCCGCCTTGTTGCCGGGCGAGGGATTGGCGTTCATCTCGGCACCCTCGCGGCTTGTGTATTCCTCCCACCAGCGCATCAGCGCGACCAGCTTCTCGCCGACCTCGCGGGAGGCGGCGCGGCGGGTCAGCAGGTGCTCGGCCCCATACGTCTCCGGCGTTTCGGAAAGGATCACCGCGCCACCATGGCGCACCAGCAGATCGCTCGCCGCCCCGAGCGCGGGGTTGGCCGAAACCCCGGAATAGCCGTCCGAGCCGCCGCATTGCAGCGCGACCGTGAGTTCGCTCGCCGGCACGGTCTCGCGGCGGACGTCGTTCGCCTCGGCGAGCACGTCCCGGACGAAGGCGATGCCGGCCTCCACGGTCTTTCGGGTGCCGCCCATGCTCTGGATGTCCATCGCCTTCAGCCTTCCGGCGAGGCGCTGCTCCTGCATCAGGCCGCCGATCTGGTTGACCTCGCAGCCCAGCCCGAGCACGACGACATGGGAGAAATTCACGTGACGCGCATAGCCGCCCAGCGTCCGACGAAGCAGTTTCAACGGCTCGCTCTGCGTCATGCCGCAGCCGGTCTTGTGCGTCAGCGCCACCACGCCATCCACATTCGGGTAATCGGCCAGCGGGTCGGCGCCGGTGAAGGGATTGCGGCGAAAGGCGTCGGCGACCAGGCCTGCAACGTGCGCGCTGCAATTCACGCTGGTCAAAAGGCCGATGTAGTTGCGCGTCGCCACCCGTCCGTCCGGGCGGCGGATGCCCTGGAACGCGGCGGCCTGATTCACATGCTCCGTCGGCTTGGCGTCCTTGCCAAAAGCGTAGTCGCGGGAGAAGTCGCCCAAGCCGCAGTTCTGCACGTGCACGTGCCGGCCGGGCTCGATCGAGGCGGTCGCGAAACCGATGATCTGGCCGTAGCGGCGTACCGGTTCGCCCGGCGCGTGCAGCCGCACCGCCACCTTGTGCCCGGCGGGAATGCGCTCGAGCGCCGCAACCCCGTCAGCCACCGGCGTGCCCGGCAGCAAGGTGGCGCGGGCGATCACCACGCCGTCGTCGGGGTGCAGGCGGATGACCGCCGGCGGCATCACACCTTGCCTTCGGCTTCCTGCCGCACCGTTTGAACCGCCGCGCGCGAGGCCTGCAGCAGCAGACCGCTGTCGTTGGAAATCGTCACGAAACTGAAGCCCATGCGGATCATGCGCGCGGCGTAGCCCGGGCTGCCGTTGTGCAATCCCGCAAAGATGCCGCGCCGCTGCGTCTCGCTCAGCACACGCTCGTAGATCTTCAGGATTTCCGGCTCGTCGCGGTCGAGCTTGGGCGCGATGCCGAGCGAGAGGCCGAGATCGCTCGGTCCGATATACACCGCGTCGATCCCCGGCACGTCGAGGATGCCCTCGAGATTGTCGATCGCCTCGCGGGTCTCGATCATCGGGATGCAGAGGATGTCGTCGTTCGCGGTCTTCTGATAGCCGGTCGCCTCGCCGTAGATGCCGGCGCGGATCGGCCCGTTGCTGCGCGTGCCCTGCGGCGGATACTTGCAGCTCGCGACGAACATTTCGGCGTGCTGGCGCGTGTTCACCATCGGACAGATCACGCCATAGGCGCCGCCGTCCAGCACTTTTCCGACGATGCCCGGCTCGTTCCAGGGCACGCGCACCATCGGCAGCACCCCATGCGGCTGCATGCCCTGGAAGCACGTCACCATCGACAGGTAGTCCTGCACGCCGTGCTGGAGGTCGACCGTGACGCTGTCCCAGCCACCCTGCGCATAGACTTCCGCGGCAAAGCCGTTGGGGATCGCCATCCAGCCGTTCACGGTGGCCTTGCCGGACCGCCATTTCTGCTTGAGCCTGTTCGCCATGCCGGCCTCCCCGCGCGTCGTGTCGGACGCGGCGACGCTAGGGCCGGCCCGCCGCCCCGTCAAACCGCGCGGGACGACGCCGCCGCCAAAGAAAGGTGCTGCAAATGCAGGATTCCCTGCGCGCCGTGCTCGCCGAAGCGAAGGGCCTGCTCGGCGACCGCCTGACCACCAATCCCGCGCTGCGCGAACAGCACAGCCACGGCGAGGACACGCAGCCCCGGGTACTGCCGGACGCCGTCGCCTTCGTCGAAACCTCGCACGAGGCGGCGCGCCTGCTCGCCCTCTGCCATGCGCAGCGCGTGCCGGTCGTGCCGTTCGGCGCCGGCACCTCGCTGGAGGGGCACGTCACGCCGGTGCGCGGCGGCATCAGCCTCGACCTCTCGCGCATGACGCGCATCATCGAGGTCAACGCCGCCGACATGGACTGCCGCATCGAGGCCGGCGTCACCCGCCCGCTGCTCAACGAGCATCTGCGCGACCAGGGCCTGTTCTTCCCGGTCGATCCCGGCACCGCCGACTGCACGATCGGCGGCATGTGCGCGACCAGGGCGTCGGGCACCAACGCGGTGCGCTACGGCACGATCCGCGAGAACGTGCTGGGGCTCAGCGTGGCGCTCGCCGACGGCCGGCTGATCCGCACCGGCGGACGGGTGCGCAAATCCGCCACCGGCTACGACCTGACGCACCTCTTCGTCGGCTCGGAGGGCACGCTCGGCGTGATCACCGAGATCCAGCTCCGGCTGCACGGCATTCCGGAGGCGCAGTCCGCCGCGGTCTGCCAGTTCGACACCCTGGCCGGCGCGGTGCAGAGCGTGATCGCGATCATGCAGGCCGGCGTGCCGGTGGCACGGATCGAGCTGCTCGACGAGGTGCAGATGGCCGCCTGCATCGCCTACTCGAAGCTCGATGGCCTGGCCGCTCTCCCCACCCTGTTCCTGGAATTCCACGGCACGCCCGCCTCGGTCGCCGAAGCGGCGGAACAGGCCGAGGCGCTGAGCCAGGATTTCGGCGCCAGCGGCTTCAAATGGACGACCGCGAATGAGGAGCGCAACCGGCTTTGGAAGGCGCGCCACGATGCCTATTGGGCGGCGCTCGCCTACCGCCCGGGCCATCGCGGCATCGCCACCGACGCCGTGGCGCCGATCTCCCGCCTCGCCGAGCTGATCCTCGGCGCGAAATCGGACATCGAGGCGTCGGGTCTCGCCGCGCCGATCGTCGGCCATGTCGGGGACGGCAACTTCCACACCGTCATTCTGGTGCCGCCCGAGCCCGACGGCCTCGACCGCGCCTGGGCGCTCGACCGGAAGATCGTCGCCCGCGCCCTCGCACTCGGCGGCTCGTGCAGCGGCGAGCACGGGGTCGGGCTCGGCAAGCGCGAGTTCCTGGAGCGCGAGCACGGGCCGGAGACCCTCGCTGTGATGCGCTCGCTGAAAGCGACGCTCGACCCGCGCGGCATCCTCAACCCCGGCAAGATCTTCCTGAACTGACGCCGGCCGTGACCCCGCCGCCCGGGGAACGGCGGCCCCGGCCTGACGTTGGCGTGGCATCACCGACGCGTGCACTCGGGCGGAGGGCAGCGGAGCGAAAGGATGGGACGATGAGCCAGAGCGTGCCACCGAAAGCCGGCCCGGCAATCAGCGACTCGGTTCGCGAGGTGCAGGGCATCTTCCCGAGCGACGCCTCGCTGCAGGACGCGATCGCCCGCCTTACCCTGCTGGGCTTCGACCGCGCCGATCTGAGCCTTCCGGCGGCATCGCCGCACCCCGCCGAAGCGACGCCGGAGCTGGGGGCCGAGGATCCGCACACCGAAGTGGACGATCGGCAGATGCGGACGATGGGGACGAGCATGGCCGGAGCAGCCGGGGCGATGGCCGCGGCCGGGCTGACCATCGCGACCGGCGGGGCCGCGGCGGTGGCGATCGGCGCCGCGGCGGCGATCGGCGCCGGTGCCGCCGCACTCGCCCACACGGCCAGCCGCGCCGCCGACCAGGTCCAGCACGACGATCGCGAGGCCGCAGCCGGTCGCGGCGAACTGGTGCTTTCAGTGTTGCTGCGCGACCCGGCCAAGCAAGGCCCGGCCGAGGAGGCAATGCGGCAGGCCGGGGCCACGCGCGTCGCCCCCGTGCTGCGCACCGCAGCGGGCATCGAGCCGGCCGCCGGACCGCCGCCGGCTGGAAGGCTGTAGCCGGCGATCCGGACCACCTCCTCGCTGATGCCAGCGAGGACGGCGCGGTCTATGCTCCGGCGATGGCTGGTCTATGCCGGGACTGCGCGACCCTCACCGAGCAGGCCGCCTGCCCGGAGTGTGGCTCGCCGCGCGTTGTCTCTCACCCCGAACTCCTTACGCTGACCGTCGCCCACGTGGACTGCGACGCCTTCTTCGCGAGCGTCGAGAAGTGCCGCCGTCCGGAGCTTGCCGCCCGCCCCGTGCTGGTCGGCGGCGGCAAGCGCGGCGTGGTCGCCGCCGCATGCTATGTCGCGCGCCTGCACGGCGTGTACAGCGCCATGCCGATGTTCAAGGCGCTGCAGGCCTGTCCGGACGCCGTCGTCCTGCCGCCGGATTTCCGCCGCTACGCCGCGGTCGCCCGGCAGATCCGCGCGCTGATGCAACGCCTGACGCCGCTGGTGCAGCCGCTGTCCATCGACGAGGCGGTGCTCGAGCTCGCCGGCACCGAGGCGCTGCACGGCGCCTGCCCCGCCGTGGTGCTCGCCCGTTTCGCGCGGCAGGTGGAGCAGGAGGTCGGCGTCACGGTCTCGATCGGCCTCGCGCGCAACCGCCTGCTGGCCAAGATCGCCGCCGGCCGCGACAAGCCGCGCGGCTTCGCGGTGATCGGCGCGGAAGCGGCGGCCCTGCTCGCCCCCGAGCCGGTCCGCCTGCTGCCCGGCGTCGGCCCCGCACTCGCCCGCCGTCTGGCCGGCCGCGGCATCCTCCGGCTCGGCCAACTGCAGGCGCTCGACGACAGCGCGGCGCGGCGCCGCCTTGGCGAGGACGGCCCCGCCCTGGCCCGCCGTGCCCGCGGCGAGGACGATCGCCCGGTCACCCCCGATCACCCCACCAAGTCGATCAGCGCCGAGACGACCTTCAACACCGACCTCACGGCGACGCGCGACCTGGAACGCCAGCTCTGGCGTCTCTGTGAAAAGCTCGGCCGCCGCTTGCGCGAGCAGGCGCTGGCAGCCGGCGGCGTGGTGCTGAAGCTCAAGACCGCCCGCTTCGCGACCCGCACCCGTGCCGCGCGGCTGGCCGCACCCACGCTGCTGCCGGAGCTGCTGTTCGCTGCGGCGCGCGGCCTGCTCGCGCGCGAGGCCGACGGCACCGCGTACCGACTGATCGGCATCGGCGCGTCCCCGCTGCTTGCGGCGGCGCTGGCTGACCACGGTGACCTTGCCGACCCGCAGACGCCACGGCGCGCCGCCGCCCAATCCGCCGTCGACGCGCTGCGCCGGCGTTACGGCGACGCCGTCATCGCTCGCGGCCGCGGCCTCGCCTGACGCGCCTCACCGATGCCGGCAGGCAACGTCCCGGGCATCACTCCGTCAACAAGCATGCGGCTGCAGCCTGAACTCCGACAGCTTGCCGTCCATCACGAAGTCGCCGAAATCCATCTGCAGATCGTCGGCCACTCCGTTCGACCAGTAGCGTTGGCCCACCTGGTAGTCCGGCACCTGATGCTTCGCGTCGTGCTCGAAGAACGACACGTGCACCCGGCCGCTCGGCAGGTTCGACAGATCGGGGAAGCGGTAGGGCTCCGGCTTGTTCCAGCTCGTGATGACGACGAAGGTGTCGTCCGCCCCGGTGTCCGTCGTGCCGTCGAACAGCGGCAGGGCGAGAAACTTCTTTCCCTCCGCTGCCGCCTGCAGGATGTGCTCGGTATGCGCCATCGGGAACAGCGTGCCCGGCGGAAGCTGTTTGGTGCCCTCCTGCGGCGCGGTGTAGTGGACCTCCCCGGGCCCGCCCGGCCGGTCGATGCTCGCCTCGCCCTCGGTCTGCAGGGTGACGGCGGTATCCGTCGTCTGGCGCATACGGAAGCGCAGCTTCGCGCCGTTCTTGGCCTCCCACGTCGTGTAGTCGGAGATCATCTGGATATCCTGGCCGTCGCGGTTGCTGATCGTCATGTCCAGCCGCTGCTGCACGGCCCAGCCGTCGCAGGCATCCAGCACTTCGTAGCGCATCGTGCCGCTGGCCGCGACGACGTCGCCACGGGCGGAGTCGAGGGTGAGCTGGTACAGCGCGCGGTGGGCGGCGAGCGGGGTGCTTCCGGGTGGCGCGACGACGGACGGCTCCGCGGCGGTGGGCAGAGGGGCGGCCTCGGCAGCGCCGGCGAGGAGGAGGATGGCCAGGGCGGCCAGACGGCGCATTGGGACACTCCGGTTCGGGGATGGCGCTGACATAGGCCGGGTGAGGCGACGGCGCCAGCCGCAACCGAGGGCATCAGATCGTGATGAAGGTGTTCAGCTTGGCGCGGACGGGTCGGGCGCCTGGCACACGCCCGGCTCTGATTCGCCGAACGCTTCGCGGCCGACTTCCGGACCCCAGTCGTTGCCGGTGATCCCGACTGGAACGACATCCCGTTCGGATTGGTACGCCAAGGCGAAGCCGATCAAGTCACCCCGCCGACTCTACTCCCGCCGTGGCTTCGGCGGGAGGTCGAGTTTCAAGTGGAGTTCCTTCAGCCGCGCGGGCGGCACCTCGGCCGGGGCGCCCATCATCAGGTCCTCGCCCTGCTGGTTCAGCGGGAAGAGAATCACTTCGCGGATGTTGGGTTCTTCGGCCAGCAGCATGACGATGCGGTCGATGCCCGGCGCTGAGCCGCCATGCGGCGGTGCGCCGTAGCGGAACGCGTTCAGCATGCCGCCGAACCGCGCCTCCACCTCGGCCTCCGTGTAGCCGGCGAGCTCGAACGCGCGGATCATGATGTCCGGGCGATGGTTGCGGATGGCGCCGGAGGAGAGTTCGACGCCGTTGCAGACGATGTCGTACTGAAACGCCTTTATCTCGAGCGGGTTCTTTGTGTTCAGCGCGTCCATGCCGCCCTGCGGCATGCTGAACGGGTTATGGCTGAAGTCGATTTGCTGGGTTTCCTCGTTCAGCTCGTACATCGGAAAGTCGGTGATCCAGCAGAAGCGGAAGGCGTTGCGCTCGGCGAGGTTTAGCTCCTCGGCGATGCGGTTGCGCACGGCGCCGGAGAATTTTTGCGCCTCATCCCGCTTGCCGGCGGCGAAGAACACGGCATCGCCGGCGCCGAGACCGCAGGCAGCACGGATCGCCGCCGTTCGATCGGCTTCCAGGTTGCGGGCGATCGGCCCGCGCGCGCCTTCCCCCTCGAAGACGATGTAGCCGAGGCCGCCCGCGCCTTCCTCGCGCGCCCAGTCGTTCAGCTTGTCGAAGAACGAGCGCGGTTGGGACGCGGCACCCGGTGCGGGAATCGCCCGAACGGTGCCGCCGGACGCGGCGATACGGGCGAACAGGCCGAAGCCGGAGCCCGCATACTGCGCAGTCACATCCGTGATTTTCAGGGGATTGCGCAAATCCGGCTTGTCCGACCCGTATTCCAGCAATGCGCGGTCATAGGGGATGCGCGGATAGGGCGGCGCGCCGACCGCGCGGCCCTCGGCAAACTCCTCGAATACGCCGGAGATCACGGGTTCGAGCGTCGCGAACACGTCCTCCTGGGTCACGAAACTCATCTCGAAGTCGAGCTGATAGAATTCGCCGGGCGAGCGGTCCGCCCGGCTGGCCTCGTCGCGAAAGCACGGCGCGATCTGGAAATAGCGATCGAAGCCGGCGATCATGCAGAGCTGCTTGAACTGCTGCGGCGCCTGCGGCAGGGCATAGAATTTTCCGGGATGCAGCCGTGCCGGCACGAGAAAGTCGCGGGCGCCTTCCGGGCTCGACGCCGTCAGGATCGGCGTCTGGAACTCCGTGAAACCCTGGGCGATCATGCGTCGGCGGATGCTGGCGATCACGCCGGCGCGCAGCGTCATGTTGCGCTGCAGCCGCTCGCGCCTCAGGTCGATGAACCGGTATTTCAACCGCAGCTCCTCCGGGAACTGTTCGGTGCCGGCGACCTGGATCGGCAGCACCTCCGCCGCCGACTGCACTTCGAGCGCGGCCGCACGGAGCTCCACCTCGCCCGTGGGCAGCTTTTCGTTCACCGTACCGGGCTCGCGCCGCACGACGTGGCCAGTGACCGTGACCACGCTTTCCACGCGCACCCGGTCGGCTTGCTCGAACACCGGCGTGCCGGCGGCGAACACGATCTGCGTCAGGCCGTAATGGTCGCGCAGGTCGATGAACAGCAGGCCGCCGTGGTCGCGCTTGCTGTGCACCCAGCCGGAGAGCCGGGCCTCGGTCCCGGCGTCGGCGGCGCGAAGCGCGCCGCAGCTGTGGCTGCGGTAGGCGTGCATGGCGGATCATCCCGGACAGAGCGGGGCCAGACACCATCCGCCTTGCGGGAAGTCAAGGAACCCCGGCGTGCTCCGTCACAGCCAGCCGCGCAGCTTGAACCACAGCAAGGTGCCGAGGCCGCTGAGCGCGATCACGCCGAGCCCGTTCTCGTATCCCCAGTCCCATTGCAGCTCCGGCATGTTCTTGAAATTCATGCCGTAGATGCTGGCGACCAGGGTCGGCGGGATGCCGACCACCGAGACGATCGTCAGCACCTTGATGATGACGTTCTGCTCGATGTTGATGAAGCCGAGCGTCGCATCGAGCAGGAACTGCACCTTCTCGCTCAGCGAGGTGTCGTAGTCGTTCAGCGAGGCGACATCGCGCTGCAAGGTCTCCAGCCGCGGCTTCAGCTCGGCGGGGAGCCAGTCCGCCGTGGCGTTGGCGACGTAGGGCACCATGCGGCCGAGGCCGAGCAGCGCCTCGCGCAGCCGCGACGCTAGTGGTGCGATCGATGCAGGTGGCTCCCCGTATCGCGGGTCCGACCATCGGCCGGTGCGCCATCTGCATCGTGAATCGCACCACCAGAGAGTCTGCTTGTGGGCCGATTCACGCTGCAGTCGGGGACCGACTGCAGCGATCGGACCACTAGCTCGCCGGTGCGGCCCACTTCGCGCAGGATCCGCCGCAGCCGCGCATCCGCCCTCGCGGGACGACGCACCAGCTCCGCCGGATCATGAAAGATGGTCTGGGAGACACGGTCCAGCTCGCCGCCGAGCCGCTCCAGCACGTCGGCGACACGATCGACGATGCCTTCGCACAATGCGACGAACACCGCGGCCGCGCTCTGCTCCGGCGCGACCTCGCGCCGCACCGCGTCGAACACCGCGAGCGGCGCGTAGCGCACGGTGACCAGGCGCTCGCGCGTCAGCACGAATCCCACCGGCGTGGTCTGCGGCGGGCCATCGGGGCCGCGCATGACGATAGGCAGGCTCATGGTGATCACGCCGTGGCGCGACTGCAGCCGGCTCGAGGTTTCGATCTCGCTCAATTCGGCCTGGGTGGGGATTTTCAGGCCGGTCACCTCGGTCACCAGCGCCCGGTCGGCCTCGCTGGCCTGAAAAAGGTCGATCCAGACCGCGCCTGGATGCAGCGCGTCGGTCGCCTGCTCGGGGTGCTCGGGGTGGACGGCCAGCACATCCCCTCCGTTCCGACTGCCTTCAAAGCCGGCTTCGCCGCGTGTACAAGGCACGGCATGTCCCGCCAACCCCGGGCCGAGTTCCCGGCCCCTTTCCTTGTTACCCGAACGGAACAGCTCGACGAAGCCTGCCAGCGGCTGCGCCGCGAGGCGTTCGTCACCATCGATACCGAGTTCATGCGCGAGCGCACCTACTGGCCGCAGCTTTGCGTCGTGCAGCTCGCCGGCGCCGCGGAGGTGGTGGTGGTGGACGCCGAGGCGCCGGGCATCGACCTCGCCCCGCTCGGCGCCCTTCTGGCCGACCCCGCGGTGCTGAAGGTCTTCCACGCGGCGCGCCAGGATATCGAGATTTTCGTGCTGAAATTCGGCGACGTGCCGCGGCCGCTGTTCGACACCCAGGTCGCGGCGATGGTGGCGGGCTTCGGCGACCAGGTCGGCTACGACGCGCTGGTCGCGGCATTGGCCGGCGGGCATATCGACAAGGCGCACCGGTTCTCCGACTGGTCGGCCCGGCCGCTGTCGCCGGCGCAGATCGCCTACGCCGCGGCCGACGTGACCTGGCTGCGCCAGGTCTATCAGCGGCTGGGCGAGCGGCTGGAGCGCGACGGCCGGATGGACTGGGTCGCCGAGGAGATGGCCGAGCTCGCCGACCCCGGCACCTACCGCCCGGACCCCGAGGCGATGTGGGAACGCTTGCGCTCGCGGACTTCCAATCGTCGTCTGCTCGGCCTGCTGCGCGCCATCGCCGCCTGGCGCGAGCGCGAGGCGCAGCGCATCAACATTCCACGCCAGCGGCTGCTGAAGGACGAGGCGCTGCTGGAGATCGCCGCGATCGCGCCGGACACCGCCGAGCAGCTCGCCCGGGCGCGCGGCGTCACCCGCGGGTTCGCCGACGGCCGTACCGGCGCCTCGCTGCTGGCCGCGATCGCCGCGGCCAAGGCGTTGCCGGAGTCCGCCCTTCCGCCGGCACCGGCGACGCGCGACGGAGGGCGACCCTCGCCGGCGCTGGTCTCGCTGCTGAAGGTGCTGCTCGCAGCCAAATGCGAGGAACACCATGTGGCGGCGCGGCTGGTTGCCTCCTCGGAGGATATCGACCGCTTGGCAGCCGGCGACGTTCCAGACGTTCCGGCCTTGCACGGCTGGCGTCGCGTGGTGTTCGGCGAGGACGCGCTGGCGTTGCAGCAGGGGAGGGTGGCGCTTGGGGTTGCTGGCCGCAAGGTTAAGTTGATCCCGGCGGGGTGATTACACGCGTTGC
>JAFAYA010000052.1 GCA_019240635.1 Acidisphaera sp. | reverse complement strand
GTCGAGGTCACGCATTCCGGCGTCGCTCCCTACACCCAGCATGCCGGGCTGGCGGCGCTGGCCGATACCGGCGTCGTCGACTCGTTCCGAAGCCACTGCGCGCGCGGCCGGGCGCTGGCCGGCGAGGCGCTCTCCGGGCTGAACGGCGTGCGCTACGCGTCGCCGGACGCCGCCTTCTACGCGTTCATCGGCATCGATGGCTTGGACGACAGCCTTGACCTGGCGCGCCGTCTGGTCACCCGGCACGGTGTCGCCGTCGCGCCAGGCGTGGCGTTCGGCGGGGGCGGCGAAGGTTTTCTGCGCATCTGCTTCGCCCAGCGGCCGGAGCGCATGCAGCGGGCGATGCAGCGGCTGCGCGACGGCCTGCGCGCCGAGCCGGCGGGCTGACTGCTCCCGGGGGATCAGACGGCGTAGCGCGCGAGCTTGTCCTCGTCCACCTCGATGCCGAGACCTGGGCCGGTCGGGACCTGCACCTTACCGTCGCGCACCGGGAATGGCGCGGCGAGCAGGTCGTCGGTCAGGTAGTAGCTGGGCTGGTAGAACTCGCAGCCCAGCGAGATGTTCGGCGTCGCGGCGATCAGGTGCGCGCCGGCCGTGCTGGCGATCCCGGTCTCGAACATGCTGCCGCCGTAGCAGGCGAGCCCAGCCGCGCCGGCGATCGCCGCGACCTCGCGTGCCCGCAGCATGCCGCCGCTCTTCATGATTTTCACGCTGATGAGGTCGGCGATCCGGTTCGCTGCGACGTGCAGCGCCTCGGCGGGCGAGAACACGCTCTCGTCGGCCATGATCGGCGTGTCGAGCGCCGCGGTGATGGCGGCCAGCGCGGCGAGCTGGTGGCGCGGCACCGGCTGCTCGATGAAGGTGGGCCGCACCGTCTCCACGTCGCGCAGCCGGCGGATGGCGTCGTGTGCCTCCATGCCCTGGTTGTAGTCGACGCGCAGCTCTGCATCATCGGGCAGCTGCGCGCGCAGCGTGGTCAGGCGGTGCAGGTCCGCCGGGTGTCCGGCAAATCCGGTCTTGACCTTGAACAGCCGCACGCCCTGCCGGCAAAGCTCCGCGACCAGGTCGAGATCGCTGGAAAAATCGGGATCGGCGACGGAGAAGCTCAGTGGGATCTCGTCGCGGAAGCAGCCGCCGAGCAGCGTGCAGACCGGCGCGCCGAGCGCTTTGCCGACGATGTCGAACAGCGCCATCTCCATCGCCGCCTTGGCTTCCGTGCAGTGCACCACCGCCCGCTCGGCGCGGGCTAGCAGCGCCTCGATGCGGAACGGATCGGCACCGAGCAGCAGCGGGCGGAGGTAGACGTCGAGCGCCGCGGCATTCGCCTCGGCCGAGCCGGTGAAGACCACCCAGGGGGCGGCCTCCCCCCAGCCGGTGATGCCGGCATCGGTGTCGAGGCGCAGGATCACGCTGGCCGTGCTGCCGCCCATGTCGCCGATGCCGTGGGAGTGCACGGCCCGCACCGGCAAGCGCACGACCTGCACGCGCATGTCCGTGATGCGCATGTCGGGGATGCGCCGCTGCGCCGCTTCGCCGGCCCGCATCATCCGGCCGTCCGCTCGGCGCGGAAGGTCACGACCAGCACGTCCCGGTGCGCGGGCTCAGCCGGGTCGATCGGCTCGACCGGGGTGACGCCGTGATAGACGCGCGTGTCGTGCACGAAGGCGGCGTCGAGCGGTTCGGTAAGGGTGAAGCTGCCGAGCTGGCGGCGCTCGAGATCGTGGATCGTGGTGACGCCGCTGCGGATGTTGCGCCGGCCGATCAGCAGCACCAGCACCCAGTCCACGCCGTCGCGGTGCATGCCCTCCGGGGTCGGCTGGCCGGCCTCGCCGGCACGCGCCTCGATGCGAAACTGGTGCAGCTCGATATGCCAGGCCGTAGCGGGCGAGAGCCCGTCGAACAGGCGGCGGCAGAAGCGCAGGATCGTGGTCAGGCTGGCGCCCGCCGCGACCGACGGCTCGATCGGCGCGAACCAGCGTTCGACGCCGCCGTTCAGCGGGTTGTAGTGGACCGCCTGGAAGTGCGGCCGGTGCGGCCGGCGCTCGATCGCGTCGCACCCCGCGGAGGCGGCGAAATTGGCGTGCCGGCGCCGGCGATAGCGCCCGCCGTCGGCCATGTGGGTATCGAGCTCCAGAGCGTCCCAGCTCGCGGCGAAGCGGTCCCAGTCCGCCAGCGTGCCGGCGCCGGCGAGCAGCGCGCGCATGGGGCTGGCCTGGACGAAGGCGTAGCCGCCGCGATCGAGCAGCGCGGCGATGCCATCCATGCCGCTCACTCCCTGTTGCCGAGCGCCGCCGGCGCCGGTGATTGCGTGACCGGGACGGAGCCGGGACCGGGGTCGGACCCCGGGTCGGAGACGGAGTCCGACCCAGGGTCGGAGGGACGCACCGCCGGCGCCGCGTGCGGTTGCTGAACGAGGACGCGCTGCATCGGTCCGGCGACGGTGATGCCCAGCTCCTGAAAGCGCTTCTTCATACGCCGGTTGAACTCGCGCTGCACCCCCCATCGCCCGGTGTCGGTGCAGACGATCTGGCCGACGATGGTCACCGTGGCGGCGTCTACCTTGTCGACGCCCCAGAGCTGCAGGTCGCTGCTGATGACCCCGGCGAAGGCGGGGTCCGTCCGCATCTCCGCGACGATCGAGGTGAGCAGCCCGCCGATCCGGTCGGTGTCTTCCTCATACGCGACGGTGACGCTCACCGCGGCGTTGCCGATGCCGCGGTTGGTGTTGGTGACGGAGGTCACCGCGCTGAACGGGATGATGTGCACCGAGCCGTCGCCGGCGCGCAGGCGGATGGTGCGGATGGACAGGTGCTCGACCGAGCCGGACAGGCCGGACACCGTCACCCAGTCGCCCACCTGCATTGCATTCTCGAACAGCAGGAAGATGCCGGTGATGAAATCCTGCACCAGCTTCTGCGAGCCGAAGCCGATGGCCACGCCGACGATGCCGGCGCCGGCCAGCAGCGGGCCGATGTTCACGCCGATCTCGGACAGCGCGGTCAGGCCGACCACGGTCAGGATGGCGATGAACAGCGCGGTGCGCAGGATCGGCAGCAAGGTGCGCAGCCGGGCGGCCCGGGCGATCTGCACGCCGCTGGTCAGCCGGGCCAGCCGGCGCTCCAGGGCGGCGTTGCTCGCCTCCCAGACGGCGACGGCGACCGCGCAGGCCACGGCAATGGTCAGCAGGGCGGAGACGAGACGCCCGCCCAGCTGGCCCGACCGGAACCAGAGCAGCGCGCCCAGTCCCCAGGCTTGCAGCAGCGCGACCAGCGCGAACGCGCCGATGACGACGGACACCACGCCACGCAGCAGCGGGTGGTATCGGTCGGCGCGCGCCTCCAGCCCCGGGAAGCGGGCGGCGAGGTCCGGGCCGATGCGGAAGCTGCGGTCCAGCGCGCCGAGTGCGACGATCGCCGCCAGCCGCGCCAGCGTCACGACGATGACGGTCGAGAGGAAGACGTGCCAGAGCCGGGCGAAGCCGTTCTCCACCTCGAACGCCCAGACCAGCCAGAGCGCGACGATGTAGAAGATGGCGACGTAGTGCCAGATCTCGGCGGCGCGGTTGCGCAGCACCGCGTAGGGTCCGCGCGCCTCCGCCCCGGCGCGCAGCCAGTCGGCCACTGGCCGGCGGATCTGCAGCACGATGATGACCAGGCAGGTATGCGCCACCAGCGCCACAAGCTTGAGCAGCGCGTCGTGCACGGCCGGATAGAGGCCGAACAGCAGCCCGACCTCGGTCAGCGCGTAGCCGAAGATGCTGATGATCGCCAGCCGGCGCACCCAGACCGTGATGTAGGCGGCGGTCTCGTCCGACACATGAACGAGGCGCAGCGGCGGGCTGTTCGGCGAGACCATCATGCGCGTCGCGCACATCAGGATCCGGCAGGTCAGGTAGGCGTTCATCACCGCCAGGATCACCAGGCGGGTGGTCTCCTCGCCGCCGAGCGGCGTTGCGAGCAGGCCGTAGCCGACCGCGGCGAAGGCGCCGACCGGGACCAGGTCGATCACCAGACGCAGCAGCACGAAAGGCACGCGGCGCATCAGCGCGGCCGGCGAGGGTCGGCGGCGGCGTGGCGGGACGAAGAGTCCGTCGGTGGAGTTCGCCGGCGCGTCCACCGGGACACTCTCCATCGGCACGCTCTCGACCGGCACGCTTTCCTCCAGTTGCGCGATGCGCACGCGCCGTCCGGTCCGGCAGTCCAGGCGCATGCCGTCGAGCGAGCGGCGCGAGCGGCGGAGCGCGCGAACGGCGAGCCGCTCGACGGCCGCGCCGAACAGCAGCACGAGGCCGAGCTTCCAGCCGGCGTCGAGCAGCCGCCGCTGGGCCTGCGGGTTCTGCGCGAGGTGGCGCAGCCAGATGCCGAGCAGCGGGAAGTCGGTAACCGTCCGTGCGGTCTGCACGAACTCGCTGGAGGCGACCGTCAGGCGGTGGGAGAGGCCGAGCAGCAGCACGGCGCCCAGGCTGTTGGGTGCGAGCGGCAGGACCGAGCTACCGGCCGAAGCCGCTGGGGTCGCCGGAGCCGCCGGGCTTGCCGGGGCTGCCGAAGCCACGGGAACCGCGGGCGTGGCAGCCGGCGGCGGCAGCGCCTTGGCGATGTCCTGCAGCGTCGCGAGGAACGCCGCACGCTTCCGGTCGTCCTGCAGCACATCCAGGACCTGCTGCGCCTGGGCCGGCGACAGCGTGGGCGCCGACGGCATCGTGGCCGCCGGCGCGGGCGCGACGGCCGGCGGAGACTGGGCGTGCGCCGTCGCCCCCCCGACGGCGCAGACCAGGAGCAGCAGCCACAGCGGCCATCTCATGGCGGCCGGACGGACCATACCGCACGCGGCACTGTCAACCCGCAGCCGCCTGCCCGACCCGCGACGGGGATGCACGAGAGCGGGAACGTGCGTAGGATGCGCGCATGAAGGTCTTCCTCGTCGTGCTGCTCGCCCTCGCGATGGCGGGGACGCTCGGCGTACTGTTCGCCGGCCTGATTGGGCTGGTCCGCGGCAACGAGCCCGCGCGATCGAACGCCCTGATGCGCTGGCGGGTCGTCATGCAGGGAGCGGCGCTGCTGATCTTCCTGTTGCTGCTCTCGCTGCTGCGCTCCTGAGCAGGAGGATCGCGGTCGTTTGACAGCGCCGCGCGGCGGCCCCTAAAACCCCGCCCGTCTGTTGCAGGCGCGAACAGGCGACGGTCCGACGCAGACCGCGTGTACGCCCGGTTCGCAGGAGGCGGCATTCCCATGCAGGTGCTGGTGCCCGTCAAGCGGGTGGTTGACTACAACGTCAAGGTGCGGGTGAAGGCGGACGGCTCGGGCGTGGAGACCGCCGGGGTGAAGATGTCGATGAACCCGTTCGACGAGATCGCCGTCGAAGAGGCGGTGCGGCTGAAGGAGAAGGGGGCGGTCAGCGAGATCGTCGCCGTGTCGCTCGGCGTCGCGCAATGCGCCGAGACCATCCGCACCGCACTCGCGATGGGGGCGGATCGCGGCATCCTCGTGGAGACCGACGCCGAGCTGCAACCGCTGGCCGTCGCGAAACTGCTGAAGGCGATCGCCGGGCGCGAGCAGCCGCGCCTGATCATCCTCGGCAAGCAGGCGATCGACGACGACATGAACGCGACGGGGCAGATGCTCGCCGCACTGCTCGGCTGGCCGCAGGGCACGTTCGCGAGCAAGCTGACGATCGACGGCGACAGTGTCACCGTGACGCGCGAGGTGGATGGCGGGCTGGAGACGGTGGCGCTGAACCTGCCGGCCATCGTCACGACCGACCTGCGGCTGAACGAGCCGCGCTACGCCAGCCTTCCGAACATCATGAAGGCGCGCAAGAAGCCGATTCAGACGCTCAAGCCGGCCGAACTCGGCGTCGATCCGGCGCCCCGGCTGACGACGGTGAAGGTATCGGAGCCGCCGCGGCGCCAGGCCGGGCAGAAGGTGGGGTCGGTCGCGGAACTGGTGAGCCGGCTCAAACAGGAAGCCAAGGTGATCTGAGCGATGACGGCGCTGGTCCTGCTCGACTACGACGCAAAGGAGATCAAGCAGCCTTCGCGCAGCGCGGTCGCCGCCGCCGGCCGGCTCGGCGAGGTGCACGTGCTGCTGGCGGGCAAGGGCGTCGGCAGCGTCGCTGACCTGGCGGCCCGGCTGCCCGGGGTGGCGAAGGTGCTGGTCGCCGACGCCGAGGCGTATGAGCACGCGCTGGCCGAGCCGCTGGCCGCGCTGCTGGTCGCGCTGGCGCCGGCCTACGACCATCTGCTCGCCGCCGCGACGGCGGTCGGCAAGAACGTGATGCCGCGGGTCGCGGCGCTGCTGGACGTGCAGCCGATCAGCGACATCTCCGACATCGAGGACGCCGATACCTTCGTGCGGCCGATCTATGCCGGGAACGCGCTGGCGACGGTCAGGTCGGCGGACCCGAAGAAGGTGATCACCGTGCGCGCCGCAAGCTTCGACCCGGTCCCGCACGAGGGGGGCCCAGAGCGCGCCAACGCACCGGTCGAGTCGGTTGCGGCGGCGGCGGCCTCCGGCGTGTCGCGCTTCGTCTCCTCGGAGCTCTCCAAGAGCGAGCGGCCGGAGCTGACGGCGGCGCGGGTGGTGATCTCCGGCGGGCGCGGCATGCAGAACGGCGAGAACTTTCACCTGCTCGACAAGGTCGCCGACCTGCTGCACGCCGCGGTCGGCGCCTCCCGCGCCGCGGTCGATGCCGGCTTCGTGCCGAACGACTACCAGGTCGGGCAGACCGGCAAGATCGTCGCCCCCGACCTCTACATCGCGGTCGGCATCTCCGGCGCCATCCAGCACCTCGCGGGCATGAAGGACAGCAAGGTGATCGTCGCGATCAACAAGGACGAGGAGGCGCCGATCTTCCAGGTCGCCGATTACGGGCTGGTCGCCGACCTGTTCAAGGTGCTTCCCGAACTCGCGGCGGAGCTGGAGCGCACGGCATGAGCAACGCGACGCGGCTCGCCGGATCCAACGAAATCGGCGTGCCCGTACCCTCCATCGCGCGCGTCGGCATCATCGGGGCCGGGCTGATGGGCAACGGCATCGCCCATGTCTGCGCGCTGGCCGGCCTCTCGGTCGTGCTGATGGACGTCAAGCCCGAGCAGCTCGAGCGCGCGATGACGACGATCATCCGCAACATGGACCGCCAGGTCGGCCGCGGCGCGGTCACCGGTGCGGAGAAGGACGCGGCACTCGGCCGGATCGACACCACCGGCCACTACGCGGCACTCGGCGACTGCGACATCGTGGTCGAGGCCGGTACCGAGAAGGAGGAGGTGAAGCGGGCGATCTACAAGGCCGTCACGCCGCACCTGAAGCCCTCCTGCATGCTGGCCAGCAACACTTCGTCGATCTCGATCACCCGGCTCGGCGCCAGCACCGACCGGCCGGAGAAGTTCATCGGCCTGCACTTCATGAATCCGGTGCCGGTGATGAAGCTCGTCGAGATCATCCGCGGCATCGCCACCGACGAGCCGACCTTCCTGGCGACGCGCGCGCTGGCCACCCGGCTCGACAAGACGATCTCGGTCGCCGAGGACTTTCCCGCCTTCATCGTCAACCGCATCCTGGTGCCGATGATCAACGAGGCGGTGTATGCCCTCTATGAGGGGGTGGCGACGGTGGAGGGCATCGACACCGCGATGAAGCTCGGCGCCAACCACCGGATGGGACCGCTGGAGCTGGCCGACTTCATCGGGCTGGATACCTGCCTGTCGATCATGCAGGTGCTCTACGAGGGCCTGTCGGACAGCAAGTACCGGCCCTGCCCGCTGCTGGTGAAATACGTGGAGGCCGGCTGGCTGGGCCGGAAGACCGGGCGGGGCTTTTACGACTACACGCAGACCCCGCCGCGCCCGACCCGCTAAGGGGTCTGGGGCTCGGCCCGCGCGGGGGTCCAGGGGGCGGAGCCCCGGCCTGCCTTTCTGCTACCGCCGGCCGGAAGACCGTACGGGCGGGCCCCATCTATACGCCACGGAAACTTCTTTCCCGCATGCTGAGACCGTTCGCGCGGCGTGAAACGGCGGTCACCGCGGCTGCCAGCGCCGGCGCGCAGGGGATGCAGGCAATGGAGCCGGTCAGCAACCAGGCGAGGCGAAGCAGCGAGGCGTTCGACCGCTTCGCCCGGCTCACGGGCCGGCTCTTCGGGGTGCCGATGGCGTTGCTGACCTTGAGCGAGGCGAACCGGCGCTGGTCGGCCGGAATCGGCCTGCCGGCCACCCAGGCGCCCTCGCTCGCATTCTGCGAACACGCGGCCCGCTCGGGTGGCGTGACGGTGGTACCGGACGCCACGCAGGACCCGCGCTTCGCCGCCCACCCGCTGGTGATGGGCCCGCCGCACATCCGCTTCTACGCCGGCGCCCCGCTGATCGCCGCCGGCGGGCAGGCGATCGGCACCCTCTCGGTGTTCGACGACAAGCCGCGCCGGCTGCCGATCGAGGACCAGCAGCTGCTCCAGGACCTCGCCAGCATGGCGGCCGGGGAGCTGGAGCTGCGCGGCCAGGTCGGGCGCGTGGAGGCGGCGAGCGGGCTGCCGAACCGGCACCGCTTCGCCGAGGACCTGGAGGGCCAGGCGCTCGGCTGGCCGCGCGGGCGCATGCTCTGCGTGCTCGTCGATGCCGGCGAGCCGGACCGCATCGAGCCGGTGCTGCGGCTGTTCGGCCCGGGCGCCGGCGACGCGCTGGCCCGCACTCTCGGCGAGCTGGTGCGCGACGCGCTCGGGACCGCGGCGCCGCTCTACCAGGTGGACCCGCTGCGCTTCGCCTGCATCCTCGAGGACGGGGACGCCTTCGCCTGGCACCGCGTGGTCGAGCGGCTGGTCGCGCGGATGCGCGGGCCGCTGGACTGCGCGGGCATTCCCGTCGCGCTCTCGCCGGGGGTCGGCGTGGTCGCGTTCCGCATGAACGGAATGCCGGCCCGCGAGCTGTTGCGCCGGGCGATCGCGGCGGCCGCCGCGGCGCGCGGCACCGCCGCGGGCTGGGCGGTGCACGACCCGCGCTCCGAGCAGTCCCGCCAGCGCGAGCTCACGCTGCTGGCCGATCTGCGCGGGGCGCTCGCGCGCCCGGACGGGTTGTCGCTGGTCTACCAGCCCCGGGTGGATCTGCGCACCGGCGCCTGTACCGGGGCGGAGGCGCTGCTGCGCTGGCAGCACCCGACGCTCGGCGCCATCGAGGCGGCCGAACTGGTGGCGCTGGCCGGCCAGACCGCGCTGATGGTTCCGCTGACCGACTGGGTGATCGAGACGGCGCTGGCCCAGCTTGTCGAGTGGCGCGCCGCCGGGCTGGCGCTGCGCGTCTCCCTCAACGTCGCGGCGGCGGATTTCATGGACGGCCGGCTGGCCGGGCGGATCGGCGCGGCGCTCCGTCTACACGCCCTGCCGGCCGACGCGCTGGAGGTCGAGTTCACCGAGGCAGCGCTGCGCCAGGGTGGGGAGGCCGCGCAACTCGCGCTGCGCGAGCTGCGCACGCTCGGGGTGGAGCTGGCGCTGGACGACTGGGGCGGCACGCAATCGGGGCTGGCGGTCCTGCAATCCGTCCCCGCGCGCGTCGCCAAGCTCGACCAGGGGCTCGTGAAGTCGCTGGCCGGCAGCCGGCCGGACCGGACGATCGTGCAGGCGCTGATCCGCACGGCGCACGAATTCGGCTACCGGCTCGTCGCGGAGGGCGTCGAGAGCCCGGAAATCCGCGATTTCGTGGCGGGCTGGGGCTGCGACGAGGCGCAGGGCTACAGCATCGCCCGGCCAATGGAGCCGGCCGCGCTGGGCAGATGGGTCAATCGCGGCCGGCTCGCCGCGCTGGCCCCCACGCTCCTTGCCCCCGCGCCGCTTCTGGTCGAAGCCTGAGCCGGAACGGATCGCGCGCGGTCAGCGCGGCTCGACCTGATGCATCAGCACCAATGCCCGGCGCAGCCGCGCGATGCCGCCGCGCACCTGCCCCTGATCGCACATGTGCTGCCCCTGGTCGGACAGCAGCCCCACATCCGGCGGCGGCGGCAGCGGCGCCGCGCGGACCTCTCGCCCGACCTGCTCGTGCAGCTGCACGCAGTAGTCAGGGGTGTCGGTGGTGATCTGCGCCGGCGCCATCTGCCCGCCTGCGCCACCGACGGCCAGGAAGAGAGCGAGCGCCGCGACGCTGGCGGAGAGGACCGGACGCATGCGGCAAGGATGGCCCAAGCCCGGTGTCGCGCAAGTGTTGGGCGGATGAACGCGGCGTCAGGTCTTCCTCCGGGGTCCCGGATGTCACGTCCCGGTTTGGGCCGGCAGGGTCAGCACGGCAAGCAGGCCGGGGCTGTTGTCGGTGAGCGTGAGGCTGCCCCCATGCAGCTGCGCCACCGCCTGGACCAGGGCCAGCCCGAGGCCAGACCCCGGCGTGTGGCGGGCGGCCTCGCCGCGATAGAAGCGCTCGGGGGCGCGCCGCCGCTCCGCCTCGGGGATGCCCGGGCCCTGGTCGGCCACCTCGACATGGACGGCGCCGCCGGCGCGCGCCGTCAGGCCGACGCAGCCGCCCCGCGGCGAGAACTTCAGCGCGTTGTCCAGCAGGTTCGCGACGGCCTGCTGCACCATCTCCCGGTCGCCGAAGGCCGACAGGCTGGGCTGCCAGTCGAGGGTCAGCCGCAGGCCACGCTCCTCGGCTACCGCCCCGTACAGCTCGGCGAGGTCGGTCAGCAGCGGCGCGAGGTCGAACGGCGCGAAGGCGGCGCGGCGCGTCCCCGCCTCAATCTCGGCGATGCGCAGCAGCGCCTGGAACACCGCGACCACCCCATCCAGATCGGCCTGCGCGCGCTCGATCGCGGCGCGCAGGTCGGCCTCCGAGCGGGCGTGCAGGGCGGCGTCCTCGAGCCGCGTCCGCGCCCGGGTGATCGGGGTGCGCAGGTCGTGGGCGATGGCGTTCGATACCTGCCGCACCCCATCCATCAGCCGGCCGATACGCTCGAGCATGTCGTTGATCGTCTCGGCCAGCCGGTCGAACTCGTCGGCGCGGCCGGAGAGCGGCACGCGGCGGGCCAGGTCACCCGCGCTGATCGCCGTCGCCGTCTCCGAGACCGCCGCCAGCGCCCGGCGGAAGACGCCGCGCATCACCAGGGCGCCGGCAATGCCGAGCACCAGGACGACGATGAAGGCCGAGAGCAGCGCGTCGGTGAGCAGCGAGCGAAGCTGCGCGCGGACCTGCACGTCGCGCCCGACCAGCAGATGGAACCCGCCCGGCAGGTCGTAGCGATGGATCCGCGCCAGCGAACGCAGCCCGGGCCGCTCGATCGGCAGTTCGAACCACTGCTGGTCCATCGTGATGTCGGGCGGCCAGCGGGAGAGGTTGCCGGCGATCGGGTCGAAGGCGGCGTCGACCAGCAGGTAGATCGCATCGTCGTCCACGTTCTCCGCCAGCCGCTCGCGGATCGTGCCGACCAGTGCTTTTACGCCCCCGCCCTCCCACTGCTCGACCAGGCCCTGCACATCGGCGCGGATCGCCGCGTCCGTCTGCCGGTCCAGCAGGCCGGCGGTGGCCCACCACAGGAACACCGCGAGCGCCAGCGCGCTGGCGCCGAACAGCGCGGCGTAGAGCACGGCAAACCGCACGCCGGCGGAGCGCAGCAGGCGCGGCGTGCGGTGCCGCGAAGCGGGCCGCATTGGCGCCGCGGCACTCGCCGGCGCAAGACCGTGCAGCACGTCCGGCAGAACCCGCGTCATCCCCGCTTCGCCGCGGCGACTCTCCGGCGGTGCGATGAAGCACGCAGCGGGCGCGGCGGGCGGATCATCGATCGCACCTTCAACTCTCGGCCCGCAGCATATACCCGGCGTTGCGCACGGTGTGGATCAGCGGCGTCGGGAACGGCTTGTCCACCTTCTGGCGCAGCCGGGAGACGTGCACGTCGATCACGTTGGTCTGCGGATCGAAATGGTAGTCCCACACTCCCTCAAGCAGCATCGTGCGCGTGACCACCTGCCCGGCGTGGCGCATCAGGTATTCGAGCAGCCGGAACTCGCGGGGCTGCAGGTCGATCTTCTGGCCGCTCCGCCGCACGCTGCGCGACAGCAGGTCCATCTCCAGATCGCCGACCGCGAGCTTGGTGACTGGCCCCTCGCCCTTGCCGCGCCGCGCCAGCGCCTCCACCCGGGCCAGCAGCTCGGCGAACGCGAAGGGCTTGGTCAGGTAGTCGTCGCCGCCCGCCTTCAGCCCGCGCACCCGGTCGTCCACCTGGCCGAGCGCCGAGAGGAAGAGGACCGGCACGTTGTTGTTCTGCGAGCGCAGCGTCTCCAGCAGGCGCAGCCCGTCGATGCCGCCCGGCAGCATGCGATCCAGCACGATCGCGTCGAAGGTCTCGCTGGCCGCCAGGAACAGCCCGTCGCGGCCGTTCTCGGCCAGCTCCACCACGTGCCCGGCTTCGCGCAGCCCCTTCACCACGAAGCCGCCGACGTCCTTGTCGTCCTCGACCACCAGGATGCGCATCGCCGCTCAGCCCTGGCCGTTCGGCCGCAAGCCGACAATGACCGGGAGGTCCAGTTCGTGGCTCTGGCGGCGCAAGGTCAGGCGGACGGAATTCCCCGGGCTCGCGGCGGCGACAGCGCGGATCAGTCCGCGCGCGCTATCCACGTGCTCGCCGTTGATCGCCGTCACGATGTCGCCCGGCCGGATGCCGGCGCGCGCCGCCGGGCCGTTGTGGTCGACGGCGGCGATCGCCACGCCCGCCGGGTGGCTCTCCGGCAGGTCGGCGACCGAGACGCCGAGCCAGCCGCGCGCGATCCGGCCCTTCTCGCGCAGATCGGCGACGATGGCGCTGGCGAGCTGGCTCGGGATCGCGAAGCCGATGCCGACCGACCCGCCGGTCGGCGAGACGATGGCGGTGTTCAGCCCGACCACCTGGCCCTCCATGTTGAAGGTCGGACCGCCGGAATTGCCGGGATTGATCGGCGCGTCGAGCTGGAGGAAGTCGTCGAACGGTCCGGCGCCGATGTCGCGGCCGCGCGCCGAGACGATGCCCGCGGTCACCGAGCCGCCGAGCCCGAAAGGATTGCCGGCCGCCAGGATCCAGTCGCCCACCTCCACCTGCTTCGAATCGCCCCAGGTCACGTAGGGCAGCGCCGACGACGCCGTGACCTTGATGACGGCGATGTCGGTCAGCTCGTCGGTGCCGAGCACTTTCGCCGGCAGCTCGGTCCCGTCCACCAGCGAGACGACGATCTTGTCGGCGTGGCCGACCACGTGGTTGTTGGTGACGATCACGCCCGAGGGGTCGATGATGAAGCCGGAGCCGGCGCCCATCACCTGCTCGCGCCTGTTGCGCAGTCGATCGCGGAACTGCTTCTCGAACGGGGTGCCGCGCAGCTCCGGCGGGATCTGCGACAGCACGTCGTTGCTGTCGACCGACTCCGTGACGGCGATGTTGACCACCGCCGGGAGCACGCGCTTGACGAGCGGCGCGAAGCTGCCGGGCATGTCGCGCGCGGTGGCCGGGGGCGCGCAGGCGGCCGCCAGCAGGGCAGCGATCACCGCCAGCACCCGCAGCCCCGGCGCCAGACTCATGGCCATGGGAGCCTCCAAGCGTGCCGGCGAGCCCGCCGGAATGAATAGCTGCCGTGACATGGCGTGCCGGTAAAACCGCAACAAGCATTCGGCGGGCGGGCGCCGCCGCGAAGCCCGGTCCCCCGCGCTTCGACTGTACACGACGGCGCGGGCCTAGGCACCCGGCTCGCCGCCCCGTGAAAGCGCCGCCCGGTACCTCCGGGCAGCCCGGACGTTGGCCTTGCACCGAGCTCAGGGGATCGCGCCCAATGTCCTTGTCGCTGCGCGGGCTGCTGGTCGGCCGGCCCGTCGCCAACCGGGAGGCCGAGGGGCGCAAGCTCAACGTACTCACCGGCCTGCCGGCGATGGGGCTCGACGGCCTCGGGTCGGCGGCGTACGGGCCCGAGGCGGCGCTGACCATCCTCGCCGTGACCGGGTCCGCGGGGCTCGGCGCCATCGGCCCGATCACCTGGGTTATCCTGGTCCTGCTCGCGATCCTGTTCTTCTCGTACTGGCAGACGATCGCCGCGTACCCGAACAACGGCGGCTCCTACATCGTCGCCAAGGACAATCTCGGCATCCACGCGGGCCTGCTGGCCGCCGCGGCCTTGATGGTGGACTACATGCTGAACGTGGCGGTCGGGATTTCGGCGGGGGTCGGCGCCCTGACCTCCGCCATCCCGGTACTGCATGCCGCCACGCTGTGGCTCTGCCTCGGGATCCTCGCCGCCGTCACCCTCATGAACCTGCGCGGCACCCGCGAATCCGGCGTCGCCTGGGCGGTGCCCACCTACCTCTTCGTGGCAAGCCTCGGCGGGGTGCTCGCCTGGGGCGTCTACGAGGTGATGGCGTCCGGTGGCCAGCCGCACCCGGTGGTACGGCCGCCGGAGATCGGCAAGGCGACCGGCGCCTTGACGCTGTGGCTGCTGTTGCGCGCCTTCGCCAGCGGCTGCACCGCCATGACGGGAGTGGAAGCCGTAAGCAACGGCGTGAACGCCTTTCGTGACCCCAAGGTGCGGCATGCGCACGGCACGCTCGCCGCCATCGTCATCATCCTGGGCCTGCTGCTGCTCGGCATTGCCCACGTCGCGCAGGCTTATGGCGTGATGGCCATGGACCAGACGAAGGAGGGCTACCAAAGCGTGCTCTCCCAGATCGTCGGCGCGGTCTATGGACGGGGCTGGTTCTATTTCGTCACGATCGGCAGCATCCTGGCGGTGCTCTGCCTGTCCGCGAACACGAGCTTTGTGGACTTCCCGCGGCTGTGCCACCTCGTCGCGGAGGACGGCTTCCTGCCGCGGCCGTTCGCCGTTCCCGGGCGACGGCTGGTCTACTCGGTGGGCATCCTGTTCCTGGCGGGCGGTGCGGCCGGTCTGCTCACCGCCTTCGGCGGCATCACGGACCGCCTGATCCCGCTTTTCGCGGTGGGCGCCTTCCTGTCCTTCACGCTGTCCCAGGCAGGCATGGCGGCACATTGGTGGGCCGCGCTGAGCGGCAGGCGGAAGCCGGATGAGGGTTCCAGCCAACACAGCACCGGCCTGGACCGCGCCAAGCTGGTGATCAACGGCCTCGGCGCGGTCGCCACCGGCCTGGCCCTGGCGGTCATCCTGGCGGCCAAATTCCTCGAAGGAGCGTGGCTGACCGTGCTCGTCGTCCCCTGTACGATCGCCCTGCTCCGCGCGGTGCGGCGCTACTACGACGGGATCGACCGCCAGATCCTGCGCGACCGCCACCGGCGGATCGACCTGCGGCGGCACACTCCCCCGGTGGTCCTGGTGCCGATCAAGCGATGGGACCGGCTGGCGCGGAAGGCCCTGGAATACGCGCTGCGCCTCTCTCCCGACGTCACGGCGCTGCACGTGATGGCGCTGGAAGGGCCGGATGCGGAAGACCATCAGCAGACCCTTCGGACGGAGTGGCAGGAATGCGTCGAGGAGCCGGCCCGGCAATCCGGCCTGCCGCCCCCGCGCCTGGAATTCGTCCGGTCGGAGTTCCGCAGCATGACCGCCCCGCTGCTGCGCACGATCCAGGATGTGCAACGGCGCTCGCCTGGCCGCCCGGTCACGGTGATCCTGCCGGAACTGGTCGACGGGCGGTGGTGGGGATATCTCATGCACGTCAATCGGGAACGGCGCCTGCGCGCGCGCCTGCTCCGTGACGCGCCGAATGTCGTGGTGTCCTCGGTGCCCTGGCAGCTGCAAGCCGCCCGTCCCGAGCAGGCCATCGCCGAGGAGGAACCATCGCGCGCTCCGGCCTGAAAGGGCAGATCAGCGGTCAGGTGCGGGGAACTCCGACACGGCGACCGCGAGCAGCACCAGGCCGGCGCCGATCAGCGCAGCGCTCCACAGCACGTCGAAATTGATCCAGCCGCGCCGTAGCACGGACAGCCCGACCCAGGCATACACGGCCCAGGCGAGCAGCCCGGTCATCGCCAGCATCGCCGCGGTGTGGACGAGCACAGCAAGCAGCCCGATGTCGAGGGAGCCGCCGAACCCAGCCATGACCGTTGCGTGCGCGTGGGTCGCGGGCACCGGCGCCACGGCCAGCGGCAGCGCGAGGACCAGCGGTGCGATCATCAGCCCCGCTCCGTGCGCGGTCGCCATCAGGAACGACCACAGCACGAGATCGCCGAAGCCGGCCACCATGCCCACGCGGAAGGCGTGGCGGTAGCCGCGCAGCAGCCGGAAGATGCCGAAGCCGATCAGGCAGAGTGCGGCCAGCACCTGCAGCAGGATCGGATCGAGCGCAGGGCGCGCCAGGGCGACGATCGCCACCGCGAGCGCGATCGCGGCGGCATGGCCGCAGCCGATCGGCGGGATGGCGCGCAGCACCGCGCGGTCGTTGCCGGCCTGCAGGCCGAGCGCCACGGCGAACAGCCAGCCCATCGCCGGGTTGATGCCGTGGAACGCCCCGAGCCCGGTCAGGGCGGCCCACGGCCAGAGGTGAGCCACCCCGCGCCGGGCGGGTCAGGGATAGCAGTAGGAGTCGGAGGAGGCGTCCCCACCCTCGAGCCGCACCTGGTGGCCGCGGAACGCCGGATCGAACTCCAGGAAGAATTTTTCATCGAGCCGGATGCCACCCGCGGGGTCGGCGTCGAGCTTCACCATCCAGCTCCGCACCCCCGCCGGATAGAACTGCTCGTCCCAGGAGCGATAGAGCGAGTTGGTGAAATAAACGCGCTTGCCGTCGCGGCTGATCTCCACCATCTGCGGGCCGCCGTTCAGCGGACCCTGCGCCGCCGGATGGCCGGCCTGGCGGACGATGCCGCCGATATGCACGGAGCCGGCGAGGCGCGGGTTGAACGGATCGGACACGTCGTATTGCCGCATCTCGCCGGTCGCCCAGCAGGAGACGTAGAGGAAGCGGTCGTCGAGCGAGAGGTCGATGTCGGTGACCAGCGGCGGCACCGCCTTGAAGCCTTTCAGCAGCGGCGGCAGCGCGTCGGGGTCGGCGGGCTCGGCCGGGATTTCGATCACTTTGCGGATCGCCCAGGCCGCGCCGTCGCGGTGCCACAGCCAGATTGACGCGGAAAGGTCTTTCAGGCTGACCACCACGCCGACGAAGCCGTACGCCTTGGTCGGGTCGTGCGCCGGGCGCAGTTCCAGCACCATCTGCTGCTCCGCGCCGAGGTCGAGCACCTGGGAATGGCGGCGCTTCTTCAAATCCCAGAAGTGGATCTGGTGGCCGTACTTGCCGGCGAGCAGAAGCTCGGGGACGACGCCGTCCTCGATCATGTTCGGCGTGCCCCACTCGCTG
Source organism: Acidisphaera sp. (assembly GCA_019240635.1). Lineage (GTDB taxonomy): Bacteria > Pseudomonadota > Alphaproteobacteria > Acetobacterales > Acetobacteraceae > JAFAYA01. The sequence continues at coordinate 3,394 of JAFAYA010000052.1, read as the reverse complement.
GTGATCAGCGTGTCGTGGCCGAGATGCCACCAGAGGTCGTACGCCAGGTGCTGCGGCCCGCGATCGACCTCCCAGCGGCCGAGCACGTCGAAGCTTTCGCAGTTCATCAGGAAGATGCCGCCCGGCCCGCCTCCGTCCGGCGCGCCGAGCGCGCTGACATAGATGCCCTCCGGCCCGCAATGCAGGGTGTGCGGGCGCGAATAGCCGGTACGATGATGCAGTTCTTCGGCTTCGATCACGCGGGCGATCTGCGGCTTGCGCGGATCGGGTTTCGTGTCGACGACGTGGATGCGCGAGGAGCGCAGGCCCGGCACGATCAGGTAGCGGCGCTCGACATGCGGATGCGGCGTGTGCGGGCAAAGGGCGGAGCTGCAGGCGTTCCAGCCGAAGTGGTGCAGTTCGTCGCCGGCGTTCGGCATGTCGAGCTGACCGACCAGCTTGCCGTAGCTCGACGAAGCCGGATCGACATCAACGACGCCGAGCGCGTCCGGGCGGGCTTGCGGCTCCACGTTCAGCATGGCGACGTACGCGAGCTTTTCCGGCGGGGCCTGCATGGCCATGCGCGCCGAGGGATAGAAGGTGGGATCGGGTCTCCACGTCGGCATGGCGCGCCTCGTTTCGCTGGGAGATTACACGACCGTACCCCCCGACCTGCCGGGATGGCAAGCGCGTCGCGAAAATCCGATCCGGCAGCGGATCGGCGGCTCGGCGTCAGAGGTCGAGCAGCAGCCGGCGCGGGTCCTCGACGCCCTCCTTCACGCGCACCAGGAAGGAGACCGCCTCCCGGCCGTCGACGATGCGGTGATCGTAGGTGACGGCGAGGTACATCATCGGCCGGATTTCGACCTTTCCCGCGACCGCCACCGGGCGCTCCTGGATCTTGTGCATGCCGAGGATCGCCGATTGCGGCGGGTTGAGGATGGGCGTGGACATCAGCGAGCCGTAAACCCCGCCATTGGTGATGCTGAAGGTGCCGCCGGTCAGCTCCTCGAGCTTGATATGCCCGTCGCGGGCGCGGCGGCCGAAATCGCCGATCGTGCGCTCGATGTCGGCGAAGCCGAGCCGGTCGGCGTCGCGCAGCACCGGCACCAGCAGGCCGCTCGCGCCGCCGACGGCGATGCCCATGTGCACGTAGTTGCGATAGACGATCTCCTCGCCGTCGATCTCGGCGTTGACGGCCGGGAACTCCTTCAGCGCGCCGACGCAGGCGCGCACGAAGAACGACATGAAGCCCAGCCGCACGCCCTTGTGCTTCTTCTCGAACGCGTCGCGGTACTCGCTGCGCAGCGCCATGGCCGCCGACATGTCCACCTCGTTGAAGGTGGTCAGCATGGCGGCGGTGTTCTGCGCCTCCTTCAGCCGTGCCGCGATGGTGCGGCGCAGCCGGGTCATGCGGACCCGCTCCTCGCGGCCCTCCTGCGATGCAGGTTCGGCGGGCGCCGGCATTGGCTGCGCCGCCGATTGCGAATCCGGTCGGCTGATGAAGGCGAGCACGTCGCCCTTGGTGACGCGCCCGTCCTTGCCCGAGCCGGTGCCGAGCTGCTCGGGCGAGAGCCCCTGCTCGGTGATGATCTTCTGAGCCGCCGGCATCGGCCGGTGCGCGGCCACGTCGGCAGGCGGCGTCGCCGGCCGCGCCACCGGGCCGGAGGGGCGCGGCGGCGGGTTGATCCCGCCGCTCGGATTGGCGGCCGGGCGGGCGGCCGCCGGGGCGGGCTTCGGGGGCGTGGACTTCGAGCCCGCAGACTTCGCAGGCGCGGACTTCGGGGACGCGGACTTCGGGGACGTGGACTTCGGGGGCGTGGCGGCGTCGCCTTCCTCGATGCTGCCGAGCACGGCGCCGACTTCCACCTCGCCGCCTTCCTCGACGGCCGGGGCGCCGAGCGTGCCGGCGGCCGGCGCGTTGACCTCCACCGTTACCTTGTCGGTTTCCAGCTCGACGACGGGTTCGTCCGCGGCGACGGTCTCACCGGCCTTCTTCAGCCAGCGCGCGACCGTCGCGGAGGTGACGCTTTCGCCGAGCGCCGGAACCTTGATCTGCGTCGCCATGCCGGTCCCCTCAGGCCAGAGCCAGCGCCGACTGGATCAGCGCGGTCTGCTCGGCCGCGTGCGTGCGCGCCAGCCCGGTCGCCGGACTCGCGGCGTCCACCCGCCCGACATAGGCCGGCCGCTTCGCCCGGATGTCGAGCCCCGACAGCACCGCCTCGATCCGCCGGTCGACAAAACTCCAGGCGCCCATGTTGGCCGGTTCCTCCTGGCACCAGATGACCTCGGCGTTGCGATACGGCGCGAGCGTCTGCGGCAAGCTGTTCACCGGGAACGGATAGAGCTGCTCGACCCGCACCAGTGCCACGTCCTTGACCCCCTTCTCGCGCCGCTCCGCCAGCAGGTCGTAGTAGACCTTGCCGCTGCACAGCACGACGCGCTTGACCTGCCCGGCCGCCTCGATCGCGTCGATTTCGGGGATCACCGAGCGGAAGCCGCCCTCCGTCATCTCCGACAGCTGCGAGACCGCCAGCTTGTGGCGCAGCAGCGATTTGGGGGTCATGATGACCAGCGGCTTGCGGAAGTTGCGGCGGACCTGCCGGCGCAGCGCGTGGAAATAGTTGGCCGGCGTGGTCAGGTTGGCGACCGTGAGGTTGCGCTCCGCGCAGAGCTGCAGATAGCGCTCCAGCCGCGCCGAGGAGTGCTCCGGCCCCTGGCCCTCGTAGCCGTGCGGCAGCAGCAGCGTGAGGCCGGACATGCGCAGCCACTTGGTCTCGCCCGATGCCAGGAACTGGTCGATGATCACCTGCGCGCCGTTGGTGAAGTCGCCGAACTGCGCCTCCCACAGCACGAGCGTGTTCGGGTCGGCCAGCGAGTAGCCGTATTCGAAGCCCAGCACGCCGGCTTCCGACAGCAGCGAGTTGTAGATCTCGATCTTCGCCTGGCCGTCGCCGATGTTGTTGAGCGGCACGTATTCGTTGGCGTTGGTCTGGTCGACCAGCACGGCGTGGCGCTGGCTGAACGTGCCGCGCTGACTGTCCTCGCCGGACAGCCGCACACGGCAGCCTTCCAGCAGCAGCGAGCCGAAGCCCAGCGCCTCGCCGGTCGCCCAGTCGATGCCCTGGCCGGTCTCGAGCATCGCGCGCTTGGCTTCGAGCTGGCGGGCGATCTTCGGGTTGACGTCGAAATCGGCGGGCACGCTCGAGAGTGCCGTGCCGATCCGGCGCAGCGCCTCGCCGCTGACGGCGGTCGCCTGCTCGGCGTGGTCGTCCGCCTCGTCGGCTTGCTTGAAGCCGGACCAGTGGCCTTCCAGCCAGTCCGCCTTGTTCGGCTTGTAGGATTGCGCGGCCTTGTAGGCGTCCTCCATCGACGCGGCGAAGCCGTCCCACATCGCCTGCGCCTCCTCGGCGGT
>JAFAYA010000045.1 GCA_019240635.1 Acidisphaera sp. | reverse complement strand
GGAAACCCTGCCGACGCTCGGCGCCGGCTGGTGCCCGCCGGGCATGATCGGCCTCGGCATCGGCGGCACGGCGGAGAAGGCGATGCTGCTGGCAAAGCAGGCGCTGCTCGAGCCGATCGACATGACCGCGCTGCAGGCGCGCGGACCGGCCAGCCCGGAAGAGGAGATGCGGCTCGAGCTCTACGAAAAGATCAATGCGCTCGGCATCGGCGCGCAGGGCCTGGGCGGGCTGACCACGGTGGTGGACGTCAAGATCAGGACGTTTCCGACGCACGCCGCCTCCAAGCCGGTCGGGCTGATCCCGCAATGCGCGGCGAACCGCCACATCCACTTCACGCTCGACGGCAGCGGCCCCGCGGTGCTGGAGCCGCCGGACCTGAAGGACTGGCCCGATATCGTGATCGAGCGCACGGCGGGGGCCGCCCGACGGGTAAATCTCGACACCGTCACTCGGGAAGACATCGCCGCCTGGAAGCCAGGCGACACGCTGCTCCTGTCCGGCCATCTGCTGACCGGCCGCGACGCGGCGCATGCGCGCATGGTCCGCATGATCGAGGCCGGCGAAAGCCTGCCGGTCGATCTGCGCAACCGCTTCATCTATTACGTGGGCCCGGTGGACGCGGTCGGTGGGGAGGCGGTCGGCCCGGCTGGTCCCACCACGTCCACGCGCATGGACCGGTTCACCGAGACGATGCTGGCAAAGACCGGCCTGATCGGCATGATCGGCAAGGCCGAGCGCGGCGAGGCGGCCATCGAAGCCATCGCCCGGCACGGCGCCGTCTATCTCATCGCGATCGGCGGCGCGGCCTTCCTGGTCTCGAAGGCGATCCGCTCCGCCCGCGTGCTGGCCTTCGCCGATCTCGGCATGGAGGCGATCTACGAATTCGCCGTCGAGGACATGCCGGTGACGGTCGCGGTGGATGCCAACGGCAGTTCGATCCACCAGACCGGCCCGGCGGAATGGCGCCGCCGCATCGCGGCGCGCCGCGCGGCCGCCCCGGCGTAGATCAGCGGCTGGAGCCCTGCGCCTTGGTGTAGGCCTGCAGCGCCGAGGGATCGATCGCGTCCTGGATGACGTTCGCCGGCACCGGTGCGGCGATGCTCTTCAGGTCGTACAGGATTTTCGTGGCCAGCTCGAGCTGGCCCGCCAGGCCGCCGTCCTTCGACTGCATCGAATACGGGGACGCCGGGTCCAGCTGCTGGGCATAGGTGGGCCGCGGGAGATAGACGCGCTCGTAGCTCGCCTTTGCCACCTCGGGCGTCAGGCCGAGGCGCTTCACCAGAGCGTCTACGGCGAGTTGCGGATTTTTCGCCACCGCTTCGGCTGCCATCGCATCGACCTGCAGCAGCTTGAGCCCGATGTCCGGATGGGCGGCGAGGAAGGCCGGGCGCACGGCCGTCGTCCGCGGGCAGAGGCCGCCCGGCGGCGTGTAGTCGGTGTCCCAGCTGACGACCGGAAAGCCCGACCCGTCGAGCATCACCGAATACGGCGCCCACGCGATCCCGGCGTCGATGGAACCGCTCATCAGCGCGTTGCGGAACACCGGCGCCGGGAGATTGACGATATTCAGCTTGCGGTAATCGGCGCCCGCCTTCTGCGCCAGGACATACAGCGCCACCTGGGCGCACGTTCCCGACGCCGCGCCGATCTCATGCGCCTTGGCGATGTCGTGAAAACTTTTCATGCCGCTCTTCGGGTCGACCACGAGGCCCTCGCCGGTCGAATCGTTGGCGATCCAGTAGATGATCTTCAGCGGGATGTTCTGCCCGAGCGCGAACGCCAGACCGAGGCCGGCGGTTACGACATCGACGCTGCCGCTCTTCAGCGCGGCCAGCAGCGGCGCGCCAGACGGGAAGGTGTAGAAGGTCGGCTTGAGCCCGGCCTTCTCGAACAGTCCGAGGTCCTGGGCGACGTAGATGTTCACGTGATCGGCGGTCGGATAGCCGTAGTTGAACGCCAGCATCTCGTCCGCCCGCGCGCGCACCGGCGAGGCGGCGAGCAGGCAAACGAGGGCGACGGCGGCGCGCAGGATGCAGTTCATTGCGTTCCCCTCAAAGAATGAGCGTGCCGCCCGGTCATCGGCCTTTCCAGTGTACGACCTTCGCCTCGACGAGATTGAGCGAAAAGTTCAGCAACAGGCCGATCGCGCCGATCAGCGCGACGCCGACGTAGACGACGGGGATACGGAACAGCAGGGCGGCGTCGGAGATCATGAAGCCGAGGCCGCTCTGTGCGCCGACGAGCTCAGCCGCGACCACGACCGCCCAGCTCAGCGCCATCGCGACCTTCAGGCCGGTAAAGATCTGCGGCAGCGCCCCCGGCAGCACGATGCGAAAGAATGTCTGCGCCCGGGTCAGCCCGAGCGACTGCGCGGCGCGGCGATAGGCGATCGGGAAGTTGGCGGCTCCCGCCTGGGCATTTGCCGTCACGTAATTGAACGACACGAAGAAGATCAGCACGATCTTGCCGAGCTCTCCCAGCCCGAAATACAGTACCGCCATCGGAATGAAGGCGATCGGCGGGATCGGGCGGATGAACGCCATGATCGGCGAGATCATCGCGCCGGCGCGCCGGCTGTAGCCGGCCAGCAAGCCGACCGGCACGCCGACGATGACGCCGCTGGCGAAGCCGGCGAGGGCGCGGAACAGGCTGATCGCGATGTGCTCGCTCAGCGGCCGCCCCTGGTAGCCGTTCCTGGCGAGATCGATGAACGTCTCGGCCAGCGATTCGGGCGACGGCAGGTAGCCCGCCTTGATGAGGCTGCTGTGCGAGAAGACGTACCACAGCACCAGCAGCAGCAGCACCGCGCCGATCGAAAAGGCGACATCGGGCACGCGGCGTTCGCGACGCTGATCGCCTGCGCCGGATGGCGCTACCTTCGGCGCGGTCTGCAGCGCCACATCGCCCATGCCGGCTGCCTCACTTGCTCGCGGCAAGGTAGTCACGCAGGTACTGCGGATCGACCGCGTCCTGCACCACCTTCAGCGGGATCGGCTCGGGAATCGCTTTCGCCGCATAGAGCGCCTCGGCTGCGAGCATGATCTTTCCGACGAGGCCGCCCTCCTTCGAGGTCATCGAGTAGGGCGAGGCGGGATCGACCTGCTCGGCGAAGCTCGGTATGCGCCCGCAGCATTGACGCTCCAGCGTCGCCTTGGCGATCTCCGGCGAGAGCGACAGGTGCTTGACGTACGCGTCGATCCCCAGCTGCGGGTTTTCGGCGATCGCCGCCCGGGCGAGGGACTCCGCCTGTACGAGCTTGCGACCGACATCCGGATGCTGTGCGAGGAAGTCGGGGCGCACCGCGGTCAGGCCCGGACAGGCGCCCCCCGGAGGCGTGTAGTCCCCATCGAAGCTGACGATCGGGAAACCCGCCGCCTGCAGCTGCATCGAGTACGGCGGCCAGGCGACGCCGGCGTCGATCGATCCGCTGAGGAACGAGTTGCGGAACAGCGGGGCAGGAATGTTGACGACGTTCAGCTTCGCGTACTCGATGCCGACCTTCTTCGCCATCAGGTAGAGTGCGGCCTGCGCGCAGGTGCCGGATGCGGCGCCGATCTTCTTGGCCTTGCCGATATCGGCGTACGACTTGACGTCCGACTTGGGGTCGACGACGAGGCCCTCGCCGGCGGCGTCGTTCGCTTCCCAAAAAATCAGCTTGAGCGGGATGTTCTGGCCGAGGGCGAAGGTCAGCGCCAGGCCGGCCGTCACGACATCGAGGCTCTCGCTCTTCAGGCCCGCGAGCAGCGGCGCGCCGGACTGGAAGAAATAAAATCGGGGCTTCAGACCGACCTTCTCGAACAGCCCGAGATCCTCGGCGACGAACACCGTGCCGTGGTCCGCCGTCGGGATGCCGTAGTTGAATTCGAGCCGTTCCGCCGCAGCCGTCTGCGCCGACGCGGCAGGGCCAAACAGCGCCGCGCATGACAGCGCCGCGGCGAGCATGACGCCCGAATTCCTCATTCCCCTTCCTCCCCCCGACCGCGTCAGTGTGCGGCAGGAACCTCGTCGACCTCGACTTCGCTCTGCACGGCCATGACCAGCTCGCGTTCGAGCGCCGTGAACTCGGCCGAACCGATGAACTCGTAGTCCCGTGGCTTCGGCGCCTGCACGCGAACCTCGCGCTTCACCCGGCCCGGCCGCTTTGTCATCGCGATGACGCGGTCGGAGATGAAGATCGCCTCGCCGACGTCATGCGTGATGAACAGGATGGTCGGGCGGAAATGCTCCCACAGCCGGAGCAGCAATTTCTGCATCAGCAGCCGCGTCTGGTAGTCGAGCGCGCCGAAAGGTTCGTCCATCAGCAGGATCTCCGGCTCGTTGATCAGCGCGCGGGCGATCTGGACCCGCTGCTGCATGCCACCGGAAAGCTGATAGGGATAGTGGCCTTCGAAGCCCTTGAGACCGACCTCCACGAGCAGCCGGCGCGCCCGCGGCTCGTAGTCCTCGCGCGGCAGGCCCCGGCACTTCACGCCCAGCACCACATTGGAGAGAACGGTCATCCACGGGAACAGCGAGGCCTGCTGGAACACCACGCCCCGGTCCGGCCCTGGGCCGACGATGACGTTGCCGTCGACCTGCACCGCGCCGGCGGATGCCAGCTCGAACCCCGCGAGGATGTTCAGCGCCGTCGATTTGCCGCATCCGGTCGGGCCGACGATCGACAGAATCTCGGCCCGCGCAATATCGAGGTTGAACGCCTCGAGCGCGCGCGTGCTCGTGACGCGCGCGCTTGCCGAGGAGTACACCTTTTCGACGCCCGCGAACGAGATTTTGCTCTGCCCGACGGGCGCATCCGGCATCGTCGGAACGCTATGATGAGACATGCTGATCGACCATCAGCGAGGTGTTTTCCGCGACCTGGCCCGTCCGATGGAAGTGTTCCCGAGACTGCCTCATCGCGGCTGTGCACGATCGCGCGGGATGGGACATCAAACCAATGGGGTTGGCAATACCGAACTGGCTGGAGCAGCACCGGCGGGCGGCCATATTCAGCTAAACGGCGGCGCCTTCGAGGCTCGTGGCGATCAGGCTTCCGAGAACCCCGGCGAGATCGGGGAGCGGGACGTCGCCTCGGGACACCGGGTAGTACTGCGTGACGTGTTCCGTGCCCGGGCCGATGCCGATGCCGACCAGCGTCATGTTCGACATGGCCCGGACCGTCGCCACCGCACGGCGCAGGTCGTCCGCATTGGAGCGGCAGCCTTCCGGCTGCCCATCGGAGATGACGATCAGCAGACGGTCGCGCCCAGGAACCGCCGCCAGAATCGACGCAGCCTCCAGAAGGCAGGGTCCGTCGTCATTGTGCGCCGGGTGATTGTTGCCGCGCTCGCGCGTGCCGCGAACCTCCTCGCGCATCGCATCGACCCACGAGAGCACCGCCGCACCGGCGCGCTGGTTGAAGTCGATCACCGGAATGGTGATGTCCTGGAAGCCCACCACCGCGCAGCTCACGCCGCGGATCTTCGCGACGGCCGCCGTTATCGCGCGCGTAGCGGCGATCGCTGCTTCGATCTTCTTGCCCCGCATCGAACCCGACAGGTCGACGAGCAGAAGCACCGCGAGGTACGGCCGCTCCGTTACGCGCCGCAACCAAATCCGGTCCATGTCGCGGCCGACCGCGGCCGCCCGCATCACGCCCGCAAGATCGAGCCTCGGCCCCGCCCGGTGCCCGCCGGCGAACAGCCGAGGTCGCGGCGGCAGGGCGCGGCGCAGGACGTGAACGAGCGCGTCCTGGTCAGTCTGCCGCTCGTCCGATGCCTCGCCGTGATCTCCGATCGTGCCTCCGTCGGACTCCTCCTCGTCGTCCGGGACATCGGCATACAACCCGGGCACACGGAGGCCGCCTTCGATCGCATCGAAGTCGCGTGGCGGATCGCCGAGCCTGGCTTCCAGGTATCGATCGAACAGGCCGCTCGCGAGGCGGCGCACTCGCGTCGCCTCGGCATCCGGCAATCCCGTCGCGCGGGACCGTTCGTCGGCTTGGCGCACGGCCCGCAGCGCCCGACGCGCCACGGGCTCGCCCGCGGCGGATTTCGCGGCGTGCTTGGCTTCCTCGAGAAGTTCGCTGTCCCCGGCCAGTGCGCGGGCGATCCGGCGGCGATCACGTTCCGCCAGCGCCATGATCTCCGGCCAGATCTCACGAACGAAGACGGTTCGCGCCGATGCAGCGGCACACAGGATCTCGGCCTCGCTCGGGTCGGGCCGGCCGGCCGGTTCGCGTAGCAAGGGCGCGACGGACCGCGCGTAGCGCTCTGCCCATCCGGCCAGCGGTGCCAGCCCTGCCGGCGGCAGCGTCCGCGCGTAGCGCGCCCGTGCGTCGGCGGTGCGCCTGAAGCACGCGGCGGCGGCCGGGAACCGTCCGAGAAACGGCAGCCGCGGAATGCGATCATGGATGCCGGACGCCGCGAGGAACGCGACCACGTCGCTCTCGAGCGCGTCGGCCTCCGGCAGGTCGACGGTGGCGAACAGCGCATTCAGATATTCGTTGACCCCACCCAGGCGCCGGCGCAGGAAGCAGTGGACCCGGGATTCCTCCATCGCGTTCTGGCTGAACCCCCATAGAAGCGCCGATGCGTCCGCCGGCCTGGCGAACAGGTGATACCGGCTGACGAACACATGGCCGATCTCATGCATCACGGCGCCGATCGAAACCGGCGTGGGAGCGCTCAGATGGCTGCGCGCGACCATGATGCGGCCCTCGGCCGGCGCGAATGCCGTCAGGCTGTCGTGCGCGACGACGTCGATGCCGCCGGGGCAGAGGCCCCGGCACAGCGCGCGCAGCAGGTCGAGCACGGGTTCAGGGCGCATCGGGCAGCTCCCACGCCGTCGGACCGATGCCGCAGGTACCCAGCAAGGTTTCCGCCTTCTCGCGCTCGCCCTGAGGGTCGAGCCGCGCGAGGTAGTTCAGGATCAACGCCTGCCAGGCGGCGTGGGCGGCGGCGCCGAGGTTCGGCGATCGCGCGCCCCTGGCCAGCAGCTGCGTGCGGATCTCGCGCAGCGTGTCGACCAGCGCGCGCCGGGTGAACGCGGCCCGGCCGCGCGTGCGCAGCTCGCCCTTTTCCGCCATCGACGAGATCGCCGAATGAAAGCGCGCCAGCGCCGTCAGGAACCGGTCCAGTTCCGGAACGAGCTGCTTCAGCTCCGGAAGCGCCGGCTTGCCCGCTCCGCCGACGTAGCGTGCGCCGTTGACGACCACCTCCGGCTGGCTCCCGTGCACCAGGCATTCGCACAGGGCGCGGAAGTCCGCCTCGGTCGGGTTGCCGCAGGACCTGATCTTGAAGCGGTCGAGGAGGGCCGGGCTCAGCTCCTGCCGGCCGGCGTAGCTCGCGTTGTTCCAGGTCGCCAGCACGCGAAAGTCCGGATGAGCAGGGTCGATCACGCGGCCCTCCAACTGGGGAAGATGCAGCGTCGGCGGCATCTCCAGAAGCGGGTTGCATAGTTCTACCGTTTCTGCGGGAGCAAGGTTGATCTCGTCGAGAAGAAGCAGCGCGCCTTCGAGCATGGCGAGCGGCGCTGGCCCCATCTGAATGCGAAACTTGTTCGCCCCAGACGTATCGGGTACGTGAAGGCCCTTGATCTCTGAAGGGTCCGTGTGGGCCGAAAAGTTCAGGCGATGGACGCCGCACCGAAGCATGGACGCAACGAACAGGATCGAGTGGGTCTTGCTCGCCGCGGTCGGCCCGTCGAGTGCCGCGGGGAAGCGCCCGCGCCAGGCGGCAGCCACGAACCACAACGTGTCGGCGACGCCCTGATCGACGCAGAAGCCGGCGAAGCGATCCGGCGCGATCACGCGCGGGTGGCCGCCGGCCAGCCGCGGCAGCTCGACATCGGCAATGATGAGATGTGTGCGCGTGAGCCTGACCAGCGGCCTGCGTTTCGTGGCCCTGGGCGGCGGTGGGGTCTGCAGCGGCGGGCGCGCGTTGCCGGCGGTTGTCGCCTTGCGCAAGCCCAATCCGGACGGCAGGCGGATCCACAGATCGTGGTCGTGCATCGGCCATGCCTTGACCCGGGTAAGCACGATGTCGGGGTGCACGTCCGCGACCGCCGAGGCAACACGCGCAAGCAGTACCTCAGGCGCACCGCCGAACCGCAGTTCGCAGTCGCTGCACGGGCGCGGCTCGATCGTCCCGCGCAGCTTGCCAAAGCCGAACGTCGCCAGCCGGTCGACAACCGGCTGGACGAGGGCGGTGCTGTCACCGATGATTTTCGCGGCGAAGCGACCGGGGCTGCTCAGTTCCTGCAGCAGGCGCCCGCTCCGGAAAGCGCGCACGGGCAGCTCCAGCTCGAGCTTGCGCTCGTCGCCGCTGCCCGACGCGTTGTGGACGCCGAAGTCGTGGGCCCCGAGCGTGACCAGTTCGCTATCGATCAATTCGGCCACTCTGTCGAGCACGCAGCCCGGAACCTCGTCCTCGCAACGCAGGACGAAGCCTTCGGAGATCTTGCGCAGCGGGCGGCGCCGTGCGGCGAAGCCCGCCTGTCTCAGCTTCTTCATCATGGCCAGGCCGAATGTCCGGTCGTCGTCGTAAACCGTCACCTCGTAGGCTTCCGGGTGCATGCGGCTCCACCCGCGCAGCACGCCGCTGCGGATCGCACCGACCGGCATGTCGATCTGCACGCCTGACCCCTCCTCGTCCGAGGACGGCTCGGCGATGTCCAACGGGTATCGACCGCGGTCGATGCCGAATTCGCCCAGCGCCTGATCCAAGGCGCCAGCCAATGCGGCGACGTCGGCATCCGCGCCAAGCGAGGACAACGGCCCCGGGTGCAGGGTCAGACGGGACTTCGCGCTCGGCGCCAGGGACTGGAAGGCCACGCGAGGGAACCCCCTTGCGGCGAGCAGCGGCTGAATGACCGCGAAGGCAGCGGGATCGTCGGTGCGCACATCGATCGGGATGCGCTCGCGCAGGCTGCCGGTGACCGGACGCGACGGAATGTCGACGTACAAATCGTTGTCATCGTCGTCCCACTCCTTGATCTGGCTCGGGAACTGGCCGCACGCGTTGCCGATGGCGGAAGACAGCACGGCGCGCGTATAGCTGCTGGCGCCGCCGTAGCGGATACGGGGCTCGGCGATGAACCGCACGATCTTCGGCGGCGGGAGTCGAAAGCCCAGCGACGTCAGGCACTCTTGCATAGCCGCGCCGAAGTGCGCGTCGTCCGTGCGGGCCTGCAGATTGTAGTGGGTGAACGGCGGGCCGACATCGTCGCCGAGGCAGATCACGGCGTCGGCGCCGTCGAGATCGGGCACATGGTGCAGGCCGAGGCGGAAGGGCTTCAAACGCGTGATCAGGGCTGCCAGCGCAGGCCCGGGCGCGCGATGGCGCAGCACGCAGGACTTGGCGGGCCGCCGGACGGTGGTCACCGCGATTCCATCACGGGCGAGAGCGGGAGCGATGTGCAGGGCCTCTGCCGGAAGAGCAGACTCGATTTGAACGGAGAGCACGTCCATGGCTTTCCTCCACGCCAGGATCGCCGTGCGGGTCATACGAGGGTGCGCGTAGCCTGCCCGGCCAATGTCGTGCGGCACGTACCATCGCAGGGTGGCCGAGCGCCCGAGCTCTATGCAAGCAAAATAGAATTTTGAATATAATATTCCATAGCGTCATGGCCTATTAGAGAATACGGTATCCATTAGAGAGCGGAACACGCTTGTGGGTCCCAGAACGCGAGCTTCCGAACGGGAACCGTTGATAGCCGCCGCGGCCCACTTGCGCGCGTCGGGGTTCGTGCAGACCGTGATCGCGGCCCGGCTCGGGATCTCCCAAGCCGAAGTGTCGCGCCTGCTGAACGCGGCCCGCCTCGAAGGTTGGCTCGCGGAAACGCCGCAGTTCAAAATGAAGGACGAGAAGGTTTGGCGGGCCGCCGAACGGCGCTACTTCTCAGTGGAGCGCACCCGCGCCTCGCTGCAGGCGCGCTACCAGGCGGGCGGTTCGCTGCTCCACCGCGTCACGCTGATCGACATCCTCCCGAGCCGCCGGATCGACCCTGCTTCGGCACGCGTGGTCGCGACGATGCTGGGCAAGGCACGGTACGTCGGCGTGACCTGGGGGCCGACGATCGGCCGCCTTGTCGAAGCGCTTCGCGAGTTGCGCTACCAGGCGCCGTTCCGCGAAATGAACCGGCGGATCGACTTCGTGCCGCTCTGCGGCGAGCCGCTCGGCGACCCCGGCGATCCAGGCCACGACTCGTCTTCCGCGCTCGCCAAGGAGCTCACAACCGAATTCAACTCGGGCGATAGGCCCACGCCGCCGCCGTCGATTGCCGGAGTCCCGGCCTTCATTCCCCTGCAGTTCCGCGACGGCATCCAGCTGGAGACGATCCGCCGCTTCATTCGTGGGGTGCGGGGCTACGCCAACGTTTTCGGCGCGACGGGCCAGCCTTGGGAGCTGAACGGCGCAGGCAAGCAGCCCGGCGGGGGGCCGCTGGCCAGCAAGCTGGACGCGATCCTGACCAGCGTCGGCACCGCCGCCGACCGCCTGGACCGCGGGATTTTTCTGAAGGAGCGCATCAACTGCGGCGACATCACCGAGAGCGATCTCGAGCGCACCTGCGTCGGCGACGTCGGCGGCGTGATCATCCGCGCCGCCGGGATCAGCGCCGAGGAGGGGGAACGGATCGATGCGATGAACGATCGCTGGACCGGCATCCGGATCGACCATCTGCAGCAGTGCGCGAAGGCGGCGATGGAGGAAGGCTTCCGGCCCGAGAAACCCGGTGTCCTGATGCTGGCCGCCGGTGCTCGGCGGCGCAATGTCGTGCTGCGCTGCGTTGAACTTGGGCTGGTCAGCGAACTCATCATCGACCAGGAGCTCAATCACACCCTGGTGGGGGAGTGACCTGACGCGAATCGTATGAGGGGGCCCGGCTGGATCTCTGTTGCGCGCCCTGGTGGGTGCGGCAGGGATTGAACCTGCGACCCCCGCCGTGTGAAGGCGATGCTCTCCCGCTGAGCTACGCACCCGGGAAGCCCGCCCATAAATCCAGCGGTCCCCGGCGTCAAGAAACCCGGCCGCTTGCCAACCGCCGGCTTTCCCGCCATCTCCGGCCGGATGCCCCGCACCGTCCTCGTCCTCCTTCTGCTCTGGCCGCTCTGGCCAGGGCCCGCCCGTGCCCAGCCGGCCAGCGACCTCGATGCCACCTACGCCGTCTATGCCGCCGGATTCGACACCGCCAGCGCCCAGGCCCGCCTCGCCCTCTCTCCGGCCGGCTATCGGGTCCAGTTCGACTTCCGCATCATCGGTTTCTTCAGCGCGTTCATCAGCGGCGACATGAACACCGCCGTCGTCGGCACCTGGGCCGGCGTCACCGCCGTCCCGAGACACCTTGAAGCCGCCGGCGTCTGGCGCGGCGACCAGCGCCACACGATCATCGACTACCAGGAGGGCCAGCCGCTGATCCGCACCCTCCTCCCCCCGCCGGAGCGCGAGCGCGACCTGGTACCCGCCGCCCTTCAGCGCAACACCATCGATACGCTCAGCGCGCTCGCCGCCATGGTCCGCCAGGTGGCCGCCACGGACCGCTGCGACGCGCAGGGCCGCCTGTTCGACGGGCGGCGCCTGATGGAGATCACCGTCAGCACCGGCGGCCGCGAGGACCTCCCGCGCTCCGACCGCTCGCCGTATTACGGCCCGACGCTGCGCTGCGATTTCTCCGGAAAGCTGCTCGCCGGCTTCATGCACGATGAAAGCATCGCCCAGCAAGCCCGGGTCCGGCACGGCTCCGCCTGGTTCGCCCAGGTCGCGCCGAACGTCGTGCCGATCCCGATCCGCCTCACCTTCGAAACCCGCTGGTTCAGCCCCGCGACCGCCTACCTCGCGGGTTTCGGCCAGGTCGCGCCCGCCGCCTCCTCCGATGCGGCGCGCTGATCCGCACGCGGTGCAACCGCGCTCCGGCTCGCCCGTTGCCTCGCAGGAGAGGGAGGCCCGCCATGGCCGAAGATCGCCCGACCACCGAGAACGGTCCCCTGCACGATCCGGCCGTCGACATGGACGACCGGCGCATCGTCGCGATGTTCGACAACCCCGAGCGTGCCCGGGCGGCGCGCGCCAGCCTGCTGCAGAGCGGCATCCCGGAATCCGCACTCAATCTCATGGAGCACGCCGCGGCGGACGTGAACGCCGCCGCCTCGGCCCGGCCGACCGACGACAGCGTGCTCGGCAAGGTGCGCGCCGCCGTGCTGCCTGATGATGATACGCTGACCTACTCCGAGGCGGTGCGTCGCGGCCACGCGATGCTGACCGTGCACCCCGCGCCCGAGCAGGTCGAGACCGTGGTCCGCGTGCTCGAGGCGAGCAAGCCACTGCACTTCGACGCCCGGCTGGAGCGCTGGCGCAACGCCGGATGATCCTGGCCTCCCGGCGTAGCAGTCGGAAACGCGAATTGACACGCCCGCCCGCTCGCGGGCTTTGACACCGCACTGCGCCCGCCGCTACGCCGGCGCGGCATGACAGCCACTGCCATCATCCTCGCCGCCGGGCACGGTACGCGCATGCGGTCGGCGCTGCCCAAGGCGCTGCATCGGATCGCCGGCGAACCGCTGCTGCGGCACCTGCTGCGCAGCTGCGAGGCCGTCTTCGACCGCATCGTCGTCGTGGTCGGGCCCGGCATGGAGGCGGTCGCGGCTCTCGCCGCCCCGCATGCGAGCGTCGTGCAGCGTGAGCGGCTGGGCACCGCCCACGCCGCCCTGCAGGCCGCCGACCGGTTCGGCGAGAGCGAGGTCGCCGTGCTCTACGGCGACAATCCGCTGATCGCCCCGGACACCCTCCGCCGGCTGCTTTCGCGGCGTCGCGCCGCGCAGGCCGGCCTGGCACTGCTGGCGATGCGTCCGCCCGACCCCGGCCGCTACGGCCGGGTGATCGTCGAGCAGGACCGCGTGCGCCGCATCGTCGAATGGGCCGACGCGACCGAGGCCGAGCGGGCAGGGGGCCTGTGCAACGCCGGCGTCTTCTGCGCCGCCGCGGCCGACATGGCGCGCTGGCTTCGTCGGGTCTGCCCCGACAACGCAAGCGGCGAGTACTATCTGACCGACGTGGTCGCCCACGCCCGCGCCGAAGGCGCGCCGGTCGTGGCGGTCGAGGCGCCCTGGGCCGAGACGCGAGGCATCAACTCCCGCGCCGAGCTGGCCGAGGCCGAGGCCGAGGTGCAGCGCCGGCTGCGCGAGGCGGCGATGCAGGCTGGGGTGACCATGGTGGCGCCGGGGACCGTCTTCCTGTGCGCCGACACCGTCCTCGCCCCCGACGTGACGATCGGCCCGAACGTGGTGTTCGGCCCTGGCGTCTCCGTCGGGCCCGGGGTCGAGATCCGCGCGTTCAGCCACCTCGAGGGCTGCACGGTGGAGACCGGTGCGATCGTCGGCCCGTTCGCCCGGCTGCGCCCCGGCGCGCTGGTGGGCGAGCGGGCGCATGTCGGCAACTTCGTCGAGCTGAAGGCCACGCGCCTCGGCCGGGGCGCGAAGGCCAACCACCTGAGCTATCTCGGCGACGCCGAGGTGGGCGAGGGCGCGAACATCGGCGCCGGCACGATCACCTGCAACTTTGACGGATACGCCAAGCATCGGACGTCCGTGGGGGCTCGCGCCTTCGTCGGCTCGGACGCCGTGCTGGTCGCGCCGGTGACGGTCGGGGAGGGCGCTTTCGTGGCAGCCGGCAGCGTGATCACCGAGGACGTCGCCGCCGACGCGATGGCGTTCGGCCGCGCCCGCCAGACGCACAAGCCCGGCCGCGCCGCGGCCTTCCGCCAAGACAGGGAGAAAGCGATGGGGGACAAAGCCGTGGGGGAGAAAGCCTGATGTGCGGCATCGTCGGCGTGATCGGCACCCGGCCCGCGTCCCCGGTCCTGCTGGAGGCCCTGCGGCGCCTGGAGTACCGCGGCTATGACAGCGCCGGCATCGCGACGCTGGTGAATGGGCACATCGAGCGCCGCCGCGCCCCCGGCAAGCTCGCCAACCTGGCCGCCGTGCTCGAGCGCGCCCCGCTCGCCGGCACCGCCGGGATCGGCCACACCCGCTGGGCCACCCACGGCGCCCCCACCGAGGCGAACGCCCATCCGCACGGCACGGCGCGCGTCTCGGTGGTGCACAACGGCATCATCGAGAACCACGCCGAGCTGCGCGCAGAGCTGGAAGCCGAGGGCCAGGAATTTTCCACCGACACCGACACCGAAACCGTCGCCCAGCTGGTGGATTTCTACCTGAAATCTGGAATGCAACCCATTGAAGCCGCAGGAAAAACCTTTGGTCGCCTGCACGGCGCCTACGCTCTCGCGCTGATCTTCGCCGGCCACTCCGAGCTGATCGTTGGCGCCCAGAACGGCGCGCCGCTGGCCGTCGGCTACGGCGAGGAGGAGATGTTCCTGGGCTCCGACGCCCTCGCCCTGTCGCCGCTGACGCCGCGCATCGCCTATCTGCGCGACGGCGACTGGACGGTGGTGACCCGCCGAGGCGCCCGCTTCCTCAACGCCGCCGGCCGCGAGGTTGACCGGGAAATCCGCCGCACCGCCCACACCGGCGCGGCGATCGGCAAGAGCGAATTCCGCCACTTCATGGAAAAGGAGCTGCACGAGCACCCCGCGGTGATCGGCGACACGCTGCACCGCATGGTCGACCCCGGCACCCGCGCGGTGGCCCTTCCGTCGCTGCCCTTCGACCTCGCGACGACCCCCCGCGTCTCGATCGCCGCCTGCGGCTCGGCGTTTTACGCCGGCCTGGTCGCCCGCTACTGGTTCGAGAGCGTTGCCGCCCTGCCCGCCGAGGCGGACGTCGCCAGCGAATTCCGCTACCGCGCCTCGCTGCTGCCGAAAGGCGGCCTCGGCCTGCTGGTCAGCCAGTCCGGCGAGACGGCCGACACGCTCGCCGCGCTGCGCGGATTGCGCGACGCCGACCAGAAAATCCTGTCCGTCCTCAACGTCGCCGAAAGCACGATGGCGCGCGAGAGCGACGCCGTGCTGCAGACCGTCGCCGGCCCCGAGATCGGCGTCGCCAGCACGAAAGCTTTCACCGCCCAGCTTTCCGTCCTCGCCTGCTTGGCATTGGCCACCGGCCGCGCCCGCAACGCGCTCTCCGCCGAGCAGGAGGCCGCCCTGACCCGCGCGCTGCTCGAAATCCCCGCCGCCGCCGCGGAGGTTCTGGACCGCCACGACGGCATCAAGCGCATCGCCGGGCTGCTCGCCGAGGCGCGCGACGTCCTCTATCTCGGCCGCGGCCCCTGCTTCCCGATCGCGCTGGAAGGTGCCTTGAAGCTAAAGGAGATCAGCTACATCCACGCCGAAGGCTACGCGGCCGGCGAGATGAAGCACGGCCCGATCGCGCTGATCGACTCCACGGTCCCGGTCGTCGCGATCGCGCCCTCCGGCCCGTTGTTCGAAAAGACCGCCTCGAACCTGCAGGAAGCCGCCGCCCGCGGCGGCCGCCTGATGATATTCACCGACGCCGCCGGCGCCGAAAAGCTCCGTGGCGTCGCCGCCGAAACGGTTGTACTGCCGGCGGTCGACCCCTTCGTCGCCCCGATCCTCTACGCGATCCCCGTCCAGCTCCTCGCCTACCACGTCGCCGTCCTCAAAGGCACCGACGTGGACCAGCCCCGCAATCTCGCCAAGTCGGTCACGGTGGAGTAGGCGGCCGCGCGCACCGCCCGAAATCGAAGTCGCTGCGGTCGCTGAACATCGGCAACCCGGCGCGAAGGCAGGTCAGCCGGCCTGCTGCTGCGCCGCCTGGCGCCGCAACGCCTCGATCAGCGCCTGCACGTTGCCGCCGTGCTGCTGCAGAAAACTCGTGTAGTCGCTGCGCTCGGTCAGCCGCATGCTCGTGCCTTCGGCCTGCACGTCGATGATCTTCGGGCTGCCGCCGTCTTCGCTTACCAGCCACTGCACATCGACCGGCGGGTTGTTCGGCCGGAACACGGTGGTCTGCACGGCCGTCCCGTCGCCCATCGGTGCGCTGCGGCCGATCGTGAAATGCACGCCCTGATAGTCGCCGATCCGCGCGGTGATGCTGTTGATCAGCGTCTGGTGGAACACCGCCGTGTAGTCCTGCTGCTGCTGCGGCGTCGCCATGCGCCAGTAGCGGCCGAGGCAGAAGCGGGCGATGCCGTTCACGTCCACCGTGCGCTCGACGATCTGCAGCAGGGCCTGCCGCTTGGTCTGCGGCGTGTGCGCCTGGTCCATCGCCCGGATCAGTTCGTCGCCGGTGCGCTGGACGAAGGCGGGCGCCGCCGAGTTGGCGGTCTGGGCAAAGGCAAGGCAGTCGGGCAGCGATGCCATAGCCAGGGCGGCGCCGCTAAGCAACAGCAGGGTGCGTCGTGTCAGCATTCTCTGTCGTTCCGTTCGGTCAGGGGTTCGCCCCGGGCAGATACCAGGCGGGCACTGTGCGGGGCTCGTCGGTGCGCGCCGCGGCGATCTCGCTATCCCGGTGCTGGCGGTAGAGGCTGCGGAAGGTGGCGTACGGGTCGAGCGCGCCCTTCTTGATCTGGTCCACCGGGTCCAGCACGCGCTCGCGCTCGTCAGTCGCCGACACGCCGTAGCGCGCCCATTTCAGGTCCGTGACGATCGCGCCCTGGCCGATATAGGTCAGCGGATCCAGCGCGATATCCACGCCGAACCCCGTCGCGTCGCGCGGGTTGGACGGGCCGAGCACCGGCAGGAACAGGAACGGCCCGTCCGACACGCCCCAAAGCGCCAAGGTGATGCCGAAATCGTTGTCGTGCGCCCGGTAGCCCCAGCCGCTGGCCACGTCGAAGATGCCGACCACGCCGACCGTGCTGTTGACGACGAAGCGGACCAGCGTGTCGCCGGCGCGGCGGGGTTTCGCCTGCAGCACGTCATTGGCGAGCAGCACCGGGGTGCTCAGGTTGGCGAGCGCGTTGTGGATGCCGGTGCGCACCGGCCTGGGCACGGCGTAGCGGTACGCCTCGGCGACCGGCTTGAGGACCACCACGTCGAGCGCGTCGTTGACCCGATAGAAGAAGCGGTTGGTCGGCTCCAGCGGGTCGTTGGTCTGGTTGTATTCGGCCAACGCCTCCGGGTCGCTCGCCGGCGGGCGTGTGGCGCAACCCAGCAGCGGTCCGACAGAGAGGAGGGCGGCGAGCAGCAGCCAGGGACGGGAAGGGGCGTGCATCGGGTCCTCGGGGGGGAAAGGCCTTCGGCGAAGCGCTTCTTTGCCGCAGATAAACCGCGACAGGTCAAGAGTGTCCAGCGGGGCGATGGGCCGCGCCCCGGCCGGTGTTGCCCGGCACGTCCAAGCCCAGGTCGTCCTTGCCCTCGGCCGGCGGAGGCTGGCAGAAACGCGCCGCCCGGAGCAGCCGAACATGAATCACAGCTTCTCTCCCGACAAGACCGAGGCATCCGGCCTGGTCACGCCGCCGACCCTGGAGCGATGGCTGACCGGCCCGCGCTTCGCCGGGCTGCCGGCGCCCGCCGACGGGCAGACCCCGCCCCTGCTTTCCTTCGAGTTCTTCCCGCCGAAGACCGAGGCGCTGGAGCAGCAGCTCTGGGCCTGCATCCGCCGGCTCGAGCCGCTGCGCCCGCGCTTCGTCTCCGTCACCTATGGCGCCGGCGGCTCCACCCAGGCCCGCACCCACGCGACCGTCGCCCGCATGCTGCGCGAGACCAGCCTGACGCCCGCCGCGCATCTGACCTGCGTCGGCGCGAGCCGGGAGAGCGTTGATGCGGTGGCGCGCAGCTACTGGGAGGCCGGGGTGCGCCACATCGTGGCACTGCGCGGCGACGCCCCGGCCGGCTCGCGCTACGAGCCGCACGCCGACGGCTATCCGTTTGCTGCCGACCTGGTCGCGGGGCTGCGGCGCGTGGCGGATTTCGAGGTCTCGGTCGCCGCCTATCCCGAGACGCACCCGACCGCGCTCAGCCCCGATCACGACCTCGACAACCTCAAGCGCAAGCTGGACGCAGGCGCCACGCGGGCCATTACCCAGTACTTCTTCGACGCCTCGGTGTTCCTGCGCTTCCTCGACAAGTGTCTCGCGGCCGGCATCACCGCCTCGATCGTGCCGGGCATCATGCCGGTCTCCAACTACGCCCAGGCGGCGAAATTTTCCGCGATGTGCGGCGCCAGCGTGCCCGCCTGGCTCGGCCGGATGTTCGAGGGCACCGAGGAAGACCCGGAAATCCGCCGCATGGTGGCAGCCGTCGTGGCGGCCGAGCAGGTGCGTCTGCTGCAGGCGAACGGGGTGGACGAGTTCCATTTCTACACGCTGAACCGGCCCGACCTGACCTACGCGATCGCCCATATCCTCGGCGTCAGGCCGGCCGCAGCAACCGCCGGTACACCGGCCGCAGCAGGAACGGGCTGAGGAACAGCGGGAACTGGCATATCGCGAAGAACAGGGCGACGCGAGGGTCGGCGGCGGCCGGCAGCACCGCGAGATACAGCGCCATGTTGCGGTTGCCGGACATCAGTCCCACCGAGGCCGCCGCCCGCTTTCCCATCCAGGCGAACGCGGCGGCGCTGAAAAAATTCAGGCCGAAATCGACGGCGAACGCGGCGAGCATCGCCGCCGCGACCCAGCGCGGATCGGCGATCAGGCGCGCGAGCATCCCGTCCATCACGCCGAATCCGTAGAACACGACCAGCCAGACCACCGCGCCGTCGAACGCCGGGCCGTATGGCTCCAGGCGTTCCGGCCCGAACGCCCGGCGCAGCGCGAGCGACAGCAGCAGCGGCAGGCCGACGATCAGCAGCAGCCGC
>JAFAYA010000020.1 GCA_019240635.1 Acidisphaera sp. | reverse complement strand
AAGCGGATGGCAGCGCCTTGGCAGAGGATGGGCAGGGCGCGGCGTTCTTCGGGCAGCAACGGCCGGGTTTCGGCGTAGGCGCGCAGCAGGGCGCGGGCTTTGGTGACGTTGAACTGGTAGTCGGGCTCGAAGCACCAGGCGTTGAGGCAGACGGCGACGTCGTAGGCCAGCAGGTCGGTCGCCGCGAAGTAGAAGTCGATCAGGCCGGACAGCCGCCCCTCCAGGAAGAACACGTTGTCGGGAAACAGGTCGGCGTGGATATGGCCGCGCGGGAACGCGCCGCCCGCCGGCCAGCCGCCGAGGATGCGGGCGAGCGCCGCGTCGAGCTCCTCGTCGAGGCCGGGATGCACCTCTTCCGCCCGCAGGCGCGAGCGCTCGAGCAGCGGCCGCCAGCTTGCCGGACCGAGCGCGTTGGCGCGCTCGCTTGCGTAGCCGCGGCCGGCGAGGTGCAGCCCGGCCAGCGCCTCGCCGACCGCCGCGCAGTGCCCCGGCGCGACGCGCCGCGGCCAGACACCCGGGAGGAAGGTGGTGATCGCGGCGTGCCGCCCGCAGAGTTGGCGTAGCGCCGCGCCGTCCCGCCCGTGCACCGGCTGCGGACAGACGATGCCCCGGCCCGCGAGATGCTCCATCAGGCCGAGGAACCAGGGCAGCTCTGCCGGATCGACCCGCTTCTCGTAGAGGGTGAGGATGAAATCGCCGCCGGTGGTGCGAAGGGAGAAATTGCTGTTCTCGACGCCCTCGGCGATGCCGCGGAATGCGACCACGCGGCCAATCGCATAGTCGGCGAGGAACGCGGCCAGCGCGTCGTCGGATACGTCGGTATAGACGGCCATCGGGCGAGGAGGGATCGCTTCAGGGGCAGAGCGCCGCCGGCAATTTGAAGCTGATATCCTCCTGCGTCACGCGTCTTTCCTCGATGCGCAGCTCGAAGCGCCCGGCGAGCCGCGCCAGCAGCGCCTCGACCAGCGCCTCCGGCGCCGAAGCCCCGGCGGTCACGCCGAGCGTGCCGACGCCGTCGAGCGCCGCCCAGTCCAGCGCCTCGGCCCGCGGCAGCAGGATCGCACGGCGGGCGCCGGCCCGTTCGGCGACCTCGCGCAGGCGCAGCGAGTTGCTGGAATTGGCGCTGCCGATCACCACGACGAGATCGCAGCCCGGCGCGATCGCCTTCACCGCCGCCTGGCGGTTGGTGGTCGCGTAGCAGATGTCCTCGTGGCGCGGCCCCTCGATCCCGGGGAAGCGCCCCCGCAGCACGGCGACGATCGCCGCGGCGTCGTCCACCGAGAGCGTGGTCTGGGTGATGAAGGCGACCCGGCCCGGATCCGGCGGCGCCACGCGCCGCGCCGCCGCCTCGTCCTGCACCAGGGTGATCGCCCCGGGCGGCAGCTGGCCCATCGTGCCCTCGACTTCAGGGTGGCCGGCGTGGCCGATCATCAGGATGTGCCGCGCCGCCGCGCCACCGCCGGCGTAGTGCCGCTCGGCCTCGCGGTGCACCTTGCTGACCAGCGGGCAGGTCGCGTCGAAATAGCTGAGCCGCCGCCGCCGCGCCTCCGCGGGCACCGACTTCGGCACGCCGTGGGCGGAGAAGACGACGTGCGCCTGCGCCGGCACCTCGGCCAGGTCCTCGACGAACACCGCCCCCTGGCGCTCGAGCTGCTCTACGACGGTGCGGTTGTGGACGATCTCGTGGCGAACATAGACCGGCGCGCCGTGCCGCCGCAGCGCCTCCTCGACCACCCGGATCGCCCGATCGACGCCGGCGCAGAAGCCGCGCGGGCCGGCCAGCAGTATGCGCAGGCTCGGCTGTGGTCTCATGGCGACGCCGGGCGCGGGCGATCCGGCAGGCGGTTGTCCCGGGCCGGAACACCGCGCAGTATACCGCGCGTCCCCCTCCTCAACGACCGCCGGGTCACCGCCGGGTCACTGGCCGAGCCGCACATGCCCCCATCCGCTCGATCCCTCCGCCCGGCGGCGCTGGCCCTGCTTTTCGCCGTCTCCGGCTGCGCCAGCAGTTCCCCGCAATTCGCGCCCGACTGTCCCCGCGCCGCCATCCTCGGGGAGGCGGCCGATCTCGCCCGCTACCGCTCGGCCACGCCCGGTCCGCACGACATCACCGATATGGTACTGGGCGGGCGCATAACAGGCATTTCCGGCGCCTGCTCGCAAGGCGATCACGGCACGCTGAACACCACGATCAAGGTGTCGATGAGCCTGACGCGCGGCCCGGCCGCGCGGGGGCGGGTCGCGGATGCCACCTATTTCGTCGCGGTCACCCGCGGGCAGGCCATCCTGGACAAGCAGACCTACCCCCTGCACGTCGAGTTCCCGCCGAACACCGACGAAGTGCACCTGACCGGCGATCCCGTGGCGCTGGCGATCCCGACCTCCGCGACACTCTCCGGCGCCGCCTATACGGTGCTTGCCGGCTTCCAGCTCTCGCCCGCCGAGCTGGCGACCAACCGCCAGCGCCCGGCGCGGTGACCCCGACGCGGAGCGCCGGGCCGCGCCGGTGATGGCCACCGACGCCAGCGGCCTGAAGCCGCCGCTTCAGATGACGCGTCTGACCCGCAGCCCGGCGATCGCCGCGTCGTCGTAGCCGGCCCAGCGCAGCACCTCCTCGGTGTGCGCGCCGGCCTCGGGCGTCGGCGTGCGGATGTCCTTGGCCACGCCTTCGAGCGTGATCGGCGAGCCCACCAGCTCGGTCTGCCCGAGCACGGGGTGCTCGACCGGGCGCGCCATGCGCAGGTGCTGCACCTGCGGGTCGGCGAAGACCTGGTCGATCGTGTTGATCGGCCCGCACGGAATACCCGCCGCCTCGAACAGCGCGATCCAGTGGGCGGCTGGCTTGTCACTGGTGATCTCGGCGATCGCCGCGTTGATCGCCTGCCGGTGGGCGCTGCGCCCTTCCTGGGTCGTCCAGCCCTGCCGCGCCTTCCAGTCCGGCCGCTCGACGGCGTCGCAGAAGCGCTCCCACAGCCGCGCCGAGCTGGCGGCGATGTTGATGTGGCCGTCGCTGGTCGGGAACACGCCGGTCGGAATGCCGGTGGGGTGGTCGTTGCCGGCCTGCGGCGCCACCTCGCGCTGCATCAGCCAGCGCGTGGCCTGGAAGTCCAGCATGAACACCTGCGCCTCGAGCAGGCTCGTCTGCACCCAGCGGCCCTCACCGGTGCGCTCGCGATCGAACAGCGCCACCATGATGCCGAGCGCCAGCAGGTTGCCCGCCGTGAGATCGGCGATCGGAATGCCGACGCGCACCGGCCCCTGCCCGGGCAGGCCGGTGATCGACATGAGCCCGCCCATGCCCTGGGCGATCTGATCCACCCCCGCCCGGTGGCCGTACGGCCCGGTCTGGCCGAAGCCGCTGATGCTGCCGTAGACGATGCGCGGATTGACCGCCCGCACATCCTCCCAGGCCACCTTGAGCCGGTGCTTCACCGCCGCGCGCATGTTCTCGACCACCACGTCGGCGCGCGCCACCAGCCGCATGAACGCGGCGTGCCCGTCCGGGTCCTTGAGGTTGAGGCGTATCATCCGCTTGTTGCGGTGCAGGTTCTGGAAGTCGAAGCCGTGCCGGTTGCCGGTGATCTCCTCAGCCTGGCCGGGCGGCTCGATGCGGATGACGTCGGCCCCGCAGTCCGCGAGGTGGCGCACGCAGGTCGGCCCGGCGCGGGCGAGCGTCAGGTCCAGCACGATGATGCGCGACAGCGGCAGCGGGTTCGGCATCGGAGTTCTCCCGTGATCGGCCGGTGTGTCAGTGCCAGCTATGCGGCCGGTCGCCCAGCATCGCCGCGAGCGTCGGCTCGATCGCCTGCGCCATCAGCGCCTGCCCCTCGGGCGTCGGGTGCAGCAGCGGGTCGGGTGGCGTGAGGAACCCGTCGAGGAACAGGCTCTCGTCGAGCGCGCCGTGCCGCACGAAGACCGGCGTGAGGTCGATGTAGGTGACCTCGCCGCCGTTCCCGTAGCGCCCGGCGAGCGTGCGGTTCACCGCTTCGGTGGTCGCATCCACCCATGCCGAACGCCGGCTCGGCAGGATGCTGAGCAGCACGATCTTCGTGCGCGGCAGCCGGCGACGCAGTTCGGCCACATCGGCGTCGATGCCGGCCAGCGTCTCCTCGGCGGACCAGTGCACGCGGCCGAGATTGTTGGCGCCGATCAGCACCACCGCCACTTTCGGGGCAATGCCCTCGGCTTCGCCGTGCTGCAGCCGCCACAGCAGGTTGGCGGTGGTGTCGCCGCGGAAGCCGAGTTCGACGACGTTGCGGTCGCCATAGAAGGCCGACCAGACCGGCCGGAATCGCAGCCAGGGCGCCGGACCGTCCTTCTCCCAGTCCTGCAGGATGGAATCGCCGTAGAACACGAGATCGACGGTATGGGCGCGCAGCTCCGCCTGCTTCTGCTCGAAACGCGCGCGCCACCACGGCAGGTCCATACGCGCGATCGGCGTCGCGGCGAGCGCCACGCGCGGGCCCGGCGGCGCGTTGGCGGCGCCGCCGAGCAGCAGCGCAGCGGCCAGGAACAGCAGGCGACTCGATCGCATGAGGGCTCCTCGTCCGGCGGGCTGCGACGGTATAGACGGGGCGCCGCCCGTCAGGCCACGCCCTCATCCAGCCCGATCTCCGCCAGCACCTCGCGCGTGTGCTCGCCGAGCGTGGGTGCCAGGCGGCGCACCACCGGCGGCGAGCCGGAGAGCGAGGTCGGGGTCGGCATGACGGTCAGGCCGCCCTCGGTTGGGTGCTGCCACGCTTCGAAGAAGCCGACCTCGCGCAGGTAGTCGTCGTCCAGCAGGTCCGCGATGTCGTTCACCGGCCCGTTCGGGATGTCGGCCGCGTCAAGCCGGCGCTGCCACTCCGCCGTGCCGCGCTCGCGCATCGCCTCGGCGAGCACGCCGTAGAGGGCGTCGATATTCTCGCTGCGCTGCTCGAGCCGGGCGAAGCGCGGGTCGCTCGCCAGCTCCGCCCGCCCGATCGCCGGCAGCAGCCGCTCCCACTGGTCGTCGGTGGAGGCGATGACGCAGAGATATCCGTCCTTCGTCGCGTACGGCCGGCGATGCGGCGTCAGCATGCGCGGATAGCCGAGGCCGCGCGCCGGCTCGCCGATCGTGGCGCCCCAGAGATGCTCGACCATCGCGAAGGCGATCATCGTGTCGAGCATCGGCACGTGCACCGCCTGGCCCGCGCCGCTGCGCTCGCGGTGCAGCAGCGCGCAGACCACGGCATAGGCCAGCGCGTGGCCGCACAGCTTGTCGGCCAGCACCGTCGGCACGAAGCGCGGCGCGCCGCCGGTGCCGTTCAGCGCGGCCATGCCGCTCATGCCCTGGATCATGTCGTCGAAGGCCGGGCGATCGCCGAGCCGGCTGCCGGGCCGGAAGCCGCCGGCCGCGGCGTGGATCAGCCGCGGGAAGCGTTCGCGCAGCGTCGGATAGTCGAGCCCGAGCCGCGCCGCGGCGACCGCGCGCATATTCAGCACGAGCACGTCGGCGCGTCCGATCAGCGCCAGCAGCGCTTGCTGCGCCGCCGGCCGCTTGAGGTCGAGCACCACGCTGCGCTTGTTGCGGTTCAGGTTGAGGAAGTAGGAGCCCATCCCCGGCGTGCGCGACGGCCCGATCTTGCGGATCGGGTCGCCCTGCGGCGGCTCGATCTTGATCACGTCCGCACCCATGTCGCCGAGCAGCTGCGTCGCCAGCGGGCCGAGCACGTTGTTGGTGGTATCGATCACCCGCACGCCGTCGAGCGCCGCCGCGGCCATATGCATGCTCCCCCGCCGCGCCAAGCATGGCACGGCCGGCGGGGTCAGGCGAGCAGCAGGTAGCCGACGCAGCCCAGCCCGACCGCCAGGCAGTAGTACGCGAAGGGATCGAGCGACTGCGTGTCGTGCCGGCGGAAATAGCGCATCAGGAACGCGGTGCTGGCGAGCGCCGTGACCCCGGCCACCGCTGCCGCCGCGGCGGCCTGCCCGAAGGCACCGGGCGGCACGCCCGCGCGCAGCAGCTTCGGCACCTCCAGCACCGTGGCACCCAGGATGACCGGTGTGGCGATCAGGAAGGAGAAATGCGCGGCACCCTCATGATCGACGCCGCGCAGCAGGCCGCCGACGATCGTCGCCCCCGACCGCGACATGCCGGGGATCAGCGCCGTGCACTGCCACACGCCGACGCTCACGGCATCGCCCAGCGTCAGCGTCGAGAGCGGCCGGTGGGTCCGGCCGCGCAGCCGCTCGCCGACCAGCAGCAGCACGCCGTTGACGGCGAGGAAGGCGGCCGCGGCCAGCGGCGAGGCGAACAGCCCGCGGAAGAATTTCTCCAGCGCGAACCCGACGATCACCGCGGGAATCGTCGCCACGACGATCAGCCCGAGCACCCGCCGGCTCTCGCGCACCCGGTGCGCATCGCCGATGCCGAGCACGCCAAGCGCCAGCGCCAGCCAGTCGCGCCAGAAATAGCCGAGCAGCGCGGCCGCGGTGCCGACGTGCAGCATCACCAGGAACGGCAGGAAGGCCGGCGCCGCCTGGTCGATGCGCCACCCCAGCAGCGCCGGCAGCACGACGGCGTGGCCGAGGCTGCTCACCGGGAACAGCTCGGTGGCACCCTGCAGCACGGCGAGCGCGATGGCCTGGAGAAATGTCATGCCGCCGGCCCGACCGCCAAGGACAGGTTTTGCTTAATCGTTCAGCGGATAGGCCGCGAGCACGCGCTTCTGCAGCCGCCACAGACGGATCATCGCGCGCAGCCCGGACGTCCGGTGGCCGGCTGCGCGGTTCTTGCGGCCGATCTCGAAAGCGGCGCGGTAGTGGAAGAACTGCGCGGCGTA
The DNA here is from genome assembly GCA_019240635.1 of Acidisphaera sp. Lineage (GTDB taxonomy): Bacteria > Pseudomonadota > Alphaproteobacteria > Acetobacterales > Acetobacteraceae > JAFAYA01. Next base: position 32,611 of record JAFAYA010000020.1, on the reverse strand, counting down.
GGCCTGCGCGAGCGTGGTCCGGGGGTCCCAGATATGCGTGGCCTCCGAGCCGACGCCGTTCACCTCGATCAGCGTGAACCCGGTGCCGCGCCGCAACTCCGGCAGCGAACGGAAGCGCACGTCGAAGCGCCCGAAGTAGAAATCCGGGATGGCCTGGGCGATTTCGTCGATGCGTTGCGTCAGCTCCTCTGTGACGTGGTCGGCGCCGTTCTCGAAGGTGGCTCCCTTGCAGTGATTGCCCACGAATACCAGGGCCACGTGCTCACCGGAGGCCGGCACCGAATCCAGCCGGTCGGCGAGGCGTGGGAAGTAGAGCTGCGGCACGTGCCCCGCACGCGGGTGAGCGAGGATCAGCGAGCGCAACGTAGAGCGCCCGTCGCCCACCACCACGGGCGAGGATTTCAGCGTCATGGAGGTGATGCGCCCCCGCCGCTGGTCGGGGTGGCGCACATAAAACAGCCCGGCCTCGCCCTCGTACGATACGAATTCCTGGAGCATCACGCGCAGATGGGCCGGAAACTCCCGCAGATAGCGCAGGAGATCGTCGGTGCCGCGCAGCAGCCGGACACCGGCGCCGTTGCAGCCGATATCCGGCTTGACCACGAGCGGATAGTCCAATCCCGCCTCGTGCATCCGTTGCTCCGCCTCGGCCAAATGACGCGCGGGATTCTCGCCCACGGCGAACACCGTAAAAGGCGCAAGCCAATGCCGCTGCGGCGGCGCAAGCTGATCGAGAATGGCGCTCTTGGATTCGCCGCACAGCCCGCCGGTCTCGATGCGCGGGTTGGCGGCGGTCGGCAGGCTCATGTCGCCGTGCCGCAGGCCAAGTGCCATCCATTGCAGCACGATCGGCGTGTAGAACAGCCAGCCCGGCCAGTACTCGAAGAAGCTCACGGCGTGGTCGCCGCGGCGCGGCCTCGGGCCGGCGTCGATCGGGCGGGCGCCGAGCGTCGCGTCCAGACCCTTCACCGCTCCACTCCGCTCATCGGCTTCACTCCTTGCAGGCGGGCGGCGACGCGGCCGATCAGCACGATGCCGATCGCGAACCCGACCGCTCCGGCCCATCGCCACGCGCCGAAATGGTCCATCAGGAACTGGCCGATCCGCAAGGACACGCCGAACAGCAGCGACGTCCAGGCGAGCGTCGCGACGATCGCCGCCAGCACGAACTGGCGCAGATTGCAGGAGAGGAAGCCGCAGGCGGTGTAGGTCGGCAGCCGCATGCCCGGCAGGAAGCGGCTCACCAGCACCACCTTGAAGACCCGCTGACCGAGCCAGTCCTGCCCGGAGCGGATGCGATGCGGCGGCACCCACCGCCTGGCCCAAGGCACCATGGCCGAGAGCCGGCCGAGACCGTAGAGGCCGAGATCGCCGAGCACGATGCCGATGTAGAGTGCGACCAGCGCCAACCAGATCGGGATTCCCCCGGTCTGCGCGCGCATCGCGGCCAGCACCGTGGCCGCATCCTCCAAGATGAAGGTGCCGAGGATGATCGTCAGCGCCTGCAGCAGCTTTTGCTGCCCGGCGAGCCGCAGCAGCGAGGCGACAGAGGTGTCGAGCATCTCCGCCCCTATCGAGCCGGCGCGGCGCCGGACGCGCGCGCGGGTGGCGCTACGCGGTTGCTTCGCCTGTTGACTGTGCCGCTCAACTGCCGGTGCCTGACTGACGATGCCGAGCGACGAGGCCGCGCGGGCGAAGGGCGCACCGCCCGCCGGCGCGCCTGGACGCGCTGCGGTAACACTCGGCCCGCAGGCCGGCAGCATCACCACTGCGTGAGCAACCCGCTCGATAGCTTTGCCCGCGTGCCGCGTCAAGGCCGCTTCCGGCCGGCGCGCGCAACGCCCTACACTTGGCCGTCACACAAAGGATGCCGTCGTTGGACTTCGCCTTTTCGGATGCGGTGAATGCGTTCCGCGCGCGCCTGCAGGCGTTCATGGACGAGCACATCCATCCGAACGAATCCGTCTATCACGGCCAGCAGGCGGCGATGGCCGACCGTTGGCAGCCGGTGCCGATCGTCGAGGCGCTGAAGCCGCGGGCCCGCGAAGCCGGCCTGTGGAACCTGTTCCTGCCGCACTCCGCACGCGGCGCCGGGCTCAGCAATCTCGATTATGCCCCGCTCGCCGAGATCATGGGCCGCGTCGCCTGGGCGTCGGAAGTGTTCAACTGCTCCGCCCCCGATACCGGCAACATGGAGACGCTCGACCGCTACGGCAGCGAGGCGCAGAAGCGCGAATGGCTGGCGCCGCTGCTGGCCGGAGAAATCCGCTCGTGCTTCTGCATGACCGAGCCGGACGTCGCCTCGTCCGATGCCACGAACATCCAGTGCCGCATCCGGCGCGACGGCGGGGACTACGTCATCACCGGCCGCAAATGGTGGTCCTCCGGCGCGCTCGATCCGCGCTGCAGGCTGCTGATCGTGATGGGCAAGACCGACCCGGACAGCATCGACCGCTACCGCCAGCAATCGATGATCCTGGTGCCGCGCGACACACCGGGCGTCCGCATCATCCGGCATCTGCCGGTGTTCGGCTTCGACGACGCGCCCCACGGCCATGCCGAGATCGTCTTCGACGATGTGCGGGTGCCGGCGGCGAACATCCTGCTCGGCGAAGGCCGGGGCTTCGAGATCGCGCAGGGCCGGCTCGGGCCGGGGCGCATCCATCACTGCATGCGCACGATCGGCCTCGCCGAGCGCGCGCTCGAGATGATGTGCCGCCGCGCGCTCGACCGCCGGCCGTTCGGCAAGCCGCTGGCCGAGCAGGGCGTCACCGTCGAGCGGATCGCCGAGGCGCGCATCCTGATCGATCAGGCGCGACTGCTCGTGCTGCACGCCGCGTGGAAGATGGACACGGTCGGCAACAAGGCGGCGCGCGGCGAGATCGCCGCGATCAAGGTGGCGGCGCCGGCCATGGCCTGCCGGGTGATCGACTGGGCGATCCAGGCGCACGGTGCGGCCGGCGTCACCACCGATTTCGGCCTGGCGCAGATGTACAAGACCGCGCGCACCATGCGCATCGTCGACGGTCCGGACGAGGTACACCGCCACCAGATCGGCCGGCTGGAACTGGCGAAATACCGGCCGCCCCGGAGCAATGCATAGCGGAGCAACGCATGAGCACGCTGTTCGACCTGACCGGCAAGGTCGCCGTGATCACCGGCTCCAGCAAGGGCATCGGCCGGGCGATCGCCGAGCGCATGGCCGAGCACGGCGCAAAAGTGGTGGTCTCCAGCCGCAAGCAGGCGGCGTGTGAGGCGGTGGCCGAGGCGATCGCCGCGCGCGGCGGGGAGGCGTGGGTCAGGACCTGCAACATTAACCGCAAGGAGGATCTGCAGGCGCTGGTCGACGTGACGCTCGGGCACTGGGGCGGCATCGACGTCCTGGTCTGCAATGCGGCGGTCAATCCGTACTACGGCCCGTCGCTGCAAGTGCCGGACGACGCCTACGACCGCATCATGAACTCCAACGTGCGCAGCAATCTCTGGCTGTGCAACATGGTGCTGCCGCAGATGGCGGCGCGCGGCGGGGGTGCCGCGATCATCGTCTCCTCGATCGGCGGGCTGCGCGGCTCGGTGAACCTGCCGGTCTATGCGCTGTCGAAGGCGGCGGACATGCAGCTCGCCCGCAACCTCGCCTGCGAGTGGGGACCGAAGAACATCCGCGTGAACTGCATCGCCCCCGGCCTGGTCCGCACCGATTTCGCCCGCGCGCTGTGGGAGAACCCGGACCTCTACCGCCGGCGCACGCGCGAGACGCCGCTGATGCGCATCGGCGAGCCCGACGAGATCGCCGGCGCGGCGATCTTCCTCGCCGCGGAAGCCGGCCGCTTCGTCACCGGGCAGACCCTGGTGATCGACGGCGGCGTGACGATCGGCTCGCCCGCGCTGCCGCCGGACTGATCGCGTGTCCGCCGGTGCCGCGCCAGGCGGCCCCGAGCTCGTCGCCGTGCTGCCCGCCCATCGCTTCGACGAAGCGGCGCTCGCGCGCTATCTGCGCGGCCAGCTTCCCGGCGCCGGCGAGCGCATCGCGGTGCGGCAGTTCCAGGGCGGCCAGTCCAACCCGACCTTCCACCTCGCGGCCGCCGGCTGCGAGTACGTGCTGCGCAAGCAGCCGCCCGGCCACCTGCTGCCCTCGGCGCACGCCGTCGATCGGGAGTTCCGCGTGATCCAGGCGCTCGCCGGCACCGCGGTCCCGGTGCCCCGTGTGCACCTGCTCTGCCGCGATCCCGGCGTGATCGGCACGATGTTCTACATCATGGACTACGTGCCCGGCCGCGTATTCCTGGACCGCCGGCTGCCGGGCTGCGCGCCGGCCGAGCGCCGGGCGATGTATGACGACATGAACCGCGTGCTGGCCGCCCTGCATCAGGTGGACTGGCGGGCACGCGGCCTGACGGATTTCGGCCGCCCGCAGGCCTACGTCGCCCGCCAGGTCGCGCGCTGGTCGCGCCAGTACGCCGCCTGCCGCTGGGAGGCGTTTCCGCCGATGGAGCGGCTGATCGAATGGCTGCCAGCACGCGTGCCGCCGGACGCGCAGGCGAGCATCGTGCACGGCGACTACCGGCTCGGCAATCTGCTGTTCCATCCCGCTGAGCCGCGCGTCGTCGCCGTGCTGGATTGGGAGCTCGCGACGCTTGGCGATCCGCTCGCCGACCTCGCCTACAACCTGCTCACCGCGCGGCTTCCGGAGTCATCGGGCGGGGTGGCGGAGGCCGAACTGGTGGCGCTCGGCATTCCCGGCGAGGCGGAGTACGCCGCCGCCTATTGCCGACGCACCGGCCGGGCCGACGCGCCCGGGCTCGAGTTCATGATCGTCTTCGCGATGTTCCGCCTGGCGGCGATCGTCGCCGGCGTCTATCGCCGCGCGCTCGACGGCAACGCCGCCGACGCGCGCGCGATCGAGCGCGGCGCCGCCTTCCGCGACCTCGCGCAGCGCGCCTGGGAGTACGCGCAGGCGATCGGCTGAACCGCCTCAGGCGGCGTCGTGAAAGATGATGCCGAGCGTGTGGCGCCGGCCCGAGCGGACGCGGCTGACGCCGTGGCGCAGGTTGACCCGATACGGCCCGCGCGCGCCGGCGACCGGCCGGTGGTGCACCGGGAAGATCACCGCCTCGCCCTGGCGCAGCGGCACCACTTCGACGCGCGACTGGGCACGCGGCCGCTGCTCGACGAGCACGAACTCGCCGCCGGTGAAATCATCGTCCGGCGCGCTGAGCAGCAGCGTGAGCTGCAGCGGGAACACCAGCGGACCGTAGAGGTCCTGATGCAGGCAATTGTAGTCGCCCGGCCCGTACTGCAGCAGCAGCGGCGTCGGCCGCGTCTGGCCGGCGGCGTGGCACTCCGCGAGGAACGCGTCGAGTGCGGGCGGGAAGCGTCCGGCTTCGCGCAGCGTCGTCCGCCAGGCATTGGCGACCGGCGCGAGCCGCGGATAGATCGCGTGACGGAGCTGCGCGACCGCCTCCGGCAGCGGATAGCGGAAATACCGGTATTCGCCCTGGCCGAAGGCATGGCGCTGCATGACAACGCGGCTGCGGAACGCCGCCTCCCCGGCGTAAAGCGCCGCCAGCGCCCGGCACGCCGCGGCGTCCAGCAGCGGCGGCGTGACCGCGTAGCCGACGCGATCGAGTGCCGCGCCGATCCCGGCCCAGTCCACGCGTTCCACCGCCGTCGCGGCCTTTCCGTCGGTTCGCATGCTTCGACCATAGCCGCCGGCACCTTGCCGCGCCTGCCGCTTGTTGCGGGCATTGTCGCCCGCCGCTACTTTCCGCTCATTCGGCTGCCGGAACGCGTTGACGGAGCGGTGGGGATGGAAGCACCGGAGCGGTCCGGCGAGCCGGCGGCAGAAGCCGGCGCCCGCGCAGACTCGAAGGCCGACACCAGCGAGCCCTGGTGGAAGGCCGCCTCCGCCTCCGTGCCGGCGCTCGCCTTCGCGCTGTCGCTGTTCACGGCCGGGCTGTCGATCTACACCGCGCGCAACAAGGACATCAACGACCAGCGGGCGGAGCTGTCGCGCCTGACCGAGAAGATCCTGCTGTATCCGGTCTCCACCCAGATCGCGCTGAAGCAGGCCGGCGCCGATTACGTGACGTTTTCGGACCAGTTCAGCAGCGAGCTGAGCCTGACGACGCAGCAGGCCTATCTGCTCGCCACCTCGCTCGGCGGCAACACCTCGACGCAGGAACTCGTGGCGATCGCCAACAGCATGGTCAACCTCGAACGCTACACCGCGGCAAAGCGGATGGCGCACCAGGCGGTGGCGGTCGCCGACAACTTCTTCGACGAGATCGGCGCGCTGCGCCAGCTCTCGGACCTGGAGACGCGCTTCGCCGAAGACCAGGCCGAACGCGAGCAGGGCGCGCAGGACTTCGAACGCGCGCTGCGCATCGGCGACAGATACCCGGAGGTGGCGCGCAACGCGGCGGAGCTGGCGTACACCAATGCGCAGACCGAGCTCGTGTGGGGTCGTTCGACCGCGCTCACCGATTGCGCCGACGCCAGCCGGCATTTCGGCCAGTCGATGCAGATGATCCAGCCGTTCAATCTCGGCAGCACGACCAACGTGCTCCGGGCACAGAACCTGGCCTGGCTGTCCGCGCTGACGCATTGCGAACAGAACCGGCTGCCGTTCGCCTGGGTGCCCCCGCTGGTGCCGCCGCCCGCACCGCCGCAGACCGCTCCGTTCCCCAGCCTGTCTCCACCGCCTGCCGCGCATTGAGGGGCCTGGGGCATTGCCCCAGCGGGGTCCAGGGGCGGAGCGGGCAAAGGTTCCGCGGGCGAAGCCCGTGGAATGCTCGCGGAGGGAGCGCCCCTGGCCTTGTCTTTTGCCGCTCAGCCGAGCGCCGGCCGGTGCTGCGCCCACGGTCGCGCCGCTTCGAACGCTGCCGACGCCTGCAGCACGCTCAGGTCGTCGAAGCGGCGGCCGACGATCTGCAATCCGACCGGCAGCCCCGCTTCGGTGAAGCCGCACGGCACGTTCGCCGCGGGCATGCCGGTGAAGTTGAAGGGATAGGAGAACTCCGCCCAGCTCACCCAATCCCACGCATGCTGCGGCCAGTCCTCGGGCTGCAGCCGATCGGCCGGAAATGCGGCGACGGACACACTGGGCGTGAGCAGAAAATCGAAATCCTCGAACCAGCGCCCAATGGCCGCGCAATAGGCCAGCTTGCGCTCGCGCACCGCCTGATAGTCCGCGGCCGAAGCGCGCTGCCCTTCCTTGATGCAGGCGACCAGCCCAGGGTCCATGCGGTCCTCGTATTCGGCGAAGTGCCGGGCGTGGCCGCTCATATGCGCCGGCCAGGTGAAGCGGATCAGCTCGGGGCCATCCTTACCCCATTCGGGCGTCACCTCCTCCACCGCACTGCCCGGCAGCTCGGCGATCGCGGCGACGGCCTCGCGCACCAGGCGCGCGACCTCCGGATCGACTCGGGCATGGCCGAGATCGGGGCTGAACGCGACGCGCTTGCCCTTCATCCCCTCGTGCAGCCGGGCCGGATAGTCGAGCGGCCAGGCCTCGCAGGAGGTGTGGTCCCAGGGATGCGGCCCGGCCATCGCGCGCAGCATCAGCGCGGAATCGGCGACGCTGCGCGTCATCGGCCCGATATGCGAGGTGTAGTCGTTGTTCGGCGTCGGGTAGTACGGCACGCGGCCGTAGGTTGGCTTCAGGCCGAACACGCCGCAGAAATGCGCGGGCATACGGATCGAGCCCGCGCCGTCCGAGCCCTGGTGCAGCGGCCCGTAGCCCGCGGCGGCCGCCGCCCCCGCGCCGGCCGAGGAGGCGCCGGCATTAAAGCCGTGCTTCCAGGGGTTGTGGGTGATGCCGGTCAGCGGGCTCTGGCTCACCCCCTTCCAGCCGAATTCGGAGGTCGTGGTCTTGCCGAGCACGATGGCGCCGGCCTGCTTCAGCCGGGTGACCACCGGCGCGTCGGTGTCGGGCACCTGGCCCTTGCAGATGAACGAGCCGCGCTCGGTCGGAATGCCGCGCGTCACCACCAGGTCCTTGATGGTGACCGGCACGCCGTGCAGCGGGCCGAGCGGGTCGCCCGCCATCAGCGCCGCCTCCGCCGTGCGCGCCGCATCGAGCGCCTGCTCCGCGGTGAGCGTGGCGAAGGCGTTCACCTGCGGCTCCAGCGCCGCCACGCGCTGCAGCACCGCCTGCACGATCTCGACCGGCGAGAGCTTCTTCAGGCGGATCTGCGCGGCCATCTCGGTCGCCGGCAGGAAGCAGAGATCCTCCTGGTTCATGTCGTCCCTCCCGCCATGCCCTGGTTCGCCCAGCATCGCGCGGAAGCCGGGCCCGGGAAAGCCGGGGCCGGATCTCAGGGCAGCCGAGCCGCCAGTTCGGCCAGGCCGATCTCGCGCCAGCAGACCGCCGGCGGCGGCGATGCCGGGTGGCGCGCGGCGAGCGCCATCCGCCAGCCCGGCACGGCCGCGCACTCCTCGAGGTGCCAGGCGAGCCCGCGCGCCGCGTCTTCGGCCGCCCGGTCGAGGGCGAGCGGGTCGAGCGCGACCGCGAACGCCGCGCCGCGTCCCAGGCCCTCGCCGAGCGCCTTCGCCACCGCTTCGCGCAACGTCCAGATGCGATGGAACAGCTCGGCGCGTCGTGCCGCTGGGGCCGCCGCCAGCGCCGCGCGCTCCGACGCGGCGAACTGCATGGCGGCGATGCCGGCGCCGTCAACGCCGGGCTCGATCCGCTCGACATCGACGCCGAGCGCCATGCCGGGAGCCAGCGCGCAGGCCACCAGGCCACGGGCGTGCGCCAGGCTGAAGGCGAGCGGCGGATCGCCGAAGCCGGGATCGAGCTCCGGCTTGCCCTGCTCCCCGCGCCGGAAGCCACGCGGCCGCTGGCCTGTCGCCTGGAATACCGCGGCGTGTAGCAGCGCGTGGGCGGCGACGTAGAGCGCCTGGTCCTCCATTCGCTTGAGCCGCGCCGCGCGCGCCTTTTCCTCCGGCGTCAGCCCGGCCAGGAGACCCGCCACCTCGCCGGGCGTTTGGGTCAACACCACATAGTCGACCGCAATCACCACGGCTGTGCGCGACGGGTCGGGCTGGAGACCCTTCCATCAACCGTAAGTAGAGCGACGGGGCTCGCTAATCCCATTTGCCAGGACTCGTCCCAATCTCTATTTTTAATGAATTCTCGATAGTAGAGACCAGCCTGGATCGGCCGGCCGCCGAGATCAGGGACGGGGAGGCCCGATTGCCGCTGAACGCCGTCGATGTCCAGCTCCGGCCCGAGCCCGTCTCGGCGGACCCCATCCATACGCCCGCACGCGCGACGGTGGAACGCTCGCAGCTCACTGCCTTCACCCGCGCGCTCGAGGCGAGCACGGGGCAGCGCTTCGCGTCGCACGCCGCGCTGCACGACTTTTCGGTCCGGGAGTTCCCGACCTTCTGGCAAAGCGTCCTCCGCCAGTCCGGCCTGCTGGTCGGGGGCAGCGCCGATCCGGTCTGCACCGGCGAAAGCTGCGAGGCTGCGACCTTCTTCCCCAACCTGTCGCTGAACTATGCCGAAAACCTGCTCGCGCTGGCCGGGTCCGGCGACGCCGAACGCCCGGCGATCACCGCCTGCCGCGCCGGCGGCGAGCGCACGCGGCTGACGCGCGGCGCGCTGCGCGAGAACGTGATGGCGCTGGCCGGCGCGCTGACCCGGCTCGGGCTGGCGCCGGGCGACCGGGTGGTCGCGGTGACCCGCAACGACGCGAAGGCGGTGACCGCGGCGCTCGCCGTCGCGGCGACCGGCGCGGTGCTCGCCACCGCCGCGCCGGAACTGGGCGCGGAGACGATCATCGCCCGCTTCGCGCCGCTCGCCCCACGCCTGCTGATCGCCCATCTCGAGGCCGCCCCGCACGACACCGGCGCCCCGCTCGCCGCGCGCGTCGCCGCCATCGCCGCCGCGCTGCCTTCGCTCGAACTGGTCGTGGCGCTCGACGACGGGCGGCCGGACGCCGCGATGGTGGTACCGCTGCACCGGATGGAGGCGCTGGCCAGGCGCGGGCGGAGCCGTCAACCGGCGCTGCCGCACTTCGCCTTCAACCATCCGCTCTTCATCATGTTCTCCTCGGGCACCACCGGACGGCCGAAATGCATCGTGCACGGCGCTGGCGGCACCCTGCTCGAGCACGTCAAGGAGCATCGGCTGCACTGCGACCTGCGGCCAGGCGACAAGCTGTTCTTCCACACCTCCTGCGCCTGGATGATGTGGCACTGGCAGCTCTCCGCACTCGCTTCCGGCGTCGAGATCGTCCTCTATGACGGGCCGATCGACACGGCGGCGACCCTGTGGCGGATCGTCGCGGAGGAGCGGGTGACGGTGTTCGGCACCAGCCCGCCCTATCTGCGCCTCTGCGAAACCGCCGGCTACGTGCCCAACGCCGAGCTCGATTTCGGCGCGCTGCGCGCCGCGCTGTCCACCGGATCGATCCTCTACGATCAGCAGTTCCGCTGGCTGCGCGACTGCGTGAAGCCGATGCCGGTGCAGTCGGTCTCCGGCGGCACCGACATCATCGGCTGCTTCCTGCTCGGCAACCCGAACCTGCCCGTCCATGCCGGCGAGTGTCAGAGCCGAAGCCTCGGCCTCGACGTGCAGGCGGCGCCGGCTGGCGACGCCGAGGGAAGCGTGGGTGAGCTGATCTGCGCCAATCCCTTCCCCTCGCGCCCGCTCGGCCTGTTCGACGACCCGGACGGCAAGCGCTTCCACGCGGCGTATTTCGCCGCGCGGCCGGGCGTCTGGACGCACGGCGACCTCGTCGAGTTCACGCCTTCCGGCGGCGCGCGGCTGCACGGGCGCTGCGACGGCGTGCTCAACGTGCGCGGCATCCGCGTCGGCCCGGCGGAGATCTACCGCATCCTGCAGGGCATCCCCGATATCCGCGAGGCGCTGGCGGTCGAGCAGCACGCCGGGCAGGCGGAGGGCGAGCGCATGGTGCTGCTGGTCGCACTCCGCCCGGGCGCGGCGCTGGACGCCGCACTGGCCGCGCGCATCCGCCGGGATTTGGCACAGCACGGCTCGGCCGCGCACGTGCCGGACGCCATCATCCAGCTCGACGCACTGCCGGTGACGCATAGCGGCAAGCTGTCCGAGGCGGCCGCCGCCGACGCGGTGAGCGGCCGGCCGTTGCGCAATGCCGCGGCGCTGCGCAACCCGTCCTGCCTCGATGCGCTGCGGCGCCACCCGGCGCTGCGCCCCGCCTCCGCGCCGCTGCTCGCGGGCCAGGGGGTCGGGCAGGACCTCGACCTCTATCTCCAGGCGCTCTGGCAGGCGCTGCTGGGCTACGCGCCGATCGACCTCGACGACGACTTCTTCGAGCTCGGCGGCCATTCGCTGCTGGCCGCCCGCATGCTTGCGGAAATCCGCCGCACCACCGGGCGCGAGCTGCCGCTCGCCACGCTGCTGCACGCGCCGACGATTCGCCTGCTCGCGGCGGCGATCCGCGACCACGCCCCGGCCGCCGCCTCCCGCCTGATCGAGCTGCGCGGCGGCGACCCGAGCCGGCCCTTCTTCTTCGTGCACAGCATGGCCGGCAGCGTGCTGCAGATGTGGGCGCTGGCCCGCGCGCTCACCTGCGAGCGCATGGTGTACGGCATCCAGGCGCGCGGGCTGAACGCCGGGGAAGAGCCGCACGGCCGCGTCGAGGACATGGCGGGCGAGTATCTCGCGCTGATCCGCGCCGTGCAGCCGCGCGGACCCTACGCTCTCGGCGGCTTCTCCTTCGGCGGCCTGGTGGCCTTCGAGATCGCCCAGCGCCTCCGGCGGATGGGCGAGACGGTGAGCTTCCTCGCTCTGCTCGACACCAAGGTCGACAAGCGCTTCCTGCCGATCGGCGAGTGGCTGCGCCTGCAACGCACCCGCGCGCTGCACCACGTAGCGGCGCTGCGCGGCCTCTCCGCGGCGCGCCGGCTCGCCTACCTGGCCGAGCGCTGCGCCCCACGGCTCGGCGTGCGCGCGGGTGCGGCGGAGCGCGACCGCTCGCACGCCGAGCTGCCGCCCGCCCTGCAGCGCATCCGCTCCGGCGTGATCGCCGCGACCGCCCGCTACCGGCCGCGCCGCTATCCCGGGAAGATCACCTTCTTCCGCGCGATGACCGGCGAGCGCGTCGGCTTCGACCCGGTGAGCATCTGGCGGAAGGTCGCGCGCGGCGGCGTGGCGGTGCACGTCATCCCCGGCGACCACGACAGCATGATCGCGCGACCGAACGCCGAGGTTCTCGCGGCCGCCCTGACACGCTGCCTCAAAGACGCCTGACCTCGACCGACCTCATCGCCAGGGGTCGTCGCAGCGCGCGATCGCGCCCCCCGGCAGCGGCCGCGCCACCCCGGTCGTTCCGGGGAAGCTGAGCGGCAGGCCGGCGGCGACGCGGGCGGCGAGAAAGCCGAAGCACTGCGCTTCCAGCGCGTCGCCGTCCCAGCCCACCGCTTCGACCGCGGCCACCGGCGCCGGCAATGCGGCGCGCAGTGCCGCCATGATCGACGGATTGCGCCGGCCGCCGCCGCCGACCAGCCAGCGGCGCGGCGGCGCCGGCAGCCGCGCCGACCCGACCGCCCCGGCGATGAAGGCCACCAGGGTCGCCGCGGCATCCGCGACCCCGAGCCGGTCGATGCCGCTCGCCGCGAGGGCACGGGAAAAGTCCAGCCGGTCGAGCGACTTCGGCGCCGGCCGGGCGAAGTAGGGCTCGGCCAGCAGGCGGGCGAGCACGCCCGGATCGGCGCGCCCGGGTGTCGAGAGCGCCCCGTCGCGATCGCAGTCCAGCCCATGCCGCGCCGCGAGATCATCGAGCGGTCCGTTCCCCGGGCCGGCATCGAAGGCCAGCATCCCGGGCTCGCCGATCCAGGTCACGTTGGCGACCCCGCCGATGTTCAGCACCGCCAGCGGCTTCTCCAGCGGCGCCGCCAGCGCCGCGTGGAACACCGGCGCCAGCGGCGCGCCCTGGCCGCCCGCCGCCATGTCGGCCGAGCGGAAATCGTGCGCGACCGGAAGGCCCGTGGCGCGCGCCAGCCGCGCGGCGTCGCCGATCTGCCAGGTGCGGCCCCGCTCCGGCCGGTGCAGGATCGTCTGGCCGTGCATGCCGATCAGCCCGGCCGGCCAGGCGAGGGCCGCCACCGCCTCGGCGTGCCGCGCCGTCAGCCGTGCCGTGACGTCGGCCAGGAACGCGTCGTCCGGCGCGAGCCCCGGCGCGCGGTCCAGCAGCGCGCGCAGGTCGGCCCGCAGCGCCGCATCGTAGGGCAGCGTGAGTGCCGGGCCGAAGCCGGCGATGCGCTCCCCGTCCGTCTCGATCGCCGCCGCGTCCACCCCGTCGAGCGAGGTGCCGCTCATCAGCCCGATGGTGCGCAGCATTCTTCGTTCACCCGTTCCATGCTACCCGGGGCGCCCCCTGTGACCGACGGGCCGCCATGCCGACCAGCGATTTCCTGCACGAGGCCACGCAGCGCGGCTTCGTCTTCCAGTGCACCGATGCCGAGGCGCTCGATGCCTGCCTGCACGCCGGCCCGATCGCCGGCTATATCGGCTTCGACTGCACCGCCGACAGCCTGCACGTCGGCTCGCTCGTGCAGATCATGCTGCTCCGGCTGATGCAGCGCCACGGCCACCGCCCGGTCGTGCTGATGGGCGGCGGCACCACGCGCATCGGCGATCCGAGCGGCCGCGACGAGAGCCGCCAGCTGCTGACCGATGCGCAGATCGCCGCCAACATGGAGGGCATCCGCCGGGTGTTCGAGCCGTTCATCCGCTTCGGCGACGGGCGCGAGGCGGGCGGCGTCAGCGACGCCGTCACCGCCAACAACGCCGACTGGCTGGACCGGCTCGGCTACATCGATCTGCTGCGCGAGATCGGCCCGCATTTCACCATCAATCGCATGCTGACCTTCGATTCCGTGCGCCTGCGGCTCGATCGCGAGCAGCCGCTGACCTTCCTCGAATTCAACTACATGATCCTGCAGAGCTACGATTTCCGCGAGCTCCATCGCCGCCTCAACGTCGTGCTGCAGATGGGCGGCTCGGACCAGTGGGGCAACATCGTCGCCGGCGCCGACCTGGTGCGGCGCACCGAGGGGCGGACGGTGTTCGGCCTCACCACGCCGCTGATCGCCACCGCCTCAGGGGCGAAGATGGGCAAGACGGCGCAGGGTGCCGTGTGGCTCACCGCCGACCGGCTTTCGCCCTACGAGTACTGGCAGTTCTGGCGCAACACCGAGGACGCCGATGTCGGCCGCTTCCTGCGCCTGTTCACCGACTTGCCGCTCGACGCGATCGCCCGGCTGGAGGCGCTGGGCGGGGCGGAGCTGAACGAGGCGAAGAAGACCCTGGCGACCGAGGCCACGGCGCTGGCGCATGGCCAGGCGGCGGCGCAACAGGCGGCGGAAACGGCGCGCCGCACCTTCGAGCAGGGCGAGGCGGCGGAGACGCTGCCCGGCATCACCGTGCGCGTCGAGCAGCTCGCCGCCGGCATTCCCGCCTTCCGGCTGCTGGTCGAGGCCGGGCTCGCCGCCAGCAACGGCGAGGCGCGGCGGCTGATCCGCGGCGGCGGCGCGCGGGTGAACGACGCGGCGATCGCCGACGAGGCGCGGCTGATCACCAGCGAGGACCTGATCGGCGGCTCGATCAAGCTTTCGGCCGGGCGCAAGCAGCACCGGCTGGTGCACGCGGGCTAGCCGGCCCGATCACTTCGATGGCAAGCTGAAACGGCCGGCCGGGCCGATCATCCGGCCGGCAAGGGCGCCCGACGCGCGAGGCGTTCCAATCGAGGGGAGCACCGACGTGTCCGGCATGCAGCAGCCCGCAGCCTTGCCGCAGATCGTATCCCCGCAGATGCTGCGGAAAGTCGCCTACGCCTCCTGCATCGGCTCGATGGTCGAGTGGTACGACTTCTTCATCTACGCGACGGCGTCCGCGCTCGTGCTCAACCGGCTGTTCTTCCCCACCGTCAGCCCGCTGATCGGCTCGCTCGTGGCGCTCGGCACCTACGCCGTGGGCTTCGTCGCGCGGCCGATCGGCGGCCTGCTGTTCGGCTCGATCGGCGACCGCTACGGCCGCAAGACCGCGCTCGTCACCACGCTGCTGATCGTCGGCATCGCCACGTTCGTCATCGGCGTGATGCCGACCTACGCGACGATCGGCATCGCCGCCCCGCTGACCCTGCTGTTCATCCGCCTGCTGCACGGCTTCGGCATCGGCGGCGAGCAGGGCAACGCCATCCTGATCACCTGCGAGCACGCACCCGCCGCGCGGCGCGGCTTCTACGGCTCCTGGGTACAGCTCGGCGCGCCCGCCGGGTTCGTGCTGCCGCTCGGCATTTTTGCCGTGCTGGGCTGGCTGCTCTCCGACGCGCAGTTCCTGGCCTGGGGATGGCGCATTCCGTTCCTGCTGAGCCTGCTGCTCGTCGGCATCGGCCTCTATATCCGGCTCAACCTGACGGAATCGCCGCTGTTCACTCGGCTGCGCGAGCGCGCGCACGGCGAGCGGCATCCGCTCGGCCGCGTGCTGCGCGAGCATCCGAGGGCGCTGGCGCTGGGCTGCGGGGCGAAGATCGCCGAGAGCACGGTGTTCACCTGCTTCGCCGTCATCGTCACCGCCTATGCGGCCAGCCGCGGCGTCGCCCGCTCAGTGATGACCACGGCGACGCTGATCGGCATCCTGGTCGAGCTGGCGACACTGCCGGCGTTCGGCCTGCTGTCGGATCGGCTGGGCCGCCGGCCGGTCTATCTGCTCGGCGTGGCCGTCAGCGCGGCGCTGACCGTGCCGGTGTTCGCCTGCGTCTATTACGGCGCGACGGGCGTGCTGTGGCTGCTGCTGACGGCGATGCTGGCGATCGGCCACAGCGCGATGTACGGCCCGCAGGCCGCCTATTTCGCTGAGCTGTTCCCGACGGGCATGCGGTCGAGCGGCGTCTCCTTCGTGCAGCAGATCGGCGGCATGGTGGGCTCGGTCGGCACGCTCGGGGCGGGCTGGCTGCTGCAGGCCGCCGGCGGCGCCCCCTGGCTGCTCGCCGGCTACATCATTCTCACCTGCGTGCTGAGCTTCGCCTGCATCGTGGCACTCGGCGAGACCGCCCCGCGCCGCGGCCATTCCGGCGATTTCAGCGCGGGCACCCCCGCACCGGCGTAGTCCGGCCCCGTCAACCTGCTCGCCGGCGCGGCTGCGCGGAAGCCTTCCAACCTGGTGCCGCGGTTCGGCCGCGTAATGCCCGACTACTGAAGCGCCGCGAGCACGGACTCGGCCTTGCTGACCTCGAAGCCGCCGGGCGGCTCGATCGCCAGGTGCGTGACCTTCATGTCCTCGGCGACCAGCGCGAAGCGCTGGCAGCGCGTGCCAAGGCCGCGCGCGCCGAGATCGAGCTCGAGCCCCATCGCCCGCGTGAAGACGGCCGAGCCGTCGGCCAGCAACACCAGCTTGTCGCCCACGTCCTGCTGCTGGGCCCAGGCGCCCAGCACGAAGGCGTCGTTCACCGCCATACACGCGACCGTATCGACGCCCCTGGCGCGGATCGCCTCGCCGTGCTGCACGAAGCCCGGCAGATGGCGGATGCTGCAGGTCGGGGTGAACGCGCCGGGCACGCCGAACAGGACCACCTTCTTGCCCCGGAAGATCTCCTCGGTTGAAACCTCCTTCGGCCCCTCCGGCGTCACCATCATCAGCTTGCTGCTCGGGATCGTCTCGCCGACCTTGATCGTCATGCGCTGGCTCGCCTGTTGCTGGCGCCCGGGCTGACGGGCGCGTGGGATGAACGCGACCGGTCGCGGCCGCGCCGTTCTGTAGCGCCGGCCCCGCGGGGAGTCACGCCCGCGCGGGCGAGGGGCGGCGAGGCTCGCAAGCCGCTTGCGCGCCACCGGCCGAACCCCCAACTTCCCGGAAATGCCCTCCTCCGGAGCCCACCCCGACGAGACCGCGGCGCCCTTCCTCACCGGGCAGGTGCTGATCGCCATGCCGGCGATGGCGGACCCGCGCTTCGCCCAGAGCGTGATCTACATGTGCGCGCATACCGACGAGGGGGCGATGGGCATCCTGGTCAACCGGCCGCTGGCGCGTCCGAGCTTCCAGGACCTGCTGCGCCAGCTGGACGTCGAGCCGCTGCCGCCGGCGCGGCATATCCGGTTGTGCTCGGGCGGCCCGGTGGACAACGCCAGGGGCTTCGTGCTGCACACCGCCGACTGGACCGGCGACGGCAGCCTGCGCGTCGATCAGGCGCTGGCGCTGACCGCGAGCCTCGACATCCTCAAGGCGATCGCCGGCGGCGGCGGACCGCGCGAATGCCTGCTGGCGCTCGGCTATGTCGGCTGGGGACCTGGGCAGCTCGACGAGGAGTTCCAGCAGAACAGCTGGCTCTCGGCGCCGGCCGACGAGCGCCTGCTGTTCGATTCCGGGCATGAAACAAAGTGGCGCCGCGCGCTGGCCAAGCTGCGCATCGACCCGCTGCTGCTCTCCGGCAGTGCCGGGCACGCCTGAGCGGTCATCGCGCTGTTGATCGGCGCCGGCGGCGCCGGCCACGAACCCAGGGCTCGCACGCGCCGTTGCCCCGCCGGGCCCGATGAAGCCGGGCAGAGGAGGCAGAAGATGCGCAGAATCCTGTTGGCGACCGTCGCCGTCCTGACGCTGGCCGGGCCCTGCCTGGCTGCCGGCGGCGGAGGTGGCGGAGGTGGCGGTGGCGGTGGTGGTGGTGGTGGTGGCGGTGGCGGTGGCGCAGGCGGCGCCGGCGGCGGTGCAGGCGGGGCCGGCGCTGCAGGCGGAGCCGCGGGAACCGCCGGGGCCGGCGCCGGTGGGGTCGGCGGAGTGGGCGGCACCAGTGGGGCGGGGATCGGCGGAACCGGGGTCGGCACCACAGGGGTCGGCGGCACTGGCCTGACCGGCACTGGCCCGACCGGCACTGGCCTGACCGGCACTGGGCTAACCGGCCCTGGCCTGACCGGCACCCCTTCGACCACGTCGCTGCCCGGCGTGGCGGGAGCCGGGGGCACCGGCGCGGCGACCGGCGGGGCCACCGGCGCGGGCGCGGTCGCCGGCCGGGGCAGCAACGGCTCGACCGGCGGCGCCTCCGGGGCGGGGGCATCGACCGGCAGCGCGGCGTCCGCGCGCGGCGCCGGCGCGGCGGGTGGTGGCACGTACGGCGGCGCGCCGAGCAGCACGCCCAGCATGGTCAACACGACGAGCGGCGCGCCCGGCTCCGGTGGGCTGGCCGGCTCGGCCGGGACCTCGACAGGCTACGTCGCCGGCGTGCCCGGCCAAGTCACCCCCGGCAGTTCCGCCACCGGCCAGGTACCCGGCGCGGCCGCCACCGGAACCGGCAACGGCGTCGCCAACAGCGTCAAGGGCCCCTGAGCGACCAGGCGAAGGGAGCCTACCAGACGAAGGCGGGCACCGTGGCGACCGGCGACAGCCCGGCGGAGGCAGCGGCGCGCTCGGCTTCGGCCGGATCGCCGCTGAATCCCGCATGGATACCGCCGAGCACCCAGCACGCATCGATGCCCGCCGCCGCGGCGCCGGCGATGTCGGTGCGCAGCGCGTCGCCGACCGCCAGGACCCGCGCGGTAGGGAGCCCGAGTGCCGCCAGGACCGGCACGTAGACCGCCGGATCCGGCTTGCCGATGCTGCGCACCGCCCCTCCCATCGTCAGGTACCGCTGTGCCAGCGCGCCGGCGCAGATCACCCGCTTGCCGCCGCGGATCACCTCGAGGTCCGGATTCGCGCAGACCATCGGCAGGCGGTGGCGGGCGCAGTCCCGCAGCACCGGCTCGTACTCGGCGATGTCGGTCGGGCTGCGATGATCGTCGGGCCCGGTGTTCAGCACGAAGCTCGCCGCGCCGGGCTCTGCCACCGGCTCGAGGTCCAGCCCGTGCATCACGTTGCGGTCCCGCGCCGGGCCGAGATGGAACACGCGCCGGCCGAGGCTCGCGAACCACGGATCGCCGCGGTCGCGCAGCAAGCGGTGGGTGACCTCGCCGCTGGTCAGCAGGTCCGTGTACAGACGATCGGCGATGCCCATCGCCCGCATTCCCTCGCGCGCCACGCCGGCCCGCCGCGGCGCGTTGGAGAGCAGCACCACCGGCTTGCCGGCCCGCGCCAGCCGCTCCAGGCAGTCCACCGCGCCGGCATAGGGCGTGACGCCGTCATGGATCACGCCCCAGAGGTCGACGACGAACCCCTGGTAACGCTGGGCGAGCGGGGCGAAGCCGGTCAGGTGCTGCATAGGTGCTGCATGGCGGCGGCATCGGAACCGACGGCGTGCGCCACACCGGCGAAGCCGCGCGCGCGCAGGGCGCCGGCCAGCTCGTGCTTGAGCCGCGGGAGCAGGGCCGGGCCGGCATAGGCGAAGGCGGTATAGACCTGCACCAGGCTCGCGCCGGCGAGGATCTTCGCCAGCGCGTCGGCGCCCGAGAAGACGCCGCCGCAGCCGATCAGCGTCAGCCGCCCGCGCGCGAGCAGCGCGGCGCGGGCCAGCATCGCGGTTGAGCGGGCGAACAGCGGCGCGCCCGAAAGGCCGCCCGCTTCGCTCGCATGCGGTCCGCGCAGCCCGGCCGGCCGGGCCAGTGTGGTGTTGCCGACGATCAGCCCGTCGACCGCACCCTCGATGCAGGTCTGCACGATGGCGGCGAGGCCGTCGTCGTCGAGGTCGGGCGCCACTTTCACCAGCAGCGGCGGGCGCCGGGGGGTGGCGTCCGCTACGGCGGCCAGGATGGCCCGCAGCCGGGTGGCTTGCTGCAGGTCGCGCAGCCCGGGTGTATTCGGCGAGGAGACGTTGAGCGCCACGTAGTCGGCGTGCGGCGCGACTGCGGCGATCAGCGCGGCATAGTCGCGCTCGGGGTCCGCGCCCGCCTTGTTCAGGCCGACATTCACACCGAGCGGCGCCGGTCGATCGTGCAGCCGCGCAATCCGGCGGAGGAAGCGCTCGAGGCCCGCACCGTTGAAGCCCATCCGATTGATCACCGCGTCGGGCGGCAGGCGGAACAGCCGCGGACGCGGATTACCGGGCTGCGGCAGCCGGGTGACGGTGCCGGCCTCCACGAAGCCGAAGCCGAGACGCATCAGCGGCCGCAGCGCCGCGGCGTCCTTGTCGAAGCCGGCGGCCAGGCCGATCGGGTTGGCGAACCGCCGGCCGAGCGCGGTCACCGCGAGGGCGGGATCGTCGGCCGTGCCGGACGCGCCGGCCAGGCCGAGGCGAAGCCCGGCCAGCGCCAGTCGATGCGCGCGTTCGGGGTCCAGGCGACGCAGCACCGGCATCGCGAGGCGGGGCAGCGGGCCGGGCATGCGGCTTTCCACACCGCCGGCGCGCCGGGGTCAAGCGAGGCGGGCTTGCGCGCGCCCGGCCGGAGCCTGAGACTCCCCGCATGTGGGACGAACCGTACCTGGAAACCTGCTGTCGCTCGGCGCTGCACCGGCTGACGCTGTGCGCGCCGGTGGGCCGGCCGCCCGCGCTGAAAGACGGTCCCTGCCTGGCGCGGCTCGAATCGATGGGCCTGGCCCGGCAGCGCGCCGACGGACGCTACGAAGCGACGCCGGCGGGGCTGGCGCGGCATCGGCTGGAAATCCTGGGGCGGCGGCACGCCGCGGCGCCTGCAACGTGACCTGCCGCCGGCCGTTGACGGACGGACAGCCCGCGGGAGGCACGCATGGGTGAGAAGACGGGCGGCAAGCCCAAGCCGGACGAGAGCAGCCGCAATCCCGGGGACGAAGCGGCACCGGGGACGCCGGGAACCGGCGAGGATGTCTGCCCGGCCTGCCACGGCAGCGGCCGCCGCGAGGGCAAGGAGTGCGACCGCTGCGCCGGCAGCGGGCGGATCACCCGGGTCATCGGTGGGGCTTAGACGGGGAAGGCCAGGGTCGCTCCCTCCGTGGGTAATTCCACCGGCTTCGCCGGTGGAACCTTGGCCCACTCCGCCCCTGGACCCCGGCAAAGGCAGAGCCTTTGCAATCCTTTACGCGAGCGGCGCGGTCGCTACCCGGCCCGCTTTCGGGGTGACGACGAGCACGCGGCCGCCCTCCGCTGCGGAAACCAGCATCATGTCGCCCCCGGCCAGCATCTCCGCCGCGTGGTCGAAGAAGCCCGGCGCGGCCACAGTCTCGAGGCCATCGCCCGCCGCCTTGTAATGCCAGAGCGTAAAACCCTGCGCGTAGGCCAGGACCGAAAGATCGCGAATGCGGAAGGCCATCGTCGCTGTCCCTGAAAAGGCGAAGGGCCGTCCGCGGCAAGGCAGACGGCCCTTCGAGTTGGGGAGGAGGAGGAAGCCGACGGGCGCGTCTTGCCCGTTGGCCGGAGGACTGTAGGAGCGGATATCCGCGCGGTCAAGGAAAATATGCCTATGCCGCTCAGCCCACGATGCCCTTGACCCGGAGCGGCCACTCCAGCCGGTCCAGCGCCTCGCGCCACAGGCGCCAGTCCGAGCGCTCGCCGGCATAGCCGGGGTTCGGCGCGTAGCCGCGCTCGCCCCAGATGCGCAGAATGCGGGCGTGCACGAGATCGATGCGCCGCTGCCGGTAGAGCGTGTCCAGGCACTTCACCACGTCGTCCGGCTCGCAAGGCCGGCGCACCCGACCTAGATTGGCGACGTAACGCGCGCCGTCCCGCCGCGCGGTCAGCGCGGCGTAGGTCCAGAACCACGCCTCCTCGGCGCTGCGGAACGGCTCCGGCCGGGCAAGCTGGGCCGGACGCGCGGCGCAGAGGGGCGCGGGCAGACGGGAACGGGAGTGCAGATGGGCGACGCTGGCCATGGTGCGGCTTCCTTCCGGGTAGAAAAACAGAACAGGAATCATTAACCACTGGTTTAGACCGGAGCGCAAGCGCTGCCAGGCACATTTTCCTATTGCACGTGGCGAAAATCCTAGGCTCACTGGCGCCCCGCCGAATCGGGCCGCGGCCCGGTCCGGCCATCCGCCGACGGCATCGACATGAAGCACCACGACATCTGGCGCGCGCTCGACACCCTGGCCGCCGAGAACGGCCTGTCAGCCTCCGGCCTCGCGCGCTCCGCCGGGCTCGACCCGACGACCTTCAACCGCTCCAAGCGCGCCATGGGCGACGGGCGGGAGCGCTGGCCCAGCACCGAGAGCATCGCAAAGGTGCTGGACGCGACCGGCGCCAGCCTGGAGGCGTTCACGGCGCTGGTCACCGGCGCGCGCGCGCTGCCCGGCCGGCCGCCCTCGGCGACCCGGCGCATTCCGCTGATCGGCCTCGCCCAGGCCGGCGGCGACGGGTTTTTCGACGACGGCGGCTATCCGGTCGGCGGTGGCTGGGATGAGGTGAGCATGCCGGAGATCGGCGATCCGCACGCTTACGCGCTGGAAATATCAGGCGATTCGATGGAGCCGGTGTTCCGCGACGGCGATCAGGTCATCGTCTCTCCCTCGGCGCCGATCCGGCGCGGCGACCGCGTGGTGGTCCGCAGCCTGGAGGGGGAGGTGATGGCCAAGCAGCTCGCCCGGCGCTCCGCCCGCCGGGTGGAGCTGCGCAGCCTCAACCCGGCGCACCCCGATCGCAGCTTCGACCTTACAGACATCGCCTGGATCCACCGCATCGTGTGGGCGAGCCAGTAGCGGTTGGGCGAGCCAGTAGCGGCGAGCGCCGTTCAGTGCACGCCGGCCGGTTCGGCTTCGTCGCCCATCTGCCGGTCGCGCGCCTCCTGGCCAAAGCCGACCAGCAGCGCGATGACCACCGCGACCACACCCGCGGTGCCGGCCAGCGCGTAGCGGAAATCGTGCCCCATGCTGTCGGCGATGCTGCTCTGGATGGTGGCGTTGGCGGCGGCCAGGAAGTTGCCGACCTGGTAGGTGACGCCCGGGAAGGTGGCGCGCACCGCCGGCGGCGACAGCTCGTTGAGGTGGGCGGGGATGACGCCCCAGGCGCCCTGCACGCAGATCTGCATCAGGAACGCGCCGATGCCGAGCGTGAGGGCGTCGCCGCCGAACGCCCAGGGCCAGATCACCGGGATCGCCAGCAGGGCGGCGATGACGATCGCCACGCGCCGGCCGATGCGCTGCGACAGGTAGCCGAAGCCGACCCCGCCGATCATCGCGCCGATATTGTAGATGACGACGATCGTGGTGAGCGTCGGGCGCGGCAGGTGGCGCTGCACCGTCAGGTAGGTGGGATACAGATCCTGCGTGCCGTGGCTGAAGAAGTTGAACGCCATCATCATGATCACGGCATAGATCGTCAGGCCGAGATTGGCCCGCACGGTCTCCACCACGCCCGGCCGCGGCCGCTGCGCCATGCGCACGAAGTCCGGGCTCTCCGGCACCGAGCTGCGGATGTAGAGCACGAGCAGCGCCGGCAGTGCGCCGACCATGAACATGCCGCGCCAGCCGAGCGATTCATGGGCGAGGCCGTTGAGGACGGAGGCCAGCAGATAGCCGGTCGGATAGCCGGCCTGCAGCATGCCGGAGACCGGGCCGCGCCAGCGGGCCGGAATGCTCTCCATCGTCAGCGAGGCGCCGATGCCCCACTCGCCGCCCATCGCGATGCCGAACAGCGCCCGTAGGATCAGGAATACCGTCAGGCTGGGCGCGAAGCCGGACGCGAACTCGAGCACGGAGTAGCCCAGGATCGAGGCCATCAGCGCCGGGCGGCGGCCGAAGCGGTCGGCGAAGCGGCCGAACAGGAACGCACCCAGCGCGCGCATCAGCAGGGTCAGCGTGATCGCCCAGGTCACCACCGTGATCGTCGTGCCGAACTCACGCGCGACGTCGGCGAACACGAAGACCATGATGAAAAAGTCGAAGGCGTCCAGCGTCCAGCCGAGGTAGCAGGCCGCCACCACGTGCTGTTGCTGCTGACGGGTGGTGGTGGCGCTCATCGGTCCACTCCTTGGGTCCACTTCGGCCGGAGGCGGATACGCCAACGCAATGTCCTAGGTCCCGGTTGCCGGGCGCCTCTCCCGCAGACTTGAAGGCGCGGCCGGCTTACGGCGAAGCGGCACGGCATTTCCGCTTTGACGCCGGGCATGCCGCGCCGGACAATCCGCCGGCATGTCACGGGAGGTCCGGCCGATGCGCGCATTATCCCGCCGCGCCGCCAACCGCTGCGGCGTTCTGCTCGCGGCCCTTTGCCTCGTCAGCACTTCGCCGCTGCGCGCGGCGGAGCCGGTGGACATGACGCTGGCGATGGTTTCCGACGTCTCGCGCAGCATCGACGACAGCGAGTTCGAGCTGCAGAAGCAGGGCTACGCGGCGGCGTTCACCGATCAGCAGGTGCTCGCCGCCATCCACGGCGGGACCGTCGGCGCGATCGCGGTGAGCTACATCGAGTTCGCGAGCGAGGGCGAGGTGCGCACCGTGCTCGACTGGACGGTGATCCGCGACGAAGCCACCGCCCGGGACTTCGTCAACCGCCTGGTCGCCGCGCCGCGCTCCTACTACGGGCGCACGGCGATCGGCGCCGGCATCGACCGCGCGGTACAGAGTCTGGCCGAGAGCGGCTTCACCACGCCGCGCCGGGTGATCGACGTCTGCGGCGACGGCACCAACAATGCCGGCCGCGACGTCAACACCGCGCGCGACGACGCGGTGCGGTCCGGCATCACCATCAACGGGCTGGCGATCATCAACGACCACCCGGTCTCCTGGACCTATGCGCACGTCCAGCCGCAGGGCGGGCTCGCCAACTACTATCGGCAGAACGTGACCGGCGGCACCGGCAGCTTCGTGCTGGAGGTGCACGACTTCCACAGCTTCGGCGAAGCGATCACGCGCAAGCTGATCAGCGAGATCGCCGCCCTCGACTTGCCGCCGCCGAGCCGGCTCTAGTGGTGCGATCGATGCGGATGGCTCCCCGTATCGCGGGCCCGAGCATCGGCCGGTGCGCCATCTGCATCGTGAATCGCACCACCAGAGAGTCTGCCTGTGGCCGATTCGCGCTGCAGTCGGTTAACCGACTGCAGCGATCGGACCACTAGGCGCGACAGGGAGACCCCGCGATGCAGCTTCGCAACCTCGGACGCTCCGGCCTGCGCGTCTCGGCGATCGGGCTGGGCTGCAACAATTTCGGCGGCCGCATCGACCTGGAGGCGAGCCGGCGCGTGGTGCACAAGGCGCTCGATCTCGGCATCACGCTGCTCGACACCGCCGACATGTACGGCGAGCGCGGCGGGTCGGAGACGTGCCTCGGCCAGATCCTCGGCGATGCGCGCAAGGGCATCGTGCTGGCGACCAAGTTCGGCATGGCGATGGACGACGTCGACGTGAAGATCGGCGCCTCGCGGCGCTACATCATGCAAGCCGTCGAGGACAGCCTGCGCCGGCTGCGCACCGACTGGATCGACCTCTACCAGATGCACCAGCCCGATCCGCGCACCCCGATCGAGGAGACGCTGCGCGCGCTCGACGACCTGATCAGGGCCGGCAAGGTGCGCTACGTCGGCTGCTCGAACCTGCCGGCCTGGCAGGTCGTGGAGGCGCAGTGGACGGCGCGCCAGCTTGGGCTGAACGCCTTCGTCTCCTGCCAGGACGAGTACAGCCTGCTGGTGCGTGGGCTGGAGCGCGAGTTGCTGCCCGCCGTGCAGGCGTACGGCCTCGGCCTGCTGCCGTATTTCCCGCTGGCCAGCGGCCTGCTGACCGGCAAGTACCGGCGCGACGCCGCGATGCCCGAGGGCGCGCGCCTGACCAAGACCCAGCGGCTCGCCGACCGCTACATCAGCGAGCGCAACTGGGCGATCGTCGAGCGGCTGGAACGCTTCGCGACGGAGCGCGGCAGGACGCTGCTCGAGCTGGCATTCAGCTGGCTGCTGTCGCACCCGCCGGTCGCCAGCGTCATCGCGGGCGCCACCCGGCCCGAGCAACTGGACGCGAACGTCAGGGCCGGCGACTGGAGCCTGGACGACGCGGAGCGCCAGGAGATCGACGCCATCTGCGCCCCTTGAACAGCGAATGCTTCCTGTCGCTGATCCGCGAGTCGCGGAGGCTGGCCGTCATCGCGAGCCGCCTCTTGGCGGCGTGGCGATCCAGGGACACTCGGCATGTGCAGCGGCCCTGGGATCGCGCCCCCCTGGATCGCCACGTCGCTTCGCTCCTCGCGATGACGGACAATGCCGTTGGGCTCTCCTGTGATTCCGGGTACTAGCCGGGATGGCGGTGGATGGGATCGACCCAGTACACCGATTCCGGCTTCTCCACCGGCTCGATGTCGAGGTTCACCACCACCGCCTCGTTGTCGCTGCGCACCAGCACGCATTCCAGCACCTCCTCGGCGCTGGCGTTGATCTCCTGGTGCGGAACGTACGGCGGCACGTAGATGAAATCGCCGGGCTCGGCCTCCGCCACGTACTCCAGGTGCTCGCCCCAGCGCATGCGCGCGCGGCCGCGCACGACGTAGATCACGCTCTCCAGCGCGCCGTGGTGGTGCGCGCCGGTCTTGGCGTCCGGGTGGATGTGCACCGTGCCGGCCCAGATCTTCTGCGCCCCCACCCGCGCCGCGTTGATCGCCGCCGCCCGGTGCATCCCCGGCGTCTGCGGCGTGTTGCTGTCGAGCCGGTCGCCCTTGATCACCCGCACGCCGTCGTCGCGCCAGGCCGGCGCATTCTCCTCGTTCATTCGGCACTCTCCCCGTACGTCCCGGCCCTCGCCATTTCCGGCGGCTTCGGGAACACTGGCGGCAAAGGAAGCCCGCCGATGGATGCGATGCAAGCCGTGCCCGCCGCACCCCCTCACACGCCGCCCATGCAGGACGGGGAGATCCGGCTGAAAGCCGGCCTGGAGGCCGCGCTGCGCGGCACGCCGGGGGACGACGCCACACGCCGCCTCTATTTCAGCCTGCTGCAGCGCATCGCCGGTGCGCGGACCGGGCTGCTCGCCGTTCACCTGCCGGAGCTGCGCGCGCCGCTCTTTCTGCGCTGCGGCACCACCGACGCGGCGAGCCTGCATCAGGTGTTCGCCGAGGGCAAATACGCCTTGGCGCCGAACCACGCGCCGGCGCACATCCTCGATCTCGGCGCCTATGTCGGCTACGCCGCGGTGTTCCTGGCGAGCCGCCATCCCGCCGCGCGCATCCTCTGCGTCGAGCCGGTGCCGGCGAACCATCGCCTGCTGCTGCTCAACACGCTGCCGTACCGCGGCATCGCGACGTTGAACGCGGCGGCCTGGCGCAGCACCGGGCGGCTCGCGCGCACCGACCTCACCGGCGACTGGGGAAGCATCCTCGCGGCCACCGGCGAGAGCGGCCTCGGCGCCTTTCCCTGCTATTCGGTCGCCGACATGCTGCGCATCCAGGGCTGGGAGCGCGCCGACACCGTCAAGTGCAGCATCCAGGGATCGGAGAAGGCGGTGTTCGCCGATCCGGCGCAGGACTGGATTTCCGGCATCGACGCGCTCGCGGTGGAGACGCATGACCGGCTGGTGCCGGACTGCAGCGGCACGGTGGCGGCCTGCTTCGATCCCGCGCAGTACGCCCACACCCGGCAGGGTGCCGTGGATGTCTGGCTGCGCCGTTCGCCGCGCACCGGCGCGCCCGCCCCACGCGCCATCGCGCTCGCGCAGTCCGATGTCGGAGTGGGCGCGCTCCGGCTGGAGAACGTCGCGCAGGCGCCCTGGGCCTTCTTCCTGTTCGACGAACGTGGCCTGCAGCTGCATCCGAACCCGCCGAACCGGCCGCCGGCGCGCGCGGTCTTCACCCAAACCTGCGACGGCCAGAGCGGTTTTTCCGCCGACATCCTGCTGGCCGGGCCGCCCTGCGACGACGTGCTGTTCCGTGTCGCGATCCGACGGGTGGCCGACGGGGCGGTGCTGCTGGACGCGTCCCGCCGGGTGCGCCAGGGCGCGCCGCTCGCCTGGTCGGAGCGCACGCCCCTGCTCAACGGGCCGCACGAGCTGACCCTGCAGACCGAGATGGCGCCCGAGGCGGTCAGCAACGCGAATGCCTGGGCGCGCTGGATCGAGCCCCGCCTGAGCTGACCACGCGGTGACCGCCCCGACGGTCCACGAGGTCACGCCGGATGTGCGCGCGCGGGTGGTGCGCGCGATGCCGGCTTTGCCGGCCGCCCTCGATTCCAAGATCGAGGCGCTCTGGCGGCAGGCGCAGGCGCACACCGGCGGGGTGCTGTTCAACGGCCGCGTGTTCAGCGCCGACCGGATCGGCCCGGGGCTGCTGGTCGGGCATCTGACGGAGTTCCGGCGCATCGTCGCGCAGATGGACCGGCCGCCACTGTTCGGCGCGCTCGGGCTGCGGCCGATGGCGGTCTGCGGCGTGGTGCTGTGCCCGGAGGGGGTCGTGCTCGGCCGCCGGCACCCGCGCATGGTCTATCAGGCCGGGCTCTGGCAGTTGCCGCCGGCCGGCAGCGTCGATGCGGGCGCGGTGGCGGCGGACGGCGCGGTCGATCTGCGCGGCCAGGTGCTGACCGAGCTGCACGAGGAGCTCGGCCTGGCGGCGGACAGCGTGACGGCGCTGCGGCCGATCTGCCTCGTCGAGCACGCCGGCAGCCACGTGCTCGATCTCGGCTTTGCGCTGCGCATCGGGCTCGACGCGGCGGCGGTGCTGGCGCTGCGCGCGGGCGCGAGCCACGCGGCGGAGTACGATCCGCTGGAAATCGTGCCGCTCGCCGAGCTGCCGGCGCGGGTCGCCGCACTCGGCCCGGCGCTGGTGCCGACCGCCGGGATTTTCTTGCGCCGGCTCGGCTTGCTGCCGGACTGATTGCTCGGTTCAGCCCTCCCGCAGCTCCGGGATGACCCAGAGCGGCCGGTCGCCGCGGGCGACGCGCCCGATGTTGTCGAAAGCGTTGCGGAAGCGGGTGTACTGGTTGTCGCGCGTCGGCCCCGCCAGGTGCGCGGTCAGCACCACCGTGTCGAGCGCGAGCAGCTTGTTGTCGGCCGGCGGTGGCTCCTGGGCGAACACGTCGAGCCCGGCGCCGGCCAGCGCCCCGGCGGTGAGCGCATCGTGCAGCGCCGCCTCGTCCACCACCGCCCCGCGGCAGGTGTTTATCAGGATCGCGCCGGGGCGCATCAGCGAGAACTCCGCCGCGCCGATCATGCCGCGCGTCGCCGCGTTCAGCGGCACGTGCAGCGACACGATATCGGACCCCGCGAGCACCTCGCCGAACAGCCGGAAGCGCACGCCGAGCGCATCCGCAGCGTCCTCGCTCAGCCGCGCCGTGTCGTAGTAGAGCACGTCCATGCCGAAGGCGCGCGCCAGCCGCGCCACCTTCTTGCCGATCGTGCCGAGGCCGACGATGCCGAGCGTCTTGCCGGCGAGTTCGGAGAGCGACAGCGACGCCGGGTCGTTGCCGCGCCAGCGGCCGGCGGCGACGTTGACGTGCTGGACGACCAGCCGGCGGCTGACCGCCAGCATCAGCAGCAGCGTGTGCTCGGCCACCGCCACCGCATTGGCGCCGCCGTTGTTGGCAATCGGCACGCCGGCACGCCGCGCCGCCTCGATATCCGCGCGGTCATATCCGGCGCTGACCAGCTGGATGAGCCGCAGCCGCGGCGCGCCCCGATAGAACGCATCGTCCATCCACGGCTCGGCGGCGCCGATCAGGTACTCGGCGTCGGCGAGTGCCTCGCGCAGCGCGGCGCTGGCGGGCGGGACCACGGCCAGCTCGAAGCCGGCCGGCGCGAGCGAACGGGCGACGGCAGGGTCGTGCAGCGGGCCGGCGGAGAGCACGATTTTCGGCACCAAAAAATCTCCTCGTTCAAAGCAGCGGCGGCACGGCGTTCAGCTCGGCGAGCGGAATGTGGCAGGCCAGGCGATGGCCAGGCGTCGGGAACCGCCAGGGCGGCGGCTCGACATCGCAGACCGGGCCGAGCTTGCGCGGACAGCGTCCGGCGAAGCAGCAGCCGGCGCCGGCCGGACCGGCGCCGGGATCACCGGCCAGCCGCACCCGCGCCGCCGACCGGCCGCGCGCGCCGAGCACCGGCACCGCCGAGAGCAGCGCCTCCGTGTAGGGATGGTAGGGCGGATGCAGCACGTCGGCGACCGGGCCTTCTTCCACCGCCCGGCCGCGATACATCACCAGCACGCGGTCGGCGACGTGCGCGATCACGCCGATGTCGTGGCTGATGAACAGGTAGGCGACGCCGAGTTCGTCGCGCAGGTCGCACAGCAGGTTCAGCACCGCCGCCTGCACCGACACGTCGAGTGCCGAGACCGCCTCATCGCACACCAGGAAGTCCGGGCGGCTGGCGATCGCGCGGGCGATGCCGACCCGCTGCTTCTCGCCACCGGAAAGCTGGTGCGGATAGC
The DNA here is from genome assembly GCA_019240635.1 of Acidisphaera sp. GTDB lineage: Bacteria > Pseudomonadota > Alphaproteobacteria > Acetobacterales > Acetobacteraceae > JAFAYA01. The sequence goes on along the minus strand of JAFAYA010000020.1, from coordinate 2,465 downwards.
GCGCCGCGTAGCCTTCGGGCAGGCGCACGCGGTCGAGCAGGCGCGCGACCTCCTGCCGCGCCGCCATCCCCCGCGCGAGGCGGAACCGCGCCAACGGCCGGCGCAGCGCCTGCTGCACGGTCTTGCGCGGATTGAGGGAGCTGTCGGGGTTCTGGAACACGATCTGCGCGCGTCGGCGGAACGCGGTGCCGGGGCGCGGCGGCACGGTCGTTCCGTCGAAGGCGATGCGCCCGTCATCGGCAGGGATCAGGCGCAGCAGCAGCCGGCCCAGCGTCGACTTGCCGCAGCCGGATTCGCCCACCAGGCCGAGGATTTCGCCCGGCGCGATCGCGAGCGAGACGCCGTCCACCGCGACCACCGCCGCCGAGCGCCGCCGGAACAGCCGCGCGAGCCGCCCGCTGCGGCCGAAGCTGCGGCGCAACCCCTCGGCCCCGACGAGCACGCCGGCGGCCGCCCGCCGCACCGGGGCCGGCGCGGCCGTCACCGGCCAGCCGAGGCCCTCGATCGCCGCCAGCCGATGGCAGCGCGCCGCCCGCCCGGGACCGGCCGGAACCATCATCTGCGGCGCTGCGCAGCCATCCGCCGCAAAGGCGCAGCGCGGACGAAAAATGCAGCCGGGGTCGGGTGCGACAAGGTCGGGCAGCCCGCCCGGAATCGGCGCGAGGCGGCCGGAATGGACGCGGTCGGGCCGCGGCAGGGCGGCCAGCAGGCCGCGCGCATAGGGGTGCTGCGGGTCTGCCAGCACCGCCGCCGCCGGCCCCGTCTCCACCGTGCGGCCGGCATAGAGCACGCTGACCCGGTCGCACAGCCGATCGACGATGCCGAGATTGTGGCTGACCAGCAGCATCGACAGGCCACGGTTCCGGCGGAGCCCGTCCAGCAGATCGAGGATCTGCGCCTCCACGGTGACGTCGAGCGCCGTCGTCGGCTCATCGAGCAACAGCAGGTCGGGATCGGCGGCGAGTGCAGTGGCGATCACCGCGCGCTGCTTCATGCCGCCGGAGAGCTGGTGCGGGTAGGCGCGCATCACCTCGGCGGGATCGCGGATGCCGGTCTCGGCGAGCAGCGCCGTCGCGCGGGCAAAGATTTCCGATCGCGGCAAGTCGCTGTGCGCCAGCAACGGCTCGGCGACCTGCAAGCCAATGCGCAGCGCCGGGTTCAGCGCAGCCGCGGGATCCTGGAACACCACGCCGATGCGCCGGCCGCGCAGCGACCCCGCCTCGCGCGTCAGGTCGCGGCCGGCGAACTCCAGCCGCCGCGCCTGCACGCGCGCGCCGGCGCCGAGCAGGCCGAGCACCGCCAGCACGACCGTCGACTTGCCCGACCCGGACTCGCCGACCAGGCCGAGCGCCTCGCCGCGGGCGATCCCGAGCGAGACGTCGTCGAGCGCGTGCAGCCAGCCGCGCGGCGTGGCGTAGCGCACCGACAGCGCCTCGACGGCGAGGACCGCGCGCGCGTCAGCCGGCACGCGCGTGCAGCCGCGGATCAAGCGCCTCGCGCAGTCCCTCGCCGAACAGGTTTACGGCGATCAGCAGCACGCACAGGCTAAGGCCGGGAGCGAGGCCGATCCACGGCGCCTGGTCGATGAACTGCCGGCTCTCGGCGATCATCAGCCCCCACTCGCTGCTCGGCGGCTGCGGACCGAGGCCGAGGAACGAGAGCGAGGAGCCCAGCAGGATGGCGAAGGTCACGCGCAGGCCGCTCTCGACGATGATCGGCGGCCAGGCGTTGGGCAGCACTTCGCGCGCCAGGATGGAGACGGCGCCTTCGCCGCGGGCCCGCGCCGCCTGCACGAAATCCTCCTCCAGCAGCCCGAGCGCCACTGAGCGCGTCAGCCGGGTCATGATCGGGATGTACACCAGCCCGACGGCGGCAACCGTCTTCCACAGGCTGGGCGGCGTCACCGCCAGGATCAGCAGGCCGAGCAGCACCGGCGGGATCGAGATCAGCAGATCGACGACGCGCATGATCGCCTCTTCGACCAGCCCGCGATGCAACGCGGCGAGCAGGCCGAGCGGCACGCCGAGTGCCAAGCTGATCGCCGTCGCGCCGAACCCCATGACCAGCGAGTAGCGCGCGCCGGCCAGCACGCGGGAGAGCACGTCGCGGCCGAACTCGTCGGTGCCGAACCAGTGCGCCGGGGAGGGCGTAGCGAAGCGCGCGCGCACCGCGAATGCCGTCGGGTCGTACGGCGCGATGGCAGGACCCAGCAGCGCCAGCACCACGATCGCCGTCACGACCACGCCGCCGATCAGCAGCACCGGCGGCCATTTGCGGGCGCGCGGCAGGCGCTCGGCGATCTGCCCGCTCATGCGACGGCGCGGCCCATGCGGATGCGCGGATCCAGCACGGCGTACAGCAGGTCGGCGAGCAGGTTGGCGAGCGCGTAGATGGCGGTCACCACCATCATGCCGGCCTGCAGCAGCGGCAGGTCGTGGTGCTCGATCGCGAACACCAGCAGCCGG
>JAFAYA010000033.1 GCA_019240635.1 Acidisphaera sp. | reverse complement strand
GGACACCGGAAGAGGCATTCAGACCTATCGCGCCACGCAAGCTCTCTATCAGGCATGGCAACTCAAGAAGATCACCGGAGATACCGTCGCTCCAAAGGTGCTTGAAATCGGCGCGGGAAGTGGCCGGACGGCCTATTACGCCTGGCGGCTCGGCATCCGCGACTACACCATCGTGGACCTGCCGCTGACCTGCGTCGCATCGGCGAATTTTCTCGGACGTACGCTTGGACCGGAACACCTGAAACTTTACGGAGAGGACGGGGCCGGAAGCATTTCGATCGTGCCTCCGGAAACATTCTTCAAATCGCGCGAGCGGTTCGATGTGGCTCTGAACGTGGACTCGCTGACCGAGATGGCGAGGGAAACGGCGGAGGCCTACTTCGACGAGATCGACGAGCGATCCTATGTTTTCCTTTCGATCAATCACGAGTGGAACCTGTTCCGGGTGCGCGACCTGTTCACCGGCCGCCGGCACGCGCGGCATGCCTGCATGATGCGGGCCGGCTACGCCGAAGAGGTTGTCGAAACGCTGCGTGGTCGAGCCAGATATACGGGCCTCGGTGGCGCGTGGCGGGGGTTGCTGCGCGCCATGCGCGGGCGAACGGCCCGCACGAGAACCGAACGCTGAGAAGACCATGGCACCCGGCGGGTGCAGGGCCAGCGTCATGCGGCCGGCCGGCGGTCGCCGGGTTCAGCGCTGGCGCTTGCCGGCCACCCGCTCGTCGGGCCGCTCGAGCCCGCCCGCGTCGTAGATCGCGTCGAACAGCGGGCGGAGCACGGCAAACGGGTCCGCGTCCCACCGTTCCAGCGTGGTCTTGTGCACGATGTGGTCCTTGAAGATGTGTCCCGCGAAGGGCTCGGCGTAGCGGTCCTTGCGGATCGCCAGCGTGTAGTCGCGGATGCCGTGCAGCCCCGCCTCCACGCGCAGCGGCAGCGTCAGCCCGAGCGGCCCGCGGGCCGCTTCCACGAAGTCGATGAAGCCGTCGAGCAGGATCTCCTCCACCGCGCCGGTCGGCACGTACGGCGTGTTGAGGCCGTGCGCGCGGCCCGGCAGGTCGCGGCGCAGGAAGCGGAAGTCGATGCCCCAGATCTCGCGCGAGAGGAACAGCGCGACCGCGCTCTCCGCCACGTCGGCGTCGCCCTCGGCGGGCGCGAACGAGACCACCCCGTCCTCGTTGCGGCCGAGCGCCGGCAGGGCGGCCACCCGCGTCGCGCTCAGCGGCGGCAGCCGGCTCATCGCGATGCGCTGCGCCTCGGCGTAGGACAGCTCGCGCTGTACGAAGCGCGGCACCAGGCGCAGATAGAGATAGGGCCCGGTGCGCAGCCGCACCACGCGCCGCTCGGTGCTGCGCAGCAGGTTGTGGCGGATGCACAGGAACCCGCCGGGGGCAACGAGGCTGCCGAACCCGTCCGCCGTCTCCATCGGCTGGTGCGCCAGCGCGTCCCCGCCGCCCACCTCCGGGAACTGGGTGACGACGGCCTTCAGCGCCATCTGCAGCCGCCCGGCGAGCATTACCCCGGCCTGCTGGCGCGCCCGCGCCGCCGCCTCCTTGGCGCTGGCGTCGGCGGCGGTGTAGGCGATCGGCGGGCGGCGGAGCTGCAGGTCCGCGGGCAGCTGGTCGGGCCCGCCGAACGCGTCGTTCATCACTGCGATGGTACGCTGCTCGCCCAGCGCATGCAGCGCGTAGCCGTACTCGAACAGCACGTTGGGGTCGGGCGCGCGGCCGGGTCCGGCGAGGGTGAGGTCGGCGAGGAACAGATCGGCCTCGCGGATGCGATTGGCGATGGCGGCGGAGAATCCGCGTCCGGCGGCGGCCTGCGCCGGTAGCCGGGCCAGCGCGTCGCGCCCTGGCTCATGCAGCGCAAGCTCCCGGCCGAGTTCGCGCCCGGCACGCTCCAGTGCGTCGCGGATCAGTGTCCTGCACAGCGCGCCGTCGCTCCCGCCCTGCCATGCATAGAACACGTTCAGCGGCATGATCCTCTCCCCCTCGATTCGCCGGGCCGGCCGGCTATGACTAGCAGATCGCCCGCGGGCTGCGAGCCGGGCTCATGGCGGCGGATTTCCACGCGGCGCATGCGTAGTATCCGCGGTCGCCGCCGTCGGGCCGCGGTGCGCGCACGCCGGCCGACTCGGGGCGATCCGATATGGCCGGCGGGGCGGCGCGGCAAGCCGCAGCGCGGGGGCGCGGGAGGCGCCGGAGGGATGAGCGGAATGACGATCGAGATGGCCGCCGGTCTCGCGGTGCTGGTGGCGGCGCTCGTGGCGCTGGCGAGCCTGTTGGTGCTGCGCCGGCAGGGGCAGCAGCTGCAGGCGCTGCGGTTGCTGATGGAGCAGGGCCTCGCCGGCCAGCGCGGCGAGGCGGAGACGACGCGCCAGCGCCTCGCCGAGACCGAGCGGGCGCTGGGCGTCGCGCTGCGCCAGGACGTCGCCGGCAGCCTCGGCGCGCTGCGCACCGCGCTCGTGCAGGGCACCGGCGAGCTCAACACCCGGCTCGCCGAGGAGCAGGGCAGGCTGCGCCTGGCGCTGGCCGAGGGGCAGGAGAAGTCCGGCGCCGGCATCGCCGCGCAGTTCGAGGCGACGCGCGGCGTGCTCGAGGCCAAGCTGCGCGAGATGCGCGAGGGCAACGAAGGCAAGCTCGCGGAAATCCAGAAGACGGTGAACGAGCAGCTGCACCAGGCGGTCGAGAAGCAGATGAACGAAAGCTTTTCCCGGGTGATCGACCAGTTCACGGCGGTGCAGAAGGCGATGGGCGACGTGCAGGCGGTCACCGCGCAGATCGGCGACATCAAGCGCCTGTTCAGCAACGTGAAGACCCGCGGCGGCTGGGGCGAGGCGCAGGTGCGCGCGATGCTGGACGACATCCTGCATGCCGGAAGTTACGAGACCAACTGGAAGCTGCGCGAGGATAGCGAGGAGGTCGTCGAGTTCGCGCTAATTATGCCGATGCGCGGGGCCAAGACCTACCTGCCGATCGACGCAAAATTTCCGGTCGCCGACTACGAACGCCTGGTCATCGCCAGCGAGGCGGGCGACGCGGAGGCGGAACGGCAGGCGCGGCGCGGCCTCGAGCGGGCGATCCGCGAGCAGGCCAAGCGCATAACGCGATACATAAGCCCGCCGGCAACCGTGGAATTTGCGGTGATGTATCTCCCGACGGACGGGCTGTTTGCGGAGGTGGCACGTACGCCCGGCCTGATCGACGACGTCGGCAAGAACTGTCGGGTGCTGATCCTGGGGCCCAGCCTGTTACCGGCGATGCTGCGCACCATCCAGCTCGGGCAATTCACCCTCACCCTGGAGCAGCGTGTCGATGATATCCGCAAGCTGCTCGGCGCGGCGCGGGGCGAGATGAGGACGATGAATGGGCTTTTGACGAAGCTGTGCAAGCAGGCCGGCACGTTCAGCAAGACGATCGACGAAGCCCTGGTGCGAACCCGCCAGATCGACAAGAAGTTAAGCACCGTCGCAGTGATCGAGGGTGAGCCGGCCGCGCGGCTGCTGGAGCTGGAAGCCGAGACGCTGGGAGACGAGGAGGCGTAGCGAGGAGCCGATGCCTGTGAAGCACGGAGCTGGATGACCCCGGGCGCCTTCATCGCGAAATGGCGCGCCAACGCCCGCCATGAGCGTGCCGCCGCGCAGGAGCATTTCCTCGACCTGTGCGCCCTGCTCGACGAGCCGACGCCCAACTCGGACCCGACCGGCGCCGCCTATGCGTTCGAGAAGGGCGCGACCAAAGCCAGCGGCGGCGAGGGCTGGGCCGATGTGTGGCGCCGTGGCCGCTTCGCCTGGGAATACAAGGGCAAGCACCGTGACCTGGAGGCGGCGCATCGCCAGCTCCTGCAATATGCCGGCGCGCTGGAGAACCCGCCGCTGCTGGTCACTTCCGACATCGAGCGGGTCGCGATCCGCACCAACTGGACCAACAGCGTCTCCGAGCGGCACGAAATCCGGCTGGAGGAGATGGCCGACCCCGGCCGGCTCGCCGTGCTCAAGGCGGTGTTCGCCGATCCCGAGCGGCTGCGGCCCGGCAAGACGCGGGCGGCGCTGACCGCCGAGGCGGCGGCGGAGTTCGCCGAGCTGGCGGGGCGGCTGCGCGGCCGGGGCAATGATCCGCAGACGGTCGCGCATTTCGTCAACCGCTTGGTGTTCTGCCTGTTCGCCGACGACGTCGATCTGCTGCCCGCCGGCCTGTTCGAGCGCATGCTGGACGCGTCGCGCAAGGCGCCGGCGCGCTTCGAATTCTATGCGCGAAAACTGTTCGGCGCGATGGCCGAGCGCGGCGGCGAGGTGGATTTCACGCCGGTCGCCTGGTTCGACGGCGGCCTGTTCGAGGACGCGTCTGCGCTGCCGCTGGAGGCCGACGACATCGCGTTGCTGCAGCGTGCGGCGGCGCTCGACTGGGCGGAGATCGATCCGAGCATTCTCGGCACGCTGTTCGAGCGCGGCCTCGATCCGGACAAGCGCAGCCAGCTCGGCGCCCACTACACCGCGCGCGAGATGATCGAGCTATTGATCGATCCGGTGGTCCGCCGGCCGTTGCTGGCGGAGTGGGTGCAGGTGCGCGCGCAAATGGCCCTGGCGCTCGCCGCCGGCACGGCTGCCCGCCCGGGCAGCCGGGCGAAGCGGGCGACGACGGATCGGGCGGAGACGCTGTTCCGCGGCTTCCTCGACCGGCTGCGCGCCTACCGGGTGCTGGACCCGGCCTGCGGCTCCGGCAATTTCCTCTATCTCGCTTTGCTGGCGCTGAAGGATCTGGAGCACCAGGCGATGGTGGAAGCCGAGGCGCTCGGGTTGCAGCGGGAGTTCCCGCAGGTGGGGCCGGAGGCGGTGCTGGGGCTGGAGGTGAACCCGTATGCGGCGGAGCTGGCGCGCGTGTCGGTGTGGATCGGCCACATCCAGTGGGCGCGACGGCACGGGTTTTCCGCGCCATCCGATCCAGTGCTGCGCCGCCTCGATACGATCGAGTGCCGGGATGCGGTGCTGGCCGATGACGGCGCGCCGGCGCTGTGGCCCACGGCGGATGTAATTGTCGGCAATCCACCATTTCTTGGCGGCAAGCGGATGCGCAGCGTGCTGGGCAACACGTATTGCCGCCAGTTGTTCGCCGCCTATACCGGCCAGGTTCCGGCCGAGGCGGATCTGGTCTGCTACTGGGTCGCTCACGCGCAGCAGCGGATCGCTGCGGGCCGGGCGCGGCACGCCGGCCTCGTGACCACCAACAGTATCCGCGGCGGCGCGAACCGGCGCGTCCTGGAGCCGATCGCACAGGCCGGTGCCATCTCGACGGCTTGGTCGGACGAGCCCTGGATGCTGGATGGGGCAGCAGTGCGCGTGTCACTGATATGCTGGGAGAAAGAGCGAGCATCCGCGCCGGTTCTGGACGGAGTGCCAGTTCGGACGATCCACGCCGACCTGACTGCGGGCGGAGCAAATCTGACCACCGCACGGCGACTACGGGAGAATGCCGGCGTAGCGTTCATGGGTGACACCAAGGGCGGCGCCTTCGACGTTCCGGGTGAGCTTGCGCGTCGATGGCTGGCGTTGCCGAGCAATGCCAACGTGCGTCCGAACGCGGACGTGCTGCGACCCTGGGCGAACGGCATGGACGTGACCCGCCGGCCGTCCGACACCTGGATCATCGACTTCGGCTGGACGATGAGCGAGGCAGAGGCATCGTACTACGCCGCGCCCTACGCACATGTTGCCGAGCATGTACGACCAGTGCGGGCGACGAACAACCGGGAGGCGTATGCGCAGGAGTGGTGGCGGCACGTCGAACCTCGCCCGGGAATGCACAAAGTGCTGGCCGGTCTTGCTCGATTCATCGTCACGGCCCGGGTTTCCAAGCACAGACTATTTGTCTGGATGCAGCCCCCAACGCTTGCGGACTCTGCGACTATCGTCATTGCTCGGGATGACGATAGGACGTTCGGCATCCTGCACAGTCGCTTCCACGAACTCTGGGCGCTGCGTCTCGGAACTTGGCTCGGTGTCGGAAACGACCCGCGCTACACACCCTCCACCACGTTCGAGACCTTTCCGTTCCCGGATGGCCTCACCCCCGATCGCCCCGCGGCCTCCTACGCCGCCGATCCGCGCGCCCAGGCGATCGCGCAAGCGGCGCAGGCGCTGGTCGCGGCGCGCGACCGCTGGCTGAACCCGCCGGAACTCGTCGAGCGCGTGCCCGAGGTGGCGCCGGGCTTCCCGGACCGCCTGCTGCCGAAGGACGCCGCCGCGGAGGCGGTGCTGCGCAAACGCACGCTCACCGCCCTCTACAACCAGCGCGGCACGCCGGAAGGCGCCTGGCTCGACGCGCTGCATCGCGCGTTGGACGCGGCGGTTGCCGCCGCCTATGGCTGGCCCGCCGATCTGCCCGACGCCGAAGTGCTCGCCCGCCTGCTGGCCCTGAACCTGCAGCGCTCATCCACCGCGCCGGCATAAGGCGAGGGCTCCGCCCTCGACCCGCTGGGGGCAGCGGCCCCCAGACCCCACTACTTAAGTAATGGATTCCAAAGGCTACGCCTTTGGTGGGGTCGAGGGGCAAAGCCCCTCGCCTTGCTTACCACTCCGCCCGGTGCGTGCCGAGCGGCACCGCAGGCCGCGCCCAGTACGCCGGCGTCCCGGATAGCTGCGCCGCGTGCCGCACCCCGGTGAGGCGGCCGAAGCCGCTCTCGCCGGTCTCCAGCAGGTCGGCCACGTCCGCCTGGCCGGGATCGGCACGGTGAAAACCGTGCGCGAGCCGCCCCAGCCCGCGCAGCCAGCGCCCTGTCGCCGCGAGCGACACCGCCACCCGCCAGCTTCCCCCCTCGACCGCCCGCCGATGCAGCGCCGCCATCGCGCCGAACGCCATCAGCTGGCCGGAGGCGTGATCCAGCGCCTGCGCCGGCAGCGGGCGTGGCGCCGCCTGTCCGGCGGCGCGCGCCTCCGCGTCGTTGAAGCCGCTCGCCGTCTGCACCAGGCTGTCGAAGCCGCGCCGGCCGCGCCACGGCCCCACCTCGCCGTAGGCGGAGAGCGAGACGTGCACGATCCCCGGCCGCAATGCCGCGAGCTCCGCCGGCCCGAAGCCGTGCGCCGCGATCGCCCCGGGCCGATAGCCCTGCACGAACACGTCCGCCCGTCGCGCCAGAGCCCGCAGCGCGTCCGCGTCCGCCGCCCGCCGCAGGTCGAGCTGCGCCGAGCGCTTGCCGCGCCCGGTGTCGATCACCAGCGGCGGCACCGCCGGCAGGTGCGGCGCAGTGATCAGCAGCACCTCCGCCCCGTGCGCCGCCAGCGTGCGGCCGCAGACCGGGCCGGCGATGACCCGCGTCAGGTCGAGCACCCGCACGCCGGCGAGCGGCCGCTCCGCCGGCGGCAGCTTCTCCGGCGGCGCCGCGCCGATCCGCTCGATCAGCAGCGGCCGGGCGGCGATCGCCCGCCCCTGCGGATGCGCGTCCCACGCGTCGAAGCCGCGCAGCGCCGCGACGCACAGCCCGGCCCGCGCCGCCTCCTCCTCGAACGCTTCGGCCGGCCGCGAGCGCAGCGCCGCCGCCACCGCCACGCGCACAGGGGCGCAGCCGAGCAGCCGCAGCACCCCGTCGCGATGGTGCGGGAAATTCGTGTGCAGTCGCACCCAGCCGTCCGACGTCGGGTAGAGGCCGGCGATGCCGTCGTGGTGGTCCGGCGGCGGCGCGCCGTCGACGCGCAGATGGCGCTCGGAGCGGAACTCCGTCGCGGCGTGGCGCATGTCCACGGCGACGCGCTGGGCTGTGCCGGTGCGCAGCCGGTGCAGCGCCGCGGCGGCGAGGCCGGCCGCGGCGATGCTCGCCTGCGCCGCGGTGCCGACCGCGAAGGAGGAGGGCAGCGCCGGCTCCGCGCCGGTCAGTGCCAGTCCGGCGAGCGCCGCCTCCGGCATCGCCGCGTCGCGCCACAGCGCCGCGACCGCCGCGTCCGGTGCCACGGTCATGCCCGCTCCTCTCGCCTCACCGGTCTCACCCGCGCCATGCCGCGGCGCCACGCCGGTGCTGTCGACCGCTCGGGCACTTCATGGAACGATCCGGGCATGCTGATCTCCGCCGCCATCTGCACCTACGAGCGCTACGACAGCCTCGGCCGCGGCCTCGCCGCCCTGGCGCGCCAGACGCTGCCACCGCGGCACTACGAAGTCATCGTCATCGATAATTCACCTGAGGCCGCTACCTCCGCCCGCTACAGGCGCGTGGTCCGCCGGCCGCGCGGGCTGCGCTGGTTTCACCTGCCGGAGCCCGGCCTAGCGCGGGCCCGCAACCTGGCAGTGCAGCAGGCGCGCGCCCCGCTGCTCGCCTTTATCGACGACGACGCGATCGCGCCGCCGCGCTGGCTCGCCGCCCTGCTCGAGGGTTTTGCGGCGTTCGGGGAGGACGTGCACATGATCGGCGGCCCGGTGCGGCCGCGCTGGGCTACCCCGCGCCCGGCGTGGCTGGCCGACGGCCTGCTCGGCTATCTGAGCCTGATCGAGCGCGGCCGTCGCCGACGGGTGCTCGGGCCCGACGAGTGGGTCGCCGGCACCAACGTCGCCTACCGGCTGGAGCGGCTGCGCGCCGCCGGCGGCTTCGCGACGGCGCTCGGCCGGATCGGCCCCGGCGTGCTGCTGTCCAACGAGGAGACCGAACTGGCGCGGCGCATGGCCGCCGCCGGTGGCCGCACCGGCTGGGTGCCGAAGGCCGCGGTGCGGCACTGCATCGACGCGGCGCGCCTCGACCGGAGCTGGTTTCGCCGTCGGGCGGCCTGGCAGGCGGTCTCCGACTTCATGCAGCACCCCCAGCACTTCACGCGCGACAGCGCGGCGAGCTGGGGGGAGGCGGAGCGGTTCCTTGACTACCATTGCGCAACAAATGGGGTGCATGCTCTCGCGCGCGATGAGCAGGACGCGGCAATGTTTCACTGGCAGGTCAGCGCCATCTACCACCTCACGCTGTGCATGCTGGGCGGCCTCCACCCGCCCGGGATCGTCACGCCACCGTGACGAAAAACTTTGCTGTTCCCGGCTGGATTTCTTGACGGCGCGGGGCGCCGTGACTAGGAATGCCGCCGCTTCCGGGAATGCCGCTGCACAGGACGCCTGGCTTGGCCTGCGTCGGTTCGCTGCGGTCGCTTCACCTTCAACCAGGGAATGTGCCCGTGGCGGATATCGAGGCGAAAGAGAACAGCGAGCGCCCTGCCGTCGCGCCCGAGCCCCAGCCCGAGCCCGGCTATCTTCCGCCGATCGCCGTCATCCTGAAGGGGCTCGGCCTGGCCGCACTGCCGGCGCACGCGGAGACGGTCAGCGTCGATGGCGCGTTCCTGCGCTTCCTAATCGGCGAGATCCTTCGCGCCACGCCGTTCGACCGGCGCTTCTACGCGCTGCAGTACCCGGACGTGGAGGCCGCCCGCCTCGCCGGCGATGTGCCCTCGCTCCACGAGCACTTCCTCCGGCAAGGCTACTTCGAGGGACGCCTGCCGCACGCCTTTCCGTTCGACGCGCGCTGGTACCACGATCACTACCGCGACCTCGCCCAGGTCTATCCGCCCGACGATATCGAGGAACTGCGTCACCACTTCTACACCAAGGGCTGGCAGGAGGGCCGCGTCGGCATCTCCGCGCTGGAGACCGCCGCCGGCCGCTGGCTCGCCGCCGTCGCGCCGTAGCGCGGGGAGCGGTCGCTGGCGCCCACCCATCCTGCTGCAGGCCGCTGTTCGATCGCTTGATCCACGTCTCCGGTGGTTTCATCTCCGGCGATCACGCGCGTGCGGCGGGGCGCGGTATTCCGCGCAACCCTCCGATGGTATGCTGACCCGGTCGGGTCACGCGATCAGGGAGATCGATCATAGCCAGCAAGTCACGACCGGCGGCGAAGGCGGTGCCACGCCGGGCGATCTTCACCATCGTCTCGGCCAACTATATCGGCTACGCCGCCACGCTGATGCAGTCGGTGCGCGCGTTCCATCCGGACGTGGCCCGCTACATCGTCCTCGCCGACGCCCCGCGCGCCTTTCCGGACGTCGACCTCGCCGCCGAGCTGATCGGCTGCGACGATCTCGGCATCCCCCTGATCGAGAACATGAAGCTGTGGTACAGCGTCATCGAGTTCAACACCGCCATCAAGCCGTACGTGTTCCGCCACCTGTTCGGGCCGCGCGACTGCACGCAGGTGGTCTATCTCGATCCCGACATCCTGCTGTTCGCGCCCCTCGAGGAGGTGTTCGCTGCACTCGCCGAGAACACGCTCGTGCTGACGCCGCACATGATGCAGCCGCTGCAGGACGGGCGCGAACCGAGCGACCTCACGATCCTGCGCTCCGGCGTCTACAACCTCGGCTTCCTCGCGTTGCGCCGCGACGCCGACGCCGAGCGGCTGGTCGGCTGGTGGAGCGAGCGGTGCTTCGCGCATTGCCGGGTGGACGTGGCGGCCAACCTGTTCACCGACCAGCGCTGGATGGACCTGGCGCCCGCCTTCGTACCGCGCAGCTTCATCCTGCGCCACACCGGCTACAACGTCGCCTACTGGAACATCGCCCACCGGCGCGTGGCAAAGCAGGGCGAGGGCTGGACGGTGGACGGCGCGCCGCTGGTCTTCTTTCATTTCAGCGGCATCGAGCCGGGCAAGCCGGAGGTGTTCTCCAAGCACCAGAACCGGTTCGATGCGACGAACCTGCCGCCGGCGATCGCCGAGCTGTGCGCCGACTACCGCGAGCTCGTTGCCGCCAACCGCTTCGCCGCGTACAAGCCCGTCCCCTACGGCTTTGCGAATTTCGGCAACGGACGGCCGATCGAGGAGTTCATGCGCCGATGGATCCTGCGCGCCGTTGATGACGAGCGGCTCGATCCCGCCCGCCCGCTCGGCATCGGCTCGGAGTTCTTCGACGAGGCGGACGAGGTGGCGGCGGCGCGCGGCGTCGTGATGACGCGCTTCATGTACCAGTTCTGGCTGGACCGCAAAGACCTCCAGCAAGTGTTCGACGTGTATGACGCGACCGGGCTCGAGAACTACCTCGCCTGGTTCCTCGGCGGCGACGCCGAGGCGCAGGGCGTGGACGGCCGCTCGGTCGCCGCCGCGGCCATGCTCTACGACAGCGACCGGACGGAGAGCAGTTCGGCGCGCGCCCGCCAGCACCCCTGGCCCTCGGTCTCGGCCACCAGCTGGGACGGGACCGCCGCGGAGGTCGGCGGCTTTCTCGCCGGCGACGTGCTGGCCCGCCCCGGCGGCTTCGAGATGCTGCTGCCCCGCCAGGCCGCGCTGGCCTGGGAGCTGCGCGCCGACCTGCAGACCTACTTTCCGGTCGGCGACCCGGACGCGCTGTCCGAATACCTGGCCTGGGCGATCACCTCCGGCGCGCTGGAGCGCAGCGTCGATCCCGCGCTGTTCAGCGACCGGTTCGTCACGGCGATGGCCGCCCTCTCCAACATCTCCTCCTACTACCGCGACGTGCCGCTCACCGAGGGGATGCTGGTCACGCGGAAAATCCCGCTGCGCCGCGAATACCTCGACGGCTGGCTGCGCTTCCCGACCGAGCGCAGCGGCCGCATGGCGCACGCGCTGTGGTACGCCTACGTCGCGACGAAGGCCTATGGCTGGCCGGCCGCCATGGCCGCCCCGGTCCGCCGCTACTTCGACGAGCCGACCGACAAGATCTGCGGCGGCTTCCGGCTGAGCCGCGGCGCGCTCGCGCTATGGGAGCTGCGCACCGACGTGCAGCGCAGCTTCCCGCTGAAGGACGAGGCCTCCTGCTGGGCCTTCCTGTTCTGGCTGGTAACCGATGGGCTGCGCGAGCTGGGGCTGGCGCTCGACGAATTCGACCCAAGGCTGCGCCCGTTCCTGGCCGACGCCTCGCTCCGCCTGGCGGGCGTGCCGAACGTGCTGGAGCTGGTGCACGCCGCGCGCACCGATTTGCAGGCCGCCTTCGACCTGCGCGAGGAGGCAGGCCGCGCCGCGCTGCTGGACTGGGGCCGGCACCATTTCGGTCCGACCTACAGCACGACGCCGCTGGCCGCCGCGCATCCCTTCCCGCCGCCGGCGACCCCGGCCGCGCCGGCGCCGGCCGTGCACCGCGCTGCGCTCGGCCTGACCGGTCAGTGGTCGCTGCCCTCCGGCCGCGGCGAGGATCTGCGCTGCAACGCCCGCGCGCTGCAGGAGGCCGGCTGCACGGATTTCCTGATCATCGACCGCGGCACCGGCCAGGTGCTGCGCCCGGACGGCACGGCGCTGCCGCCCGGCCCGGTCGCGCTCGACATCAACATCGTGCATCTGAACGCCGACACGGCCTACGACGACTGGAACTTCCTGCGCGAGGCGCAGGTGGAGGCGCGGCGCTCCATCGGCTTCTGGGCCTGGGAGCTGGACCGGCTGCCGCGCCGTTGGCTGCACAGCTTCGCCTTCTACGACGAGATCTGGGCGGCCACCGAGTTCGCCCGCGGCGCCTTCGCGCGCGAGGCGCTGCGCCCGGTGGAACTGGTGCCGATGGCGGTCGTCGCGCCGCCGGCCGGCGCGGCGCTGGACCGCGCCCGGCTCGGCCTGCCGCCGGACGCGACGGTGTTCTTCTTCATGTTCGACTTTCGCTCCTACGCCAGCCGCAAGAACCCGGAGGCGGTGGTGCGCGCCTTCCTGCGCGCCTTCCCGGACGGGCGGGAGAAGGTGCACCTGCTGATCAAGACGCAGGGCGGCGCCGCCGCAGCGGGTCCCTGGCGCCGGCTGAACGGGCTCTGCCGCGATCCCCGCATCGAAATCCGCGACGTCGAGCTCGATCGCGCGGATCTGATCGCACTGATCGAGGCGTCCGACGCCTTCGTCTCGCTGCACCGGTCCGAAGGCTTCGGCCGCGGCCCGGCGGAGGCCATGCTGATGGGCAAACCGGTAATCCTTACCGGCTATTCCGGCACTGCCGATTTCGCGACGCCCGAGTGCGCCTACGTGGTCGGCTATCGGATGGTGGCGGTCGGTGACAACGAGTACCCGGGCGCGGAAGGACAGGAGTGGGCCGACGCCGATCTGGACGAGGCGGCGGTGCATATGCGCCACGTGCACGAGCGTCCCGACGATGCGCGGGCGCTCGGCGCGCGCGGCCGCGCGGCGATCATGCGCCGCTACGAGCCGCGCACCGTGGGGGCGCACATGCTCGCCGTGCTCGGGCTCTCCGGTGAGACGGTGGCCGACCCGGAGGAGGGCGGCCGCGTGGTGCGCCTGCGCCGGGGCGCGGGCCGGCCGAAGCTCATGGAGCCCGCCGCACCCGCGCGCTGACGCACACCGCATACGATATCCGCGCTTGCCCGCCGGGCGGCGCAGCAGCAGCTTGCGGGCGCGCCGGCGGTTCCGTCCGTCCGTCCGGCCTGCAGAAGGGACGGGGGTGCCGCCGATGCGACGCGATACCGACCGCGACTGGCGCACGATCGCCGCCGAGCAGCCGTACTGGGCGGTGCTCAGCGCGGAGGAGTTCCGTGGCCGCGACCTCGATGCGCAGGCCAAGGCCCGCTTCTTCGAGTCCGGCCGGCGGCTGGTGGCCGAGATCATCGACCGTATCCACCGCCATTGCAGGCCGGGCTTCACCCTCGATCGGGCGCTCGATTTCGGCTGCGGCGTCGGCCGCCTGCTGCTGCCGATCGCCGAGCGGGCCAGGGAGGCGGTCGGCGTGGACGTGGCACCCCACATGATCGAACTGGCGCGGCAGAGCCTGAAGCTGACCAACACGACCAATGCCACCGTCGTGCAAGGCGACGACACGCTCTCGCAGGTCAGCGGCCGCTTCAATTTCGTGAACTCGGTGATCGTGCTGCAGCACATCCCGCCGGAGCGCGGCTACCGCATTATCGGCCGGCTGCTTGCCCTGCTGGAGGTCGGCGGCGTCGCTTCCCTGCAGCTCACCTACGCCAAGGAACGGCGGTTTTTCGGCCATGAGGCCGGGCTGGCCCGCTACTACCGGCGCGACGGCGACACCCTGCACGACCTGCTGCCGCTCGACACGGCGCCGCCGGAGGGCACGATCACGATGTTCGACTACGACCTCAACGAGATCATGCTGATGGTCGGCGACGTCGCCGAGCCGCCGGTGCTGGTGATCCCCGAGAACGCCGGACACGCGAGCGTCCACCTGATCTTCCGCAAGGCCCGGGATTGAGCCGCTCGGCGGCCGGACCGCTCACGGCGCGCGCTGCGACGCCTGCTCGCGCTGCATCACGAGCAGGTCCAGCGAGGCGGGTTCGGCGACCCCGAGACGGGTCAGGCACGCGTGCGCCTGCCCGCGGTGATGGGTCTGGTGGTTGAACAGGTGCACCAGCGCCTGCCAGCGCGGCTGGCGCTGTGGCTGGCCGCGGGTGGTCGCGTACTCGAAGCTGGCCGCGAGGTCGGTGTCCGACAGGCCCGCCACGTAGCCGCACAGCCGGGCATCCTCGGCTTCGCGTGCCGCCCGGAGCGCATCGCGTTCCTCGAACAGGATCGCGTCGAGCCGGCTCGGCGCCTCGCCCTCTCCGGTCAGCCGCCGCAGCCAGATCCGGTCGGTGGCGAGCAGGTGGTTCAGCGTGCCGTGCAGGCTGCCAAAGAACACGCCGGCGGGCTGGCGCCAGGCGGGGTCGGGCAGCGCGGCCGCCGCTCCATAGAGCCGCCGATTGGCCCAGCCGTTGTAGGCGGCCATCATCTGCAGATGCGTCGCCAGCGCGACCATCGCAGCGACCCGCTCGCCGGTCAGCCCGCAGAAAAGTCCGGCTTGCGCTTCTCGGCGAACGCGGCCATCCCCTCGCGCTGGTGCGGCGTGCCGAACAGCGACAGGAACAGCGAGCGCTCGGCGCGCACGCCCTCGGTCAAGGTCGTCTCGTAGGCGCGGTTCACCGCCTGCTTGGCCGCCAGGACGGCGACCGGCGAGAGGCCGGCGATGCGCTCGCCGAGCTTGATCGCCTCGCCGACCAGCTCCGCCGCCGGCACCACGCGCGCGACCAAGTTGGCGCGCTCGGCCTCCCCGGCGTCCATCATCCGCCCGCTCAGGATCAGCTCCATCGCCTTCGACTTGCCGACCGCGCGCGTCAGCCGCTGGCTGCCGCCGGCGCCGGGGATGATGCCGAGATTGATTTCCGGCTGGCCGAACCGCGCGGTCTCGGCGGCGAGGATGATGTCGCACATCATCGCCAGCTCGCAGCCGCCGCCGAGAGCAAATCCGGCGACCGCCGCGATCACCGGCTTGCGGATGCGCAGGATGGTCTCCCAGCGGGCGATGAAGTCGTCGAACAGCACGGCGGGATACCTTCGGTCCTGCATCTCCTTGATGTCCGCCCCGGCGGCGAACGCCTTCTCCGAGCCGGTCAGCACTACGGCACCGATCGCCCGATCGGCGTCGAAGGCCAGCAACTGCTCGCCGAGCTCCGCCATCAGCTGGTCGCACAGCGCGTTCAGCGCCTTCGGCCGGTCAAGCCGGATCAGTCCGACCCGCCCATGCGTCTCCGTCACGATCATCTCGGCCATGCGGTCCTCCTTGCGGCTCCTTTATCGCTGGGTGCGCGGGCAAAAAAAAGTGCTGCGAGCGGACTGGACGATGCGGCGTATTCCCGGGCAGGAAGGCGGACCGGGGCAGCGCTCGCACGGCAGGCCTTCGCGGCCGTACACCTTCCAGGCGTGCTGGAAGTAGCCGAGTTCGCCGTCCGGCCGGACGTAGTCGCGCAGGCTCGAGCCGCCCGCGGCGATCGCCTCCCCGAGGGTGGCGCGGATCGCCGTGACGAGCGCCGCGGCGCGGCCCGCGCCGACGGTGTGCGCCGAGCGGTGCGGGCTGAGCCGGGCGCGGAACAGCGCCTCGCAGGCGTAGATGTTGCCGAGCCCGGCCACCACCCGCTGGTCGAGCAGCGCCGCCTTCAGCGGCGTGCGCCGCCCCGCTAGCGCCCCGGCCAGCCGCGCCGGCGAGAACGCGGGATCGAGCGGTTCCGGCCCGAGATCACGCAGCAGCCGGTGCGCGTCCTCCTGCGCCGTGCCCACGAGATCGACGGCGCCGAACCGGCGCGGATCGACGAAGCCGACACGCCCTCCGTCATCGGTCTCCAGCACCACGTGCTCGTGCGCCGGCGGCGGCGCGTTCGGGCGCGCCGGCCCGATCAGCATCCGCCCGGACATGCCGAGATGGATCAGCACGCTGTCGCCGCCGTCGAGCCGCATCAGGATGTATTTTCCCCGGCGCCGGAAGCCTAATACGCGCGCCCCCGTCAGCCGCCCCTGCAAGCCGGCCGGGAACGGCCAGCGCAGGTCGCCGCGCCGCAGGGTCGCGCGCAGGATGCGCCGTCCGCGCAGGCGCGCCTCCAGCCCGCGCATCACCGTCTCGACCTCGGGGAGTTCCGGCATCGGCCCGCCGCAGGCTATACACCGCGCGTGAGCAGCGACAAGACCGTCGATTTCGGCTACCGCGCCGTGCCGCGCGCCGAGAAGAAGCGCCTGGTGCGCGACGTGTTCGAGAGCGTCGCGCCGCGCTACCACCTGATGAACGACCTGATGTCGCTCGGCATCCATCGGGCGTGGAAGCGCGTGTTCGTGACCGCGCTCGATCCGCGGCCGGCCAAGCGCCTGCTCGACCTGGCCGGCGGCACCGGCGACGTCAGCTTCGCGTGGCTGGAAGCCGGTGGCGGGCCGACGATCCTGTCGGACGTGAATGCGGCCATGCTCGGCGTGGGTCGTGACCGGGCGCTGGGGCGGGGCCTGGCCGACGGGCTCGCCTTCCTGGTGGCGGACGCCGAGGCGCTGCCGCTACCGGCGCGCTGCACGGATGTCGTGGCCATCGCCTTCGGACTGCGCAACTGCACCGACAAGCCGGCCGTGCTGGCCGAGGCGCGGCGCGTTCTCACGCCCGGCGGGCGCTTCCTCTGCCTCGAATTCTCGCGTCTGCAGGTGGCAGCACTCGGGCCGCTCTACGACGCCTGGTCGTTCGCCGTGCTGCCGCGTCTCGGCGCGATGGTGGCGGGCGACGCCGCCAGCTACCGCTACCTCGCCGAGAGCATCCGCACGTTTCCGGACCAGGAGACGCTCGCCGGCATGCTGCGCGCCGCCGGGTTCGCGCGAGTCTCGGTGCGCAACCTGTCCGGCGGCATCGCCGCGATCCACCAGGGCTGGCGGCTCTAGTGCCGGCTTTCATGGAAAGCCGGCACTTCGCTGCTTGTCTGAGTGGCCGATTCACGCACTCCGGACTGATCCGAAGCGGATCAGCCCTGCGTCCGATCGGGCACTAGAAAATGCTGGCCGGCAAGCGCGTGCTGCTGATCGTCTCGGGCGGCATCGCCGCCTACAAGGCGCTCGAACTGGTGCGCCTGCTGCGGCGCGCCGGCGCCGGCGTGCGCTGCGTGCTGACCGCCGGCGGCGCGCAGTTCGTCACGGCACTGTCGCTGCAGGCGCTCAGCGAGGAGAAGGTGCACACCGCGCTGTTCTCGCTGACCGACGAGAGCGAGATGGGCCACATCGAGCTGTCGCGCTCGGCCGACCTTCTCGTCGTGGCGCCTGCCAGTGCGGACATCCTGGCGAAGATGGCGGCCGGGATCGCCGACGACCTCGCCTCCACCCTGCTGCTGGCGACCGACAAGCCCGTGCTGGCGGCGCCGGCGATGAACGTGCGGATGTGGCTGCACCCGGCGACCCAGGCAAACATGGCGAGCCTGCGGGCGCGCGGCGTCGCGGTGGTCGGCCCGGAGGAGGGGGCGATGGCGTGCAACGAGTTCGGTCCCGGCCGGCTGGCCGAGCCGCCGGTGATCCTGGCGACGATCGGGCGGCTGCTCGGGCAGGCGGGTCCGCTCGCCGGACGCCACGTCCTGGTCACCAGCGGCCCGACCCACGAGCCGATCGACCCCGTGCGCTACCTCGCCAACCGCAGCAGCGGCCGACAGGGCCACGCGATTGCTGGCGCGCTGGCCGCATGCGGCGCCCGCGTGACGCTGGTGTGCGGCCCGGTCGCGATCGCCGACCCCCCCGGCGTCGGCGTGCGGCGGGTCGAGACGGCGACCGAGATGCTGGTCGCCTGCGAGGCGGCGCTGCCCGCCGACGTCGCCGTCTGCGCCGCCGCGGTCGCCGACTGGCACGTCGCGAACGCCGCCGACCGCAAGCTCAAGAAGCGCCCGGGCGCCGGCCCGCCGACGCTGGACCTCGCACCCAACCCCGACATCCTCGCCACCCTGTCGCGCCCCGGTCCGAGCCGCCCGCGCCTGGTGGTGGGCTTCGCCGCCGAGACCGAGGACGTGCGCCGCAACGCCGCCGAGAAGCTGGCGCGGAAAGGCTGCGACTGGATCGTCGCCAACGACGTCTCGCCGGCGAGCGGCATCATGGGCGGCGAGGAGAATGCGGTACTGCTGATCACCGCGCAGGGCGAGGAGGCGTGGCCGCGCCTGCCCAAGCAGCAGGTCGCCGAGCGCCTCGCCGCGCGCATCGCCGAGGCGCTGGGGCAGTGACGGAAGAAATCGCCGTGCGCCGCCTGCCGCACGGCGCCGACCTGCCGCTGCCGGCCTACGCGACCGAGGGCGCGGCGGGGATGGACCTGCTGGCGGCCGTGAACGCGCCGGTGACGATCGAGCCCGGCGGACGGGCGCTGATCCCGACCGGCCTCTGCGTCGCCGTGCCGGAAGGCTGCGAGCTGCAGGTCCGGCCCCGCTCCGGCCTCGCGTTGCGGCACGGCCTGGTGCTGCCGAACAGCCCGGGGACCATCGACGCGGACTACCGCGGCGAGGTGCAGGTGATCCTGCTGAACGCCGGCGACCAGCCGTTCGTCGTCACCCGCGGCCTGCGCATCGCCCAGGCAGTGCTGGCCCCGGTGCTCCGCGCCCGCTGGCGCGAGGTCGACGCGCTGGACGAGACGACGCGCGGGACGGGCGGCTTCGGCAGCACCGGGCGTGGTGGGACGCGCTGAGCCGGTCATGCCGTGCCGGCCGCCCGGCGTTTGCGGGAGTCCGACCCAGCGGCGCCTGCACGCGCCGGAGCGCCGCCGCGCCCCAATTTCTCCCGGGCAGCGTCAGCCAGGAACCGGGAGCGGTTGGTCGCCGCACGGTCGATGGCTTGCAGGATATCCTCGGGCAGCATCACGTTGATGCGCACGGCGCGTCCGGGCCGCTCCGGCACGTCCACCAGGAAAGCCACCGCCTCGTGGTTCTGGGCGTCGGCCATGACGCCGTCCAGCGCGGAGGCCGGTGGAATGGCGCCCCCGTCTTCCCGGATGCCTTCGATGTGGAGCCGCAGCGCCTCCACCGCCATGCGGCGGGCTTCCTCAAGACTTCGTCCGGCGGTGATGCAGCCGGGGAAGTCCGGAAAATCGACGCCGTAGTCGCTGGCGCTGTCCTTGCGCAACAGCGCGATGTAGGCGGTCATCGCGTCACCTCAGTCTGATTCCCGACTGCTTTTCGATGCTGCGCAGTGTGCCGGTCGGCAACTCGCGCCTTGGATGCGGCACCGTGACGCGGCCCGCCTGCACCGGATGTTTGAACTGCCAGTGGCTGCCCTTCGTCGCGACCCGCACCCATCCCGCCCGCTCGAGCGCCCGGATCACGGCGCGGCTGTCCATGCGCCATTATGGGGGCGACACGCCGATGTGGAAAGAGTGTGGACCTCTTCTTCGGGGCATCGGCTTGAACGACCTTGTGTCCGACGACCGCACTCGGGGCGGGGCGCCGTCGCGAACACGCCACATTCCAGCGGAGTGACAGGCCGGGCGCGACTGGGCTATCAGCCGGACGGCCCGCGCCAGGAAGTCTTTCGTGTCCGACACCGCCTATCCCGCGATCGCCGCCGGACGGCGCTGGCCCAATCTGTGGGACGCGGCGGCCCTGCTGTGCGTGTTCGGCATGCTGATCGCCGTCGCCAACGTCGCCCGCGGCACGTTTGCGCCGCTCAGCAACCCCGAGGCGGTGACGATCAGCCTCGATCCCGCCCATCTGCCCGCCTACGCCGTGCGCACCACGCTGCGGATGTTCGCGGCGCTGCTGGCCTCGCTGCTGTTCACCTTCACCTACGCGACCTTCGCGGCGAAGAGCCGGCGCGCGCGGCTGATCCTGATCCCCGTGCTCGACATCCTGCAATCGGTGCCGATCCTCGGCTTTCTGTCGTTTACGGTCGTCTTCTTCATGAGCCTGTTTCCCGGAAGCGTGCTCGGCGTCGAGCTGGCGGCGATTTTTGCGATCTTCACCAGCCAGGCCTGGAACATGGCGTTCAGCATGTACCAGTCGCTGGTCACGGTGCCCGGTGACCTGGACGAGGCGGCGCGCAGTTTTCGGCTGACCGCATGGCAGCGTTTCTGGCGGCTGGAAGTGCCGTTCGCCGTGCCCGGGCTGGTGTGGAACACGATGATGTCGATGTCGGGCGGCTGGTTCTTCGTCGTGGCGTCCGAGGCGATCTCGGTCGGCAACACCACCTGGAAGCTGCCGGGCATCGGCTCCTACGTGGCGCTGGCGCTGGAGAAGCGCGACATCGTCGCGGTGGGCTGGGCGATCCTGGCGATGCTGGTGGTGATCCTCGCCTACGACCAGTTGCTGTTTCGACCGCTGGTCGCCTGGTCGGCGAAGTTCCGGTTCGAGACGACCGCGTCGGCGGCGGCGGCCGATCCGTGGCTGCTCGCCTTGCTGCGCCGGACGCACCTGCTGCGCGTCGCCGGCGAATGGCTGGGAGGGCGGCTGGCTGCGATCGGCGGGGCGCCGCTGCGCCTGTTGCCGGCGCGTCGGCGCGGCGTTCGGGGTCAAGCCTCCCGCCTCGGCGATGCGATCTGGGCCGTCCTGCTCGCCGCCGCAGTCGCGTTGGCAGTCTGGCGCATCGTCACCTTCGTCTCCGGCGCGCTCGCCTGGCCGGATGTGGCCGAAGCTTTTGTGCTGGGCTGCTTCACCATGCTGCGCGTCGGCGTGCTGATGGTGCTGGCGAGTGCGATCTGGGTGCCCATCGGCGTATGGATCGGCCTACGGCCGTATTGGGCGCGGCGGGTGCAGCCATTGGCGCAGTTCCTCGCCGCATTTCCGGCCAACCTGCTGTTCCCGGTGTTCGTCGTCGTCATCGTGCGCTACGCGCTGAACGTCGATATCTGGTTGACTCCGCTGATGGTGCTGGGCACGCAGTGGTACATCCTGTTCAACGTCATCGCCGGCGCCGCGGCGTTTCCCGGCGATCTGCGCGAGGCGGCGGCGAATTTTCGCGTCGGCGGCTGGCTGTGGTGGCGCCGGGTTATCCTGCCGGGGATCTTTCCGTACTACGTGACCGGGGCGATCACGGCATCCGGCGGGTCGTGGAACGCGGCGATCGTCGCCGAGGTGGCGGCCTGGGGCGACCAGAAGCTGACCGCTCACGGCCTCGGCGCGTATATCGCCGCGGCGACCGACGCCGGCAACACCGCGCAGATCGTGCTCGGGGTAACGGTGATGTCGGTGTTCGTGCTGCTGTTCAACCGGGTGCTGTGGCGGCCGCTTTATGCCTATGCCGGCCGCCGACTGACCTTTGCCTGAGCGGAGAGGCGGCGGATGGATGCGACGGTGACCACCGACACGCTGCTGGAGGTCCGCGACGTCCGGCAGGCCTATCACAAGGACGCCTCCGCCGACCTCGTCGTGCTGGAGGGCGTGAACCTGACGATCCGCGCGGGCGAGATCGTTGGCCTGCTCGGCCGCTCCGGCTCCGGCAAATCGACGTTGCTGCGCATCGTCGCCGGCCTGCTCCCGCCCACCGGCGGCGAGGTTTTCTGGCGCGGTCGTCCGCTGCGCGGCCCGGCCGACGGCGTCGCGATGGTGTTCCAGAGCTTTGCGCTGTTTCCGTGGCTGACGGTGCGGGAGAATGTCGAGCTGGGGCTGGAGGCGCAGGGCGTGCCCCGCGCTGAGCGGGCCGCGCGGGCCGAGCAGGCGATCGACCTGATCGGGCTCGGCGGCTACGACGCCGCCTATCCGAAGGAGCTTTCCGGCGGCATGCGCCAGCGCGTCGGCCTGGCGCGGGCGCTGGTGGTTCATCCCGACCTGCTGCTGATGGATGAGCCGTTCAGCGCGCTGGACGTGCTGACCGCGGAGACGTTGCGCACCGACCTGATCGACCTGTGGTCGGAGAAGCGGCTGCCGATAAAATCCATGCTGATGGTGACGCACAACATCGAGGAGGCGGTGCTGATGTGCGACCGCGTCCTGGTGTTTTCCGCCAATCCCGGACGTGTCGCGAGCGAGCTGGCGATTGGCTTTGCGCATCCGCGCGACCGGCACGATGGGGCGTTCCGGCAGAGGGTGGACGACATCTACGGCCTGATGACCCGACGCCCCGTGCAGCGCGCCGCCGCGGCCGCGCTGCCGCCGGCGTTCGGCACGGCGCTGCATCCGGTCTCCACCAACCTGCTGGCCGGATTGACGGAGACATTGGCCGGCCAGCCCTATAACGGCCGCGCCGACCTGCCGCCGCTCGCCGCCGCGCTGCAGCTCGAGGCCGACGAACTGCTGCCGCTCGGGGAGACCCTGCAGCTGCTGCGCTTCGCCGTGCTGGAAGAAGGCGATATCCGGCTCACCGAAAGCGGGCGGCAGTTCGTGGAGGCGGATATCGAGCAGCGCAAGCGGCTGTTCGCCCAGGCGCTGCTGGCGCACGTGCCGCTGCTGGCGACGATCCGCCAGATTCTCGAGACGCGGCCGAACCACCGCGCGTCGGCGTTGCGCTTCCGTGACGAGCTGGAGGACCACATGTCGCCCGACTACGCGGACGATACGCTTCGCGCCGTGGTGTCGTGGGGGCGCTACGCCGAGCTGTTCAGCTATGATGAAGAGGAACAGCAGTTCAGCATCGAGGACGAAACCTGAGGGGAGGGGACGATGGCCGAGGATTGGCGCCGGACGCATGACTGGGGGTCGCTGACGCGGCGCGAGATCGCGGCGGCGCGTGACGCCGGCGCGCTGCCGGTGCTCACCGTGGGCTCGGTCGAGCAGCACGCCGACCACCTGCCGGTCGATACCGACACGCTCTCCGCGCACCGCGTCGCCCACCTGGCCGCTGCGCGCTGCGCCGATCCGCACGTGCTCGTGTTGCCGACGCCCTCCTTCGGATTCTCACCGCACCACCGGTCCTGGGCCGGAACCGTCACCCTGTCGCTGGCGACGTTCGTCGGCATGGTGACGGATGTGGCGGAGAGCGTGCATCGCACCGGGTTCTCGCGCCTGCTGGTCGTCAACGGGCATGGCGGCAATCAGGGGCCGCTGACTTCGGCCTGCACGACGTTGGCGAGCCGGGGCCTCGCGGTGGGCTACGTCAACTACTTTGCTCCGGGCAAGCAGCAATGGCTGGAGTCGCTGCCGGGCGCGCATCGCGAGGTCGGGCATGCCTGCGCGTACGAGACTGGACTGCAGCTCGCGCTGCGCGAGAAGGCGGAGGCGGGGCGGATCGCCGGCCGCATCGCCGGGCTGCCGCCGCGCCTGTCGCCATGCTATCTCGACGGCAACGCGGCCGACCCGATGAAGCCGGCCGGCGGCTACTGGGCGCCGGTTTTCGTGCCCGGCGATGTCGGCTATGTCGGCGACCCCGCCGCTGCCACCGCCGACTCGGGGCAGGCGATCCTGGACGCGACGGTTGCAGCGCTGGCGCGCTTCTACGCCGATTTTGCCGTGGCGTCGCTGCGCGTCGGTCCGCTCTGAGCCGGAACCCAGCGCGCTTTCCGCGCAAAATCCGGGTTGCTAGACTGCCGGGTCACGCGGCAGCCGGGCTGCCGCGGGCGAGTCGGCCGGGCATGGGGGAACAGGGTTCATGAAGTTCAAGGCCGACCGCGCCACGCTGCTGAAAGCGCTGGCGCACGTGCAGAGCGTCGTCGAGAAGCGCAACACGATCCCGATCCTCGCCAACGTGCTGATCGCCGTGCGTGACGGCCGGCTCAGCCTCACCGCGACGGACATGGAGATCGCCATCGTCGAGGAGGTGGCCGCCAGCCTGTCGCGCGAGGGGGCCGCCACCGCTCCGGCCGGCACGCTCTACGAGATCACGCGCAAGCTGCCGGAAGGGGCGGAGGTGGAGCTCGACCATTCCGGCGGCGACGCCCAGCTCAGCCTGCGCGCCGGCCGCTACGCGACCAGCCTGGTGGTGCTGCCGATCGAAGATTTTCCGAGCATGACCGCCGGCACCCTGCCGCACCGCTTCGCGGTCTCCGCCCAGGCGCTGCGCGGCCTGATCGACCGCACCCGCTTCGCGATCAGCACCGAGGAGACGCGCTACTACCTCAACGGCATCTACCTGCACGCCGCCGAGAGCGACGGCACGCGGGTGCTGCGCGCCGTCGCCACCGACGGCCACCGCCTGGCGCGCGTGGAAGAGCCGCTGCCGGAGGGCGCCGGCTCGATGCCGGGGGTGATCATCCCGCGGAAGACCGTGGGCGAGCTGCGCCGGCTGCTCGACGAGATCAGCGGCGAGGTGGAGATGGCGCTCTCGGACACCCGCATCCAGTTCCGCGCCGGCACCGTCACGCTCACCAGCAAGCTGATCGACGGCACGTTTCCGGAATACGAGCGGGTGATCCCGCGCGAGAACGACAAGGTGCTGCGCGTCGGCAAGAAGGATTTTTCCGACGCCGTCGGCCGCGTCGCGGCAATCTCTTCGGAGCGGTCCCGGCCGGTGAAGCTGACGCTGGCAAAAGACCTGCTGGTGCTCTCGGCGGCCAGCCCCGACCAGGGCACGGCGACCGAGGAGCTGGACTCCGACCGGGTGAAATACGAGGCCGGGCCGCTGGAGATCGGCTTCCAGGCCCGCTACCTCAACGACATCACCGACCAGATCGCCGGCGAGGTGGAGTTCCGCTTCGCCGACGGCGCGGCACCCACGGTGGTGCGCGACGCCGGCGACGCCAGCGCGCTCTACGTGCTGATGCCGATGCGGGTGTGAGAAGGAGTGGTCGGTGGTCAGTGACCACTGAATGCCGCTCCGCCTGACCCGGCTCGCGCTCACCGACTTCCGCAACTACGCCGCACTGAGCTGGCGGCCCGGCGGGCGGATCGCCGTCATCTCCGGGCCGAACGGCAGCGGCAAGACGAACCTGCTGGAGGCGGTGTCGCTGCTGGTGCCGGGGCGGGGCCTGCGCGGGGCGCGCGCCGCGGAGTTGGCGCGGCGGGGTGCGGACCGGCCCTGGGCGGTGGCCGGCCGTTTCGCCTCGCCGGCCGGCGAGACCGACATCGGCACCGGCACCGCGCCCGACGGATCGGCGGACCGCCGGGTCTATCGCCTCGACGGCGCGGTGCCGCGCAGCCAGGCGGAGATTGCGGCGCGGGTCGCGGCGGTGTGGCTGACGCCGCCGATGGACCGGCTGTTCCAGGAGGCGGCGTCCGGCCGGCGCCGCTTCCTCGACCGGCTGGTCTGGGCGATCGAGCCGAGCCACGCCCGAGAGGTCGCGGCGCACGACAGCGCGCTCGCCCAGCGCAACCGGCTGCTCGCGCTGGGGCGGGCCGATCCGGCCTGGCTCGCCGGGCTGGAGGAATCGCTGGCCCGCCACGCCGTCGCCGTCGCGGCGTCGCGCGCGCTGCTGGTCGATCGGCTGAACGCGGCGCTGGCGGCGGGCGCCGGCGGCGGTTTTCCGGCCGCCCGCGTCGACCTGCTCTGCCCGCTCGCCGCGCGCCTGCGCGAGCACGCGGCGCTCGCGGTGGAGGACTGGATGCGCGCCGCGCTGGCCGCCGGCCGGGCGCAGGACACGGCGAGCGGCAGCGCCGGCCTCGGCGCGCATCGCGCCGACATGCTGCTGGCCGACGCGCAGTCCGGCCTGCCCGCCGCGCTGGCCAGCACCGGCCAGCAGAAGGCGCTGCTGATCGGCGTGGTGCTCGGCCACGCGGCGCTGCTGGCCGAGGCGCGCGGCTTCGCCCCGCTGCTGCTGCTCGACGAAGCTGCGGTGCACCTGGACGCGGCGCGCCGGGCGGCGCTGTTCGACGCGATCGGCACGCTGCCCGCGCAGGTGCTGCTGACCGGCGCCGACGCGGAGGTGTTCCGGCCGCTCCGCGGCCGCGCCGAGTTCCTGCGCGCCGACGACGGGACCCTGCGCGGCGATCCCTGACGCCGGCGCCCCTGGGTTTCGGGGGCCGGAATCGCTATATTGGCGGCTCTCCCGATCGCCATTGGAGCCATACGCCGGCATGTCCGAAAACGCCGCGCCGCCCCCCGAGTCTGACCCCTACGACGCCGCTTCCATTTCGGTCCTGAAGGGGCTGGAGGCGGTGCGCAAGCGGCCGGGCATGTATATCGGCGACACCGACGACGGCTCCGGCCTGCACCACATGGCCTTCGAGATCATCGACAACGCGGTGGACGAGGCGCAGGCGGGGTACGCCAGGAACGTTTCGCTGACCTTGAACGGCGACGGCAGCGTGACCGTGCGGGACGACGGCCGCGGCATTCCCATCGACCTGCACGCCGAGGAGGGCGTCTCCGCGGCGGAAGTGGTGCTGACGCGCCTGCACGCCGGCGGGAAGTTCAACCAGAATTCTTACAAGGTGTCCGGCGGGCTGCACGGCGTTGGCGCGGCGGTGGTTAACGCGCTGTCGGAATGGATGGACGTGCGGATCTGGCGCAACGGCCTGGAACATTTCATCCGCTTCCACGACGGCGAGGCGGAGGCGCCGCTGCGCGAGGTCGGGCCCTCGGACGCGCCGGGCGGCACCGAAGTGACGTTCAAGCCGAGCCCGGCCACGTTCACGCAGACCGAGTTCGACTACGCCATCCTGGAGCGCCGGCTGCGCGAGCTGGCCTTCCTCAATTCCGGCCTCTGCATCGTGCTGCGCGACGAGCGGCACACGCCGCCGCAGGAGAGCAGCTTTCGCTACGACGGCGGGCTGGTGGCGTTCGTCGCGTGGCTCGACCGCGCCAAGACGCCGGTGTTCACGCCGCCGATCAGCGTTGTCGCGGCCGACGACCAGCAGGGCATCCGCGTGGAGTTCGCGCTCTCCTGGAACGACAGTTTTCACGAGACCATGCTCTGCTTCACCAACAACATCCACCAGCGCGACGGCGGCACGCACCTCGCGGGCTTTCGCCAGGCGCTGACGCGCGTGGTCACGAAATACGCCGAGGGCATGGGCAAGAAGGACACGCTGAGCCTGGTCGGCGAGGACATGCGCGAGGGCATGACCGCGGTGCTGTCGGTGAAAGTGCCGGACCCGAAATTCTCCTCGCAGACCAAAGACAAGCTGGTCAGCTCTGAGGTGCAGCCGGCGGTGCAGGCGGCGACCGCCGACGCCATCGCGCACTGGTTCGAGACGCATCCGCGCGAGGCGCGCGGCATCATCCAGAAGGTGATGGACGCCGCCGCCGCGCGCGAGGCGGCGCGGCGCGCCCGCGAGCTGACCCGCCGCAAGGGCGTGCTCGATGTGTCGACGCTGCCGGGCAAGCTGGCGGACTGCCAGGAGCGCGATCCGGCGCGCGCGGAGATTTTCATCGTCGAGGGCGATTCCGCCGGCGGCTCGGCCAAGCAGGGACGTGACAGAAAGTCGCAAGCGATCCTGCCGCTGAAGGGAAAGATCCTGAACGTCGAGCGGGCGCGGTTCGACCGCATGCTCGGCAGCGCCGAGATCGGCACGCTGATCACCGCGTTGGGCACCGGCATCGGCCAGGGCGAGGCCGACCAGGGCGGCTTCGACATCGCCAAGCTGCGCTATCACCGCATCATCATCATGACCGACGCCGATGTGGACGGCTCGCACATCCGCACCCTGCTGCTGACCTTCTTCTTCCGCCAGATGCCGCAGCTGATCGAGCGCGGCCACCTGTTCATCGCCCAGCCGCCGCTGTATCGCGCCAAGCGCGGCAACGACGAGCGTTACCTGAAGGACGACGGGAAGCTCGAAGAGTATCTGCTCGAAAAGGCGCTGTCCGAGGCGCGGCTGGTCTACGCCGACGGACAGGCGTTCGAAGGCCCGGCGCTGATCGAGGAAGCAAGGCTGCTGCGTGAGGCGAGCCTGCGGCTGCGCCGGCTTTCCACCACCGCGCCCGTCGCGTTGCTGGAGCAGGCGGCGATCGCCGGCGCGCTGACCGCCGATCCCGCCCAGGCCACCGCCGCGACGCCGGCGCTGACCGGCCGGCTCAACGCGGTGTCGCTGCCCGCCGAGCGGAGCTGGATCGCCACCGCGGACGCAACCGGACTGCGCATGGCGCGCACGGTGCGCGGCGTCGCCGAGCGCCACACGCTCGACATGACGGCGCTGCGCAGCGCCGAGGCGCGCTGGCTGGCCGAGCGCGCGACGATGTTTGCCGGCCGCTTCGCCTCTCCCGCCCAACTGAAGCTCGGCGCGCAGGAGTCCGCGGTGGCCGGCCCGGCCAGCGCGTTCGAGCGCATCCTGGCGCACGGCCGCAGCGGGCTGGCGATCCAGCGCTTCAAGGGCCTCGGCGAGATGAACCCCGACCAGCTCTGGAAGACCACGCTCGACCCGACGGTGCGGACCCTGCTGCAGGTCAGAGTCGGCGACGAGGAGAATGCGCGGGAAGTGTTTTCCACGCTGATGGGCGACGTGGTCGAGCCGCGGCGCGAGTTCATCGTCGGCAACGCGCTGAAAGTCGCCAATCTGGACGTATAGCGGGTACTGCCGGAGGCCCGGCAGTCTTGCACCGGATCTTGTCCCCGTCACCGCGAGTCGCCGATCGGGTCCTCGGTTCGGCAAATCGGCCGATCATTCCTGCGTCACCATCGTGGTGGGCGTCTGCCAGACCACGTTGAACTGCCCGTCATCCTGTACTTCGCCGATCAGCACCGGCTTGGTCAGGTGGTGGTTCGGCATCATCGCCGCGTAGCCGCCGGTTAGGTTCGGCACGGCGATGCCGATCATCGCCTCGATCACCTTGTCGGGGTCGGTGCTGCCGGCCTTTTCGACCGCGGCGCACCACATGCTGAAGCCGATGTAGTGCGCCTCCATCGGGTCGTTGGTGGTGCGCTTCGGGTCCTTGATGAATTTCTTCCAGGCGCCGATGAACCCCTTGTTGGCGTCGGTATCGACGCTCTGAAAATAGTTCCGGGCGGCGAGATGGCCGAGCAGCGGCTCGGTGTCCATGCCGGCCAGCTCCTCCTCGCCGACGCTGAGCGCCACCACCGGAATCTGGGTCGCCTTGATCCCCTGGTTGCCGAGCTCCCTGTAGAACGCCACGTTCGCGTCGCCGTGGATGGAGGAGACGACGGCCGTCCTCTTGCCGGCCGAGCCGAACCGCTGGATCGCCGCCACGACCTTCTGCCAGTCGGACTGGCCGAACGGCGTGTAGCTGATCATGATGTCGCCGGGGGCGACGCCCTTTTGCGTCAGGTAGGCTTCCAGGATCTGGTTGGTGGTGCGCGGATAGACGTAGTCGGTACCCGCCAGCACCCAGCGCTGCACCTTGTCCTCGCGCATCAGGTAGTCGGCCGCAGGTATCGCCTGCCGGGCGGGCGCCGCGCCGGTGTAGAAGACGTTGCGGCTGCCCTCATTGCCTTCGTACTGGGCGGGATAGAACAGCACGCCGTTCAGCTCCTCGAACACCGGCAGCACCGATTTGCGCGACACGCTGGCCCAGCAGCCGAACACCGCGGCGACCTTGTTCCGGCTGATCAGCTGGCGCGCCTTCTCGGCAAACAGCGGCCAGTTGGAGGCGGGGTCGGTCACGACCGGCTCGAGCTTGCGGCCCATCAGGCCACCGGCGGCGTTGCGCTGCTCGATCAGCATGAGCATGACGTCCTTCAGCGTCGTCTCACTGGTCGCCATGGTGCCGGACAGCGAGTGCAGGATGCCGAGCTTGATCGGCTCGCCGGGGGCGGCGGGTGCTGCGGTCCGCGGCGTGGTCTGCGCCTGCGCGAGCGCGATGGGGCCGCCGGCGCCGAACGCCGCGGCCGACAGCGCGGCCAGGCCAAAACCGCCGAGCGCGCGGCGCGAGCAGCCGTCAGCATAGGGTGCCATCGGGTTCTCCTCTCGGCTGGCGCGGCGGTCGCACGGCTCCGTTCACGACCCTTGGCTGCAGCCAGGACATGATCGTGCACCGGTTGCCCCGCGCGGTGGTAGGGCGCGGCAGAAATCGGCGTTAAGGCCGCTGGACCCCGGCTCCCGGCCATGCGACTGAATCAGCGCATGAGCTACCTGTTCACCGGCGGCCGCTTCCTCGATCCGCGCCAGGACGCGCTGCGCGACGGCGTCTCGGTGCTTGTCGAGGGCGACACCGTCAAGGATGTCTCGGGCACGCCGATCCGCTCGGCGTCCGCGCAGCGCATCGACCTCGCCGGCCGCACGCTGATGCCGGGGCTGATCGACTGCCATATCCATATCGTGCTGACCGAGGTGAACCTCCAGCTGCTGGCGGACGTGCCGCTGACCCTGCTGGCGGCAAAAGGCTCGGTCGCGATGCGCGCCATGCTGATGCGCGGCTTCACCACGCTGCGCGACACCGGCGGTGCCGACTGGGGCATGAAGGAGGCGGTGGAGTCCGGCCTGTTCGTCGGCCCCCGCCTGTTCATCTCCGGTGCGCCGATCAGCCAGACCGGCGGCCACGCCGACCACCGCAAGCGCACGCAGACGCGCTTCGTCTGCGGCTGCTGCAACGGGCTGGCCTGGACCGCGCGGGTCGCCGACGGCGTACCCGAAGTGATCCGCGCGGTGCGCGACGAGCTCCGCAAGGGGGCGGACCAGATCAAGATCATGGTCTCCGGCGGCGTCGCCTCGCAGGCCGACCCGCTGGAAGCGCTGCAGTACCGCATGGACGAGATCGAGGCGGCGGTCGAGGAAGCCGAGCGCTGGGGTACGTATGTCTGCGCCCACGCCTACAGCGCGCGCGCCATCGAGCGGGCGGTGCGCGGCGGCGTGCGCACGATCGAGCACGGCAACCTGATCGACGAGCCCACCGCCCGGCTGATGGCCGAGCGCGGCGCCTATCTTGTGCCCACGCTGGTCGCCTACGACGCGCTGAAGCGCCGCGGCCCGCAATTCGGCCTCTCCGAATACAGCCTGGCGAAGAACGAAAAGGTGCTGGAAGGCGGGCTGCGCTCGCTGGAGATGTGCCGCGCCGCCGGCGTGCGGATCGGCTTCGGCAGCGACCTGCTCGGCCAGCTGCAGACCGACCACACCAACGAGTTCACCATCCGCGCCCAGGTGATGTCGCCGCAGGAAATCATCCGCTCGGCGACGCTGGTGAACGCCGAGATCGTGCGGCGCGAGGGCCGGCTCGGCGAACTGGTCCCCGGCGCCCACGCCGACCTGCTGGTGGTCGACGGCGATCCCTATCGCGACCTGACCGTGCTGCAGAACGAGGGCGCGCGCATCCCCGCCATCATGGTCGGCGGCCGGTTCGTCAAGAACACGCTCTCGCATTGACAGGGCGCCGTGCGGGCCCAACGACAGGGCGCCCTGCGGGCTCATTGACAGGGCGCCCTGCGGGCGACGACCCTCGCCCGGTGGTGGCGGCGCAGGCCCGGTCCGGCTCGCTGGCCGCGGCGCTCGAGCGGGGCGGCGCGTGGGCGCTCGTCGCCTGCGGCCTGGCGATCATCTTCGTGCCCCTCGTCCTCACGCTCTACCTGAGCGTGTTCGACGAGACGCTGATCGCCTTCCCGCCGCGCGGCTACACGCTGCACTGGTACCGCGCCATCGTGCCGAATTTCGGCGCCTCGCTGCTGACCAGCCTGCGCGTCGCCGTCGCGGCGACCGCGCTCAGCCTGCTGGCCGGCGTGCCCGCCGGAATCGGCCTGTCGCGCCACCGCTTCCGCGGCCGCGACGCGCTGAGCACCGTGTTGCTCGCACCGCTGACCGTGCCTGGCGTGGCGATCGGGCTCGGCATCATCGTCTTCGCGATCCTGATCGAGGAGCGCACGGGCCTGCCGCTCAGCAGCTCCTTCGCCGTCCTGGTGGCGGCGCACGTGCTGATCACCACGCCCTGGGTGGTGCGGCTGTGCCTGGCGGGGCTCGCCAACCACGACCGCGCCGCCGAGGAGGCCGCCGCCAGCCTCGGCGCCTCGCCGCTGCGCGTGATCTGGCGCGTCACCCTGCCGGCGCTGCGCCCGGGCATCGTGGCAGGCGCGCTGTTCGCCTTCATCATCTCCTTCGAGAACCTGGAGATGACGCTGTTCCTGGTCGGGCCGGGCATGACCACGCTGCCGATCGCCGTGCTCGGCTACCTGCAGTACCACATCGACCCGCTGGTCGCGGCGGTGGCGACCGCGCAGATCGTCGTGATCGGCGGCGTGCTGCTGCTGCTCGACCGCTGGGTGCGGCTGGGCCAGGTGGTCCGCTGATGCCAGCGGCCCAGGACGCTGATTCTGCCAGCGACCTGGGCCGCTGGCATCGCGCGCCGGGTTGGCGGGCGGCGGCGCGCGAAACAAAGACTCATCATGCCGGTCAGCCCGAAGGGCTGCCGGTATGAGCTGGCTGAGGCTGGAGCGGCTGAGCAAGCTTTACGGCACCGCGCCGGTGGTGGACGCCATGTCGCTCGACGTGGTGCAGGGCGAGATGGTGGTGCTGCTCGGCCCATCCGGCTGCGGCAAGACCACCACCCTGCGCATGATCGCCGGGTTCGTGCAGGCGTCCTCGGGCGACATAGCGCTGGACGGCCAGAGCATCCTGCGTCTGCCGGCGCACCGGCGCGAGATGGGCATCGTGTTCCAGAGCTACGCGCTGTTCCCGCATCTGAGTGTCGCCCGCAACGTCGCCTTCGGCCTGGAGATGCGGCGGGAGCCCCGCGCCGCCATCGCCGCGCGGGTACAGGACATGCTGCGGCTGGTCCAGCTCGAACCGCTCGCCGACCGGCTGCCGCGCGAACTCTCGGGCGGCCAGCAGCAGCGCGTCGCGCTGGCGCGCGCGCTGGCGATCCGCCCAAAAATCCTGCTGCTCGATGAGCCGCTTTCCAACCTCGACGCGGCGCTGCGCCTGGAGGTCGGACGCGACATCCGCATCCTGCAGCGCGACGGCGGGCTCACCGCGCTGATGGTCACGCACGACCAGGACGAGGCGATGGCGATGGCCGACCGGCTGGTCGTGATGAAGGACGGGCGCGTGCAGCAGATCGGCACGCAGCAGGACCTCTACGAGCGCCCCGCCAATCCTTTCGTCGCCGCCTTCATCGGCCGCAGCAACATGCTGCCGGGCATGCAGGTCGACCCCACGCACATGGTGCTGGAGGGCGGCGTGCGCGTCACCTTCGCGGGCCGCTACGGCGGCGCAGGCGCCTGCACGCTGGCGCTGCGGCCGGAGCGCCTGCGCCTCGGCCAGCCCGGCCCCGCCAGGGGCGGCCGGCCGGATGTCGGCTGGGTGGACGGCACGGTCGAGCTCTCAACCTATCTCGGCGCGGTGCTCGAGCACGTCGTGCGCGTTACCCCGCAGCTCCGCCTGGTGGTGCGCGGCGGCTCGGCCGGCCGCCCGACGCTCCACCCGCCC
>JAFAYA010000132.1 GCA_019240635.1 Acidisphaera sp. | reverse complement strand
GATCTCGATGGGGGAGGGGGTGGCGGGGTGCTGCATGGCGCAACTCCTGGTTGGATCGGGGGGGGGGCGGCCCTGGCGAGACCTCGCTGTGACCGCAGAAACGCCGACGGCCCGGTCGCTGGGCGACCGGGCCGTCGGCGGAAGCCGGCGGGCGCACGTCGCCCGTTGGCGAGTCCTCGATACGAGGCCCGACGCCCTCCGTCAAGGCTTTTTTTCCTAGCCACAGGCTTTTTACCGACCGGCCGGCATTAGCCGAGGCGGGCGAAGAAGTTGGCCGGCGGCGCGATTAACCTTTGCGCACGAAACCGGCAGTTGATAAGGTTCCGATCAACTCCGCCGAATGGATTGGCAGCTCGGACCCCCATGACCGTGCCACCTGAGTCCCCGGCCGCAGCCCTCCCCCCGGGTGGCGCTGCGTCGCCAGTTGCCTTGCGGCTGCAGCTGCTCGGTCCGATGCAGGCGCACAGCGCGGCGGGCGACTCGGTGCTGCCGCGCGGCCGCAAGGCGCGCGCCGTCCTCGCCGTGCTCGCGTTGAGCGCGCCGCGCCCGGTCGCCCGCGACTTCCTGTGGCGCCTGCTCTGGAGCAGCCGGCAGCCCGAACAGGGGCGCGCGTCCCTGCGCCAGAGCCTGCACGAGCTGCACGCCTGCCTGCTGCCGCTCGGCCCAGACATCCTGCGCATCGGCCGCGGCTCGGTCTCGCTGAACCCGGATCGCGCCCAGACCGACCTGCGGTTCCTGTCCCAGGTCGCGCCGGATGATGCGGCGGCGGACGCGTGCGCGCCGGTCGAGCTCGGTCGGCTGCTTGCCGATCTCGCCGGCCTTGACCCGGCGTTCGAGCGCTGGCGCGAGGCGGAGAGCGAGCGCCTCCGGCGGACCGCCCGGGCCGCCGCCGAGGCGGCGCTCAGTCTGCAGACCGGCTATACCGCGCGCCTCGCCGCCGCGGAGCGCCTGCTCGCAATCCAGCAGGACCATGAACCGGCATGGCGCGCGATGATCGATGCGCATATCGCCCTCGGCGATCGTGCCGCCGCCCTGGCCGCCTATGAACGCTGCACGACGGTGCTCGCCGACCTCGCCGGCCGCACGCCGGCGGCGGAGACGTGCGACCTTCTCGCCCGCCTGCGCGCACCGTCGCGGACCGGCGCCGGCCGAAATGGCAGCGGGCAGTCCCGGCGCGGCGTGCGGCTGGGCGTGGCTCCGCTGCGCGCGCTCGACGGCCACGACGCGGCGCTATCGCTCGGCCTGGCCGACGAGATCACCGCCTCCCTCGCGCGCTTCCGCTGGATCGCCACGATCGCCGGCCGGACCTCGGGCGACGAGCCAGACGCGCTCGAACCCGCCGGCCGCGACGTCGATTTCCTGCTGGACGGGACGCTGCAGCGCGGCGGCGGGCGCGTCCGCGTGCTGGTGCGCCTGCTCGACCAGCGCGCCGAGGGCGAGGTGGTCTGGGCCCACCGGTTCGACCGCTGCGCCGCCGACCTGCTGAACGTGCAGGACGAGATCGCCGCCGAGATCGCCGCGCAGGTCGACCCCGAGCTGCTGCTGCGCGAGGGGGCCCGCGCCGCCGGCGACAGCGCCGCCGACCCCAGCGCCTACCAGCTGGTGCTGAAAGCCGTGCCGGCGATCTACCGCCTGGACGAGGGTGGGTTCCGCCGCGCCGGCGACGCGCTGCAGGCGGCCGTTGCGCGTGACCCCGGATATGCCGCCGCGCACGCCTGGTGGGCCTGCTGGCACGTCTTCCTCGCCGGGCAGGGATGGGCGGACGCGGCGGACGCGGCGCGGGCGGCGGAGCTGGCCGAGCGCGCCGTGGCGCTCGACCCGGCGGATGCGCGCGCGCTCACCATCGCCGGCCACGTCCGCGGCTTCCTGCAGCGGCATCCCGACGAGGCGGCCGCGCTGCACGACCGGGCGCTGGCGCTCAACCCCAACCTGCCGATGGCCTGGGTCTTCTCCGGCCTCGGCGAGGCTTACGCCGGCCGACATGAGGAGGCGCTGCGGCGCATCCGCAGCTACCAGCGCCTGTCGCGCTTCGATCCGCACGGCTTCTTCTATGAGACCGCGCTGATGGTGCCGCATCTGTTCCGCGGCGAGCACGAGGAGGTGGAGGCGATCGCCCGCAAGGTCGCCCCGCTGAAGCCGGGCTTCGCCTCCACCCTGCGCATCCAGCTCGCCGCGCTCGGCCATCTCGGCCGGGCCGAGGCGGCGGCGGAGGTGCGCGGCCGGCTGCTGCGGCTCGAGCCGCGGTTCAGCATCGCCGAGACGATCGCCCGTACGCCGCTGGCGCGGGCGCAGGACCGGGCGCTCTATGCCGAGGGGCTGCGGCGCGCTGGGTTGCCGGAGTAGCCTTCACTCAGCCTTCACGCCGAGCCGGCCCGCCAGATCCTGGATGAATTGCCAGGCGACGCGGCCGGAGCGGGCGCCGCGAGTGACGGACCACTCCACCGCCTCCGCGCGCAGCGCATCCGCCGCGACGGGCAGGCCCATGCTGGCGGCGTAGCCCTCGACCATCGCGAAGAAGGTGTTCTGGTCGCAGTTGTGAAAGCCGATCCACAGGCCGAAGCGGTCGGACAGCGAGACCTTCTCCTCCGTCGCCTCGGACGGGTTGATCGCCGTCGAGCGCTCGTTCTCGATCATGTCGCGCGGCATCAGGTGACGGCGGTTGCTGGTCGCGTAGAACAGCACGTGCTCCGGCCGCCCCTCGATGCCGCCGTCCAGCACCGATTTCAGCGCCTTGTATTCAGTGTCCTGCCGCTCGAAGGAGAGATCGTCGCAGAGGATCAGGCAGCGGCGGTGCTGGCCGCGCAGCCGGCGCAGCAGGTCGGGCAGGCTGGCGATGTCCTCGCGCGCGATCTCGACGAGCACCAGGCTGGCCGGCTGCTCGACGCTGACGACGGCGTGGACCGCCTTGACCAGCGAGGACTTGCCCATGCCGCGCGCGCCCCACAGCATGGCGTTGTTGGCCGGCAGGCCGCGCGCAAAGCGGCGCGTGTTGTCGAGCAGCAGTGTCTTCTGCCGCTCCACCCCGCGCAGCAGGTCGATGGCGACGCGCGCCACCACGGCCACCGGCGCCAGAAGCTGCTGCTCCGGCAGCCAGACGAACGCGTCCGCGGCCGAGAGGTCGGCGGGACCGGGCGGCGGCGGGGCCAGCCGCTCCAGCGCGTCGGCGACGCGCTCGACGGCGGCGATCAGGCGTTCGTCCATTTGCACTCCAGGGGGCGGCACTCCAGGAGGGGCACGCTTGACGGGCGGGGGGCGGAAAGTATGGTCCGCGCCGAGCCACGGCAACCCGGTGCACCCCCATGCTGTCCAGCCTGATCACGCCCGCCTACGCGCAGGCTGCCGTCGGCAACCTGCTCGGGCCGATGACCCAGTTCGCGCCGCTGGTGCTGATTTTCGGCGTGTTCTACTTCCTGCTGATCCGCCCCCAGCAGGTCCGCCAGAAGGAGGTGAAGCGCTCGCTCGCGGCGCTGAAGCGCGGCGACCGCGTCGTGACGGCCGGCGGCATCCTCGGCACCGTGCAAAGGGTGCGCGACGGCTCCGACGAGATCGAAGTGGAGATAGCGCCGACGGTGCGCGTGACGGTGCTGCGCGACACCATCACGAGCGTGCTGACCCCGGCGGCGGCGAACGACAGCAAGCCGGCGAAAATCGCCGGATAGCGTCCCCGTTCAGCCGGTCCCGCGCTCCCGGCGCGTCGCCGCCAAGTCGTCCTGCACGAAGGCGCGCACGACCTCGACCAGCGGCTCGTGCGACGCGAAGCCCAGGGTTCGCGCCCGCAGCGGCTCGAATGCCGCCGGCCAGCCGCCGACGATGCCGGCGATCACCGGGTCGCTGACCCGCCGGACCAGGGCGGCGGCGCCGGGCTTCACCTCCTCCAGTGCGGCCAGCATGTGCGCGACGGTCACGCTCATGCCCGGCGGGTTGACGCTGCGGTCGAGCCCCATCGGTCCGGTGTCCATGACCGCGGCGTGCAGCAGCCAGGCGACCGCGCGGCGCGGGCTGCACACCCAGACGGCAAAATCGTCGGACACCGGCAGGTCGGCCGG
This sequence comes from Acidisphaera sp., assembly GCA_019240635.1. GTDB lineage: Bacteria > Pseudomonadota > Alphaproteobacteria > Acetobacterales > Acetobacteraceae > JAFAYA01. The sequence continues at coordinate 1,229 of JAFAYA010000132.1, read as the reverse complement.
CAGGCCGAGCAGCGGCTCGCGCAGGATCGCCGAGACAAAACTGCTGGCTGCCAGGTTCGGCCGGCCCGGCCGGACGATGACGGTGGGCAGGCGCAGGCAGACCGCGTCGAGGAAGCCGCGGCGGCTGGCGTCGGCGAGCAGGAGCTCGGCCGCCGCCTTCTGCGCGCCGTAGCTGTTGGCGGGAACCTGCCGCGCATCGTCGTCCAGCACGGCCTTCTGGCCGCCGCTGAAGCTGGCAACGCTGCTCGTGAAGACCACGCGAGGGGGACGGGGCAGGCGCCGGCAGGCGTCGATCACCGCGTCGGTGCCGCGCAGGTTGACGCGCCGGCCGAGCTCGTAGTCGGCCTCCGCCGCGGCGCTGACCACGGCCGCGAGGTGGAACACCACTTCGGTGTCCTCGGGGACGGCATCGGCCGGCAGTTCGGCCAGATCGCCGGCGACGGTGCGCACCGGGAAGGACGCGTCGGGCCGGCTGGGGTGGGCGATGTCGAACAGGGTCAAGCGGCTGATTGGCTTGCCGCCGAGCGCGCCCTCCTTCGCCAGGCCGGCCGCGACCTTGCTGCCCAAAAAGCCGCCGCCGCCGAGGATGGTGATGTTCACGTGCCGGCCTCCCTGTCCGGCGTACGACTAGACCCGCGTGGCCGCGCGCGCAACGCCGTTGCCTGCTATGAGCGGCCCGGCAGGATCGAGGCCAGCACCTCCCGCGCGGTGCCGCGCAGCACCGCGCCCAGCTCCGGATCGCCCTTGGCCATCGTGCTGGCAAACGCCTTCGCCTGCTTGAGCGTGATGTGCGGCGGCAGCGGCGGCACGTTCGGGTCGGTGTAGGCTTCCAGCACGCACGGGCGGTCGGCCGCCAGCGCCTCATCCCAGGCGCGGCCGAGTTCTTCCGGCTTGTCCACAAAGATGCCCTTCAGCCCGATCATCTCGGCGAATTTGTGATACGGCACATCGGGGAGGCTCTGCGACGCCTCGAATTTCGGGTCGCCCGCCATTGCGCGCTGCTCCCAGGTGACCTGGTTGAGGTCGCGGTTGTTGAGCACCAGCACGACCAGCCGCGGGTCCGACCACTTGCGCCAGTATTTGGCGACGGTGATCAGCTCGGCCATGCCGTTCATCTGCATCGCACCGTCGCCGACGAGCGCGATCGTCGGACGGTCGGGATGCGCCCACTTGGCACCGATCACGTACGGCACACCGGGACCCATCGTGGCGAGCGTCCCGGACAGTGA
>JAFAYA010000077.1 GCA_019240635.1 Acidisphaera sp. | reverse complement strand
AAGGACGCGCGTGAAACCGACGAATTCGGCCGCGGCGCGCAGGACGGCGAGGCGGCGCTGCTGGCCTCCGGCCGTTCGGGCGTGATGCTGCACGCGACGATGATCTACGGCGCGCCGGGCGAGCAGACCGTGCGCCGTCTCGCGGCGCTGCTGGCGCGCGTGCCGGTGCTGCCGCTGCCGGGCGGCGGGCGCAGCCTCGTGCAGCCGATCCATCAGGACGACGTCACGCGCGCGATCCGCGCGGCGCTCGGCGTCGCGTGGGATGGGCCGCATGCGCTGGTGATCGCCGGGCCGACCGCCCTGCCCTACGCCGATTTCGCGCGCGCCGTCGCCGCGGCCGGCGGCCTGCCCCGGCCGCGCATCCTGCCGGTGCCGGTCGCGCCGCTGGTGGCGGCGGCGCGCCTGGGCCGCCTGCTGCCGGGCGTTCCGGCGATCCGCACGGCGGAGATTCGCCGGCTCGCCGAGGACAAGGCTTTCGACATCGGGCCGATGGTCAGGCTGCTCGGTGTCACGCCGATGCCGCTGGAGCAGGGCCTCGCCCTCACCTTCGCGCGGCCGGCGTGATCGCCTTCCGCCCCTCCCCCGCCCGCCTGCCGCCGGACCGCCGCGTCTACGCGATCGGCGACGTGCACGGCTGCCTCGATCGGCTGCGCATGCTGCACGCGGCGATCGCCGAGGATTGCGCGCGCCGCCCCGTCGCCGCGCCGCTGCTCATCCATCTCGGCGACTACGTCGATCGCGGTCCGGACAGCGCGGGGGTGGTCGCCCTGCTCGCGGCGGGCGACCCGCTGCCGGGCATCCGCACCGTCAACCTGATGGGCAATCACGAGCACACGATGCTGGCGGCGCTGTCCGGCGACGGGGCGGCGGCGATCGACTGGATGTTCAACGGCGGCGTCGCGGCGCTCGCGAGCTGGGGCATCGCCGCCACGGCGCCACGCGGCAGTTGGGTCCGCGCAGTTCCGCCCGCGCATCGCGCGTTCCTAGAAAATCTCGCGCTGCGCCACGCCGAAGGCGGCTACCTGTTCGTGCACGCCGGCGTCCGGCCCGGCGTTCCGCTCGAGCGCCAGGCATCCGAGGACCTGCGCGGCATCCGCCAGCCGTTTCTATCGACCGAGCGGAGTTTCGGCGCGGTCATCGTGCACGGCCACACCCCGACGCAGGCGCCCGTCGTGAAGGCGAACCGCATCGGCATCGACACCGGCGCGGTGTTCGGCGGCAAGCTGACTTGCGTCGTGCTGGAGGCGGACCGGCTGGCATTTCTTCAGGCGTGAACGGTCCGAACCTCGGTTGCGGCGGCAGAATGCAGCGTCTCGCCGACCAACAGCTCGAGAACGACCGCTCGCCCCGCCCGGTGCGGAAGCGAAAGCCGGGCGATGCCGTCGGTCGAGCGCCGAGCCTCGAGCGGGACGATCTTTCCCTCCACCACGATGGCGTCGATCCGCCGCGCCGGCCCGGCGTGCGCATCGATGTCGACCTCCGTCGTTCCTGCGGCAATCAGGAAGCGGAGCCAGTTACCGCGGCGGGCGGCGGCACCAACCGCCCGTCCGCCGGCCCCGACACGGACATCCGGCTCGGCGCGCGTCGCGCAGCCCATTCCGCGCGCGCGCGCGATCAGGCGCCGCCTGGCCTGCGAGAGCCGGGCGCCCGTAGTGACGAGCGGCGCACAAGCTCCCTCCCAGCCGCGGGCGGCGAAGTCGGGGTGCAGGTCCAAGCGCACCCCGCCGTTCGCGAAAGCGGTGCGGTTGCCGGTATCGAGATAGCTTTCCGCCGGCATCCCCTCGGCGAGCAGCACGTCGTGCCGGTCGAGCTCGACATGAAAATACGGCACCGTCTCGACGCGCCGCTGCACCACGTTGGCGCGGTTGACCAGGTACCTGATCGGGATCAGCGCGCCGTCGGTGAGCACGGCGTGATCCGGCGAGAGGAACAGGTCGCGCGCCGGCACCGCCGGCCCGAACGCGCCGGCTCGCACGCAGATCGGCCACACTCGTTCCGGATGCGGATGACGCCGGCATTCTACGCGGCGCTCGCCGATCCACCGGATCGGACGCCGCTCGCCCGAGGCGGTCAGCACCGCTTCGCCAACGCACAGATGTTCGACGGCGACATCGCCCCGCGTCGTCGCGATCCGCGTGCCGCGCGCGAAGCAGGGGAACACGGCGTCATCGCCGCTGATCGTCAGCTCACCGGCGGTGTAGCTTCCCGCGAGCACCAGATGCTGGCCGTTTGCCAGGCTCAAGGTCAGGGCGTCGGCCCCAAACGTCTCGCCGGTGATGCTGCTGCCCGCAATAATCGTGTCGTCCGCGCCGAAATTGAAAACCTCGCCGGTCAGATCTGCGGTTGGACCGAGCGCCAGCGTCTCGCCGGTTCCGAAGAAATCGGTGGCGATGCCGGGCCAGGTCGTGCCGTCCAGCGCCAGCGTCGCGCCGCTGCCGATCGCGAGCGTGCCGGTGCCGGACACGTCGCCGGTGAGGGCGAGGGCGCCCGACCTCGCCGTTATGGTGCCGTTGTCGGCCACCGCGCCGCCAATCGTTCCGGCGCCGCCGATCGTGCCGCCGGCGTCGAGCGTCAGCGGATCGGTCTGCACGACGCCGCCCGACAGGCTGATCGTTCCACCCGTCCAGACGTGCACGTCGCCGGCCAGCACGGTGCCGCCGCTCTGTACCAGCAACTGGCCCGTGCCGCCGGCAGCGGTTGCATTGCCGCCCACGCCGAGCACCGCGGCTTGCAGCATCGATCCGGTGCCGGTCCCGCCGACCGTGATCGTGCCGGTGCTGCCGGACAGACCAGCGACGGCGATCGTGCCTTGGGCGCCGGCGATCGGTGCGACCAGGCCGCCGTCCGTCACGATCAGCTGTCCGTCCCCGTGATTCCCCACGACCAGACCGGTGCCGAAGCCAAGCCCGGACGCGATCACCGTTCCCGATTGCTCCAGCGTGCCCGACACGCTGACCACGCCGCCCGCGCCGGGGTCATCGCCGATCGTCACGTCGCCGCCCGCCGAAAGCTGCGCCGCCCCACTGACGCCGAGCGAGCCGATGCCAGCGCCGCCGACGGTCAGTCCGCCGGTGAGGCTCCACAGGCCCTGCGTGTCGAGCGACGCTGACTGCACCGTCGCATTCACCTGGTCGGCGATGGTCGCGTCGCCCTGCGTGCTGAGCGTGCCGCCGAGCGTGACATTCAGGGTTCCGGCGCCGCCGGAGCCGAGCGTGACATCGTCGCTCCGCGCCTGGCTGCCCGGCCCGCTGACATCCAGCTCACCGGTCGCCCCGCTCTGCGCCCCGACCTCGATCGCGGCGGCGCCGAGTGACCCGCCCTGCTGCACTTCCACAAGCCCGTTGCCGGAATCACCGACGGTCAGCGTGCCGCCGATATCGGCGCTGCCGCCGTTCACCGCCATCGTGCCGCTGCCGCTCGCTTCCGAGCCGACCGCTGCATCGCCGGTGACGCTCACGTCGCCAAGCGCCACGTCGAGGACCCCGGTGCCGCTGCCGCCGACCGTCAGCGTGGCGGCCGACAGGCTGGTCCCGTCATCGCTGACCGTCGCGCTGCCATAGCTGCCGCTCTCGTCACCGACGGTGAACTCGGTGGCGACGGTCACGGCGGCACCCTGGCTCGCCTCCAGCATGCCGGTGACGACGGTGCCGCCATTGCCGGCGCCGCCGATCGTCAAGGTGCCGGCCTCGAGCTCGGCGCCGTCGCCGGTGGCCCGGATCGTGCCGGTGGAGCTCTCCTGGTCGGCGGCGGTCACGTCCGTCTGCGACGCGTCGAAAACGGCGCTGGCGTTGACGGTCAGCTCGCCGTTGCCTTCGCCACCGACAGTCACCCCCGCGGTGCCGGCGACCACGGTCGCGTCCTGTTCCAGCACCATCTGGCCGTTCGAGTCAGCGGGATCGCCGATCGTGAGATCGGTATCCACGGTCAGCGGCTCGTCGGCGATGACGTCATACAGCCCGTTATCGACGTGCAGCGCATCCACGGTCGGGTCCGCGCCACCCTGCACGGTGCCCGATCCCGTTCCGCCGCCGAGCGTCAACGTGCCGGTGACGTCGAGCGCCGCCGTGCCGGCCAGGATGAGCTCGGCGGTGCCGCTTCCGCCGACGAGGAGATCGCCAGTGACCTCCAGGCTGCCGCCGTCGAGCGCCACGGTGCCGGTCTGGCCGCGCAACTGGCCGAGGAGGAGATTGCCTGAGACTGCCCACGACGCGCCGCTCGCCAAGGTGACGGCGCCGGTGACGATAGTGGCGTTGCCCGAGCTGATCGCGGCGAGCGTGCCGGCCTCGATCGTGCCCGCGCTGATTCCCGCGCCGATCAGCAGCGCTCGACTGAGATCGAGCGCCGAGCCCATGCCGGACAGCGTCACCGCGCCGTTGGCTACATCGGCGCTGGCGGCGGAAAGCACGGCGCCGCTGTCGATCGACACCTGGCCCGCCGTGCCGTCCAGCGTGAAGCCGCCGGAATCGCTCCAGTCGCTTCCGGCTCCGGTGAGGATCAGCGTGCCATCATTGCCGATCCCCGTCGTCTTGGCGGAAACGCTGCCGGCGTCCTGCACGGTGAACGTCCCGAGAGCGAGCCCGGCGGTGACCGTCGCGTCCAGCGTGCCGCCGTCCACCAGCCCGGTTCCCTCGAATCCCAGCGTCTGGACATTCGCCACCGCGCTGCCCGCGATCGACAGCGACGCGGTGCTCAACATCAAAAGTTCCGGGCTGGACAGCGAACCGGCCGAATCCATGGCCAGTCCGGAACCCGCGGCCAGATCGATGAACACGGGCGCGGAGACGGATGCCTGGCTGGCAACCGTCAGCGTTCCCGGGCCCGGCACGAGTCCGCCAGCGCCAATCCAGAACAGCACCGGCGCCACACCCGTGAGGCTCGAGCCGGCGCCGCTGACCGTCAGGTTGCCGCCGCCGTCGACGTAGAGCTGTGCGCCGTCAGCGGTAAAATTGCCGTCGAACACCACGTCCGACGACACGTTGATCGCGCCGGTGCCGCTGCCCTCGACCTCCCCGCCGCTCGGGAAGTTGACACTGGCTCCCTCCAAAGGCGCCGCAGTGGCGGCAGTTCCGTTGAAATTCCATTGGCTGGGATCGCTCCACGCGCTTGTGCCGCCATCCCAGGCTTCTATGCCGCTGTCGCTCATCGTTCCCTGCCGATACGTTTATCAAGATGGCGGATGCCGAGCCGGCCCGACGGCAGCATAGCGCGACCGGACGGCTCCTCAAGGTCATCACCGACGCGGAACGGATGGCGACTACCTCAACCCCAGGCTCTCCCGCACGCCATCCAGCGCGATCTGCGCCGCCATCGCGGCCAGCAGCACGCCGAGCACGCGGCCGATCACGTTGGCGCCGACCTCGCCGAGCAGCCGCGCCACCGCGCGCGCCGCCAGCAATGCGGCGAGCGTCGCGGCGATCGCCACCAGCAGCGCCAGCTCGATCGCCGCGACCGACGCGAAATCGCCGCGCGCCGCCGAGCGCAGCAGCACCATCGTGGTCATCGCGCCCGGGCCGGCGATCAGCGGGATCGCCAGCGGAAAGACGCTGATGTCAGGCGTGCGCCGCGCCGCCTCGCGTTCCCGCGGCGTCGCGCGCAGCGCGCCATGCGCGGTGACCATGTCGGCGGCGGTGAGGAACAGCAGGACGCCGCCGGCGACCTTCATCGCCGGCAGGCCGATGCCGAGCGCGCGCAGCAGGCCCTCCCCCGCGAGGCCGAACGCCGCGAGCACGATCAGCGCGATGAGCGACGCCCGCTTTGCCTGCTCGGCCTGCTCGGCGCGCGTATCGTTCGGCGTCATCGCCGCGAACAGTGCGGCCGTGCCGATCGGGTCGATGATCACCAGCAGGGCCACCAGCGCATAGAGGAACGCCTGGACCGCCGGCGCCGTGGTCACCGCGCACGCGCCAGCCGGCGCTCATAGGCCTGCACCAGCATCGTCGTCGGGAACAGCAGCGCGAAGTAGATCAGCGCGACCACGGTGTAGGTCTCGAGCGGGCGGTAGGTGTCGGCGGTGATCAGCTGGCCCTGGTAGAGCAGGTCTGGCACCGCGATGGTCGAAACCAGCGAGGTGTTCTTGAGCTGGGTGATCGACTGGTTCATGAACGGCGGGATCATCCGCCGCATCGCCTGCGGCAGGATGACCAGGCGCATCATCGGCCAGCGCGGCAGGCCGAGCGCGCGCGCCGCGTCCCACTGTCCGGGCTCGATCGAGACGATGCCGCCGCGAAAAATCTCCGCGTAGAACGCGCCGGTGTAGAGCGACAGGCACAGCGTCGCCGCCGTCACGGGCGGGATCTGCAGGCCGAGGATGACCGGCAGCGCGTAATAGAACCAGACGATCTGCACCAGCAGCGGCGTGCAGCGGAACGCCTCGATGTAGGCGATCAGCGGCAGGCTGATCAGGCGCGAGCGCGCGAGCCGCCCGAGTCCCACCAGCAGGCCGAGCACCAGGCCCAGGAAGATCGTGCCAAAAGTGTAGGCCAGCGTGACGAGCACGCCGATCTCGAACAGCCGGACATAGTGCCAGAGGAAGCCGAAGCTCCACTGGTAGCCCATCGGCTCTCAGAGGCCGTTTGGGAATGCGCTACGGCTGTCCAGCTGGCGTGGCTTTCGAGAACCGGAGTAGCGCGGCCGTTCGGGGCCGTGAGCACCGGAAGCGAAGAAAGCCGCGTCAGATGGCCGCCGTAGTAGCATTCTCAGGCGGTCTGTCAGAAGCTGAGCTCCTTGGGGATGTCCTCGGGCTTGGCGCCGACCAGCTCCATGCCGCCGGTCATCCACTCGCGGATCTGGCCGATGCCGCGGTTGAAGTCGAGCCAGGCGTTCAGAACGTCGATGAAACGCGTGTCGTCCTCGCGCCGGATGCCGAGGCAGCTCGGCAGCGCGACCGTCGGGTTGCCCAGCAAGTGGTACGGCCCGAGCGCCGGGTTCTTGGCGACCGCGGTGATGCCGAGGATGGCGGCCAGCACGTCCGCGTCGACCCGGCCCGACTGCAGCGCCAGGATGCAGTCGTCGCGCGTCTTGAAGCCGGTGATCTGCGCTTTCGGCGCAAAGCGGCGCGCCGCCGTCTCATGCAGGCTCCCGAGATCGACGGCGATGCGGATTTCCGGCTTGTTCAGGTCGTCCCAGGTCGTCGGGTTGAACCCCTTCTTCGCCAGGCAGCCGAACGGATGGATGATCATGGCGTGGGTGAAGCCGATGGCCAGCGCCCGCTGTGGCGTGGGATTGAGCGCGAAGGCCAGCTCCACCTTGTCGGACTGCAGGTCGAGCACCGAGTTGCCGTAGGTGGATTCGACGTATTCCAGCTTGGCGTCGAACACTTTTGCGATGTCCTTGGCCATGTCGATGCAGGCGCCCGACCATTCGCCGGTGGCGATGTCCTTCTTGAAGTAGGGCAGCTCGCCCGGCAACGCGGCGATGCGCAGCGTTTTTGTACGCTGGATGCGGTCGAAGCTGTGCTCGGTCATGCCCTGGGCGTGCGCCGTGCCGGCGAACGCCGTCGCGCCGGCGAGGCCGAGGCCGGCCCACTGCAATCCCCGCCGCGTCACCCGATCGGTCATGGCTGCCCTCCGCTCCCGTCCGGGCGGAGCGTTGCGCACCGCGGGGCCGGCCGCAACCGGATTGCGGCTGCGGCCGGGGCGAGCCGGGGCGGTGTACGCGCCGTTCAGCTGCCGATTTTCAGGGTCGCGGCCAGTCCGCGCAGGCAGGCCAGCACGGAGAGCGGGGTGAGCCGCCCGGTACGTGGGTTGTCCGGGCTCGGCACGCCCTCGATGGTCATGCTGAAGCGTGCTGCCGCCGCGTCCACGCGGATCGTGTGGACATTTCGGGCAAGCCCAGGCACCGCCCAGATTTCCACTTGCGTCCGCTCCGGCCCGATGCCGGCCAGCGCCAGCGCGGCCGCGACGTTGACATTGGCCGGGAAGCCGGCGGCGGCCTCGCGCGCGTTGCCGACGAAGACGCGGGTCGGCGCCTCGATCCTCGCGAGATCGATGCCGCGCTCGACGAGATAGGGCGCGCCGGCCAGCCCGGCCGGCGGCTTGCGCGTCTCGATGGTAACGCTCTCGACCTCGCCCTCGGCCGCGGCGCGCACGGCGTCCAGTCCGAGCAGCGCGCCGGTCGGCACGATGATGCGCGCGCCGCTGTGCCGCGCCTGCTCGACCAGGTGCATGCGCGGCAGCAGCGCGCCCACCGAGCACGCGACCAGCACGCGGCCCGCGGCGATCACCGGCGCGGCGATCGTCGCAAAGGCGGCGGCGGGTGCCGCTTCGACGATGATGTCGGCGCGCTCCGCCAGCGCCGCGGCGTCGAGCACCTCCGGCGGCTCGCGGAAGGCGGCGACACGCGCCCTGGCCCGCGCCGGATCGCGCGCGGCGACCGCGACGAGGCGCAGTCCTTCGACCCCGGCGTCGAGTGCGCGGGCCACTTCGAGGCCGATCGCGCCGAGGCCGGCGATCGCGACTGTCTGGGTCATGTCCGAAGTGATCCAGGTCCGGACGGGGTGGGGCGAGCGATGGGACTCGAACCCACGGCATCCAGGACCACAACCTGGCGCTCTACCACCTGAGCTACGCCCGCCACAATCCGCCGGAAGCGCCGGGCTTTAGGCCGTTCAGCCGGTGCCCGTCAACTCGACGCCGCGACGCTCGGCGAAGTGGCGGGCCAGCCGCGAGACCGCCTCGTCCAGCACTTCCGGCCGCTTGCAGAACGCGAACCGCGCGTAGTGCCGCGGCGCCTCGCCGGCATAGAAAGCCGAGAGCGGGATCGCGGTGACGCCGGCCTGCTCGGTGATGTGGCGGCAGAAGGCGACGTCGTCACCGGCGAAGCCGAGCGGTGCGTAGCCGGCGGTCACGAAGTAGCTGCCCATCACCGGCAGCACCGCCATGCCGATCCCGGCGAGCCCGGCCGAAAGCCGGTCACGCTTTTCGGCCAGCTCCGCGGCGAGGGCCGCGAAGTAGGCGTCGTCCTTGGCCAGTCCGACGGCAACGGCGCGTTGCAGGTTGGGCGGCGTGGTAAAAGTCAGGTTCTGGTGCGCCTTGGCGACGATGCCGGCGATCGCCGCCGGCGCGGTCACGTAGCCGACCTTCCAGCCGGTAAGGGAGAAAGTCTTGCCGGCGCTGCCGATGCGCAGGCAGCGCTCGCGCAGCCCGGACAGCGTCATCAGCGGGATGTGCCGCCAGCCGTCGAAGGTCAGGTGCTCGTAGACCTCGTCGCACACCGCCCAGGCGTCGTGCCTCTGCAGCAGCTCGGCGATGAACGCCAGCTCGGCGGCCGTGAACACCTTTCCGGTCGGGTTCATCGGCGTGTTCAGCAGCAGCGCCTTGGTCTTCGGCCCGAACGCGGCGGCCAGATCGGCGCGCGGCAGCTCCCAGCGCGGCGGCGTCAGGCGCACCAGCCGCGGCACCGCGCCGAGCAGCCGCACGACCGGCAGGTAGGTGTCGTACAGCGGCTCGATCAGCACCACCTCGTCGCCCGGATCGAGCAGCGCCATCAGGCAGGCGGTGATCGCCTCCGTGGCGCCGGAGGTCACCACCACCTCGCGGTCGGGATCGACGGAGAGGCCGTAGAAGCGCGCGTTGGCGGCGGCGACGGCCTGGCGCAGTTCCGGCGCCCCCGTCATCGGCGGGTACTGGTTGCGCCCGTCGAGCAGCGCCCCGGCCGCCGCGTGCAGCACGTCCGCCGGACCTTCGGTGTCGGGAAAGCCCTGGCCGAGATTGATCGAGCGGTGCTGCGACGCCAGCGCCGACATGACCGTGAAGATCGTCGTGCCGGTGGCCGCGAGCAGCGCGTTCGGGGTCTTCACGTGGTGGCGTCTCCTTCGCGTCGGCGCGGAGTATCGGGGGCAGGCGCCGGAGCAGCAAGCGCGCTGCACGCAAATGCGGCAGCCCTCGCCCACTGCAGAGGCATGGACCGCGAAACCCCGGCGTTCCCGCGTGCATTGCCGGATGGCACGGCGCGTGCAAACCTCCGCCGCCGCCAGCCGGACGCGGCGCACACAGGAGGGAAACGCCCGGTCGGGGGTCATTGGCTGACATGAAGAAGATCGAGGCGGTGATCAAGCCGTTCAAGCTTGACGAGGTGAAGGAGGCCCTGCACGAGGTGGGGCTGCAGGGGATCACGGTGGTGGAGGCGAAGGGCTTCGGCCGGCAGAAGGGCCACACCGAGCTGTACCGGGGTGCCGAATACGTCGTGGATTTCCTGCCCAAGGTGAAGATCGAGGTGGTCTGCGAGGACAGCGTCGCCGAGCGCGCGGTGGAGGCGATCGTCAATGCCGCGCGTACCGGGCGGATCGGCGACGGCAAGATCTTCGTCAGCCATGTCGAGGAAGCGGTCCGCATCCGCACGGGCGAGCGCGGCGAGGACGCGATCTAGGCATTACCGGCCGGCGCGCAATCGGAATGAAACATCGCGGGGCCGCGCAGCGCGGCGCCGTCTCACGCTGACTGGAACAGAGGACGGGTGATGGCGAAGAAGCCTGGGACGAGCGGCGGCAACGGCGCGGGCAAGGTGCTCTCCATGCTGACCGAGCACTCCGTGGAGTACGTGGACCTGCGGTTCACCGATCCGCGCGGCAAGTGGCAGCACACCGCGCAGCACGTCTCGACTATCGATGAGGAGGTGTTCCGCGACGGCATCATGTTCGACGGCTCGTCCATCGCCGGCTGGAAGGCGATCAACGAGAGCGACATGATCCTGATGCCGGATCCCGACACCGCCGTGCTCGACCCGTTCGCGGCAAAACCCTCGCTGGTGCTGATCTGCGACATCGTCGAGCCCTCGACCGGGCAGGCGTACAACCGTGATCCCCGCAGCACCGCCAAGAAGGCTGAGGCGTACGTGACATCCTCGGGCATCGGCGACACCGTGTTCTTTGGGCCGGAGGCCGAGTTCTTCATCTTCGACAGCGTGCGCTTCGGCACCGGGCCGAACTACGGCACCTACCAGCTCGACAGCGCCGAGGGTCCGCAGGCCTCGCTGAAGGACTATCCCGAGGGCAACATGGGCCACCGTCCGGTGGTCAAGGGCGGCTACTTCCCGGTGCCTCCAGTCGATTCCGAGAGCGACCTGCGCGCCGAGATGCTCTCCACCATGGCCGAAATGGGCGTGGTGATCGAGAAGCACCACCACGAGGTCGCTCAGAGCCAGCACGAGCTCGGCATGAAGTTCGGGCCGATGGTGAAGATGGCCGACGGGCTGCAGATCTACAAATACTGCATCCACAACGTCGCCCACAGCTACGGCAAGACCGCGACCTTCATGCCCAAGCCGGTCTATGGCGACAACGGATCGGGCATGCACTGCCACCAGTCGATCTGGAAGGGCGGCCGCCCGCTGTTCGCCGGCAACGGCTACTCCGACCTCTCGGAGATGGCGCTCTACTATATCGGCGGCGTCATCAAGCACGCGAAGGCGCTGAACGCCTTCACCAACCCGACGACGAACAGCTACAAGCGGCTGATCCCCGGCTTCGAGGCGCCGGTGCTGCTGGCCTATTCGGCGCGCAACCGCTCGGCCTCCTGCCGCATCCCCTACGCGACGAACCCGAAGGCCAAGCGGGTGGAGGTGCGCTTCCCCGATCCGGCGGCCAACCCATATCTCTCCTTCGCGGCGATGCTGATGGCGGGGATCGACGGCATCCGCAACCGCATCCATCCCGGGGAGCCGATGGACAAGAACCTCTACGACCTTCCGCCGGAGGAGCTGTCGGGGATTCCCACGGTCTGCGGCAGCCTGCGCGAGGCGCTCGAAGCGCTCGAGGCGGATCACGAGTTCCTGCTCACCGGCGACGTGTTCAGCCCCGACCAGATCGACAGCTACATCGAGCTGAAATGGCAGGAGGTGTACAAGTTCGAGCACACCCCGCATCCCGTGGAATTCGAGATGTACTACTCGGTCTGAGCCGGACCGGAAGGCACGGGCTGCTCCTTCTCCCGCTTGCGGGAGAAGGCCGGGATGAGGGTGCCGCTCGCCAGCGGCCACCCTCGCCCAACCCTCTCCCGCAAGCGGGAGAGGGCTTCAGCCCGGCCGACCAGTCGCGGTGCTCGGCGTGGTCAGGCGGCCCAGCGCTGCAACGCTGCCTCGCCGGCGCGGCTCAGCCGATAGACGCCGCGCCCGGTCCGCTCGAACCAGCCATAGACGTTGTGCAGCAGGATGCGCCCGGCGGCCGGCGCCAGCGGCGTGAGGTCGCGCGGACGGCGCGAGCCGTCGCGCAGCGCCGCGGCGCAGACGAGTGCGGCCTGGCGATAGGCGGTCATGATCGGCGTGCGCGTGCTGCCGCCCGGCGAGGGATCGCCGCGGCGCCGGCCGTGCTCGTCGAGCAGCCGGACGCGGCGGCGCAGATTGCGGCGCGGGCGATAGGGCGCCGGCTCGACCAGCACCTCGACCGAGCCGCGCCGCGGATTGACCGCCAGCAGGCCGAGACCGAGCAGCCGGCACAGCTTGTGGCTGCGCCGGTCCCGGTCGCGGCCGCGGCGGGTGCGCGGCACGGCGATCCAGACCGCATCGCAGGCGGCCATGCGATCGACGGCCTGCAGTACCAACTCCAGGGTCAGGCCGAGCTTCAGCTCGACGACGACGAGCATCGGCGGCGCACCCTCCCGCACCGCGACCATGTCGCAATGGTGGATCTCGCCCTTCACCTGATATCCCTGCCGGGCCAGGAATTGCTTCACGGTCGGATAGAGGGCGGTCTCCAGGGCATCCCCGTTCGGCGGCGCGGCGCCGGTGATGCGACATGCCCTGCGAGTCGCGCCAGCCGGCGCTACAGCGCGTTGATGTCCTCGTTGCGCGACAGGAAGTAGCGGTCCAGTTCGCGCCGCAGCGCCGGCTTGTTGCCGGCCAGCTCGTAGACGCCCCAGACATTGCGCTTGATGTCGCCATCCGGGTCGAAGCCGTGCCGCACGAACATCTCCCAGCGCGAGGTGTACTGCCGGTCCGGCTTGCGGCCGTGGAAGAAGTGCTCGATCGTGCCGGTGGTGCAGCCGATGTTGCCGTTCACGTGGCGCAGCGCCCGCTCCTGCCACTGCCGGACGCGGTGCGCGTAGCAGGCGCTGGTCCCGGCGGGCATGCTGCTGTCCGCCCGGCCGACCAGCGACAGCGCCATGTGGTGGTCGCCCGAGCCCATGCTGCCGAGGTCGAACAGCCCGCCCAGCCACTCGATCGCCTGGCGCGTCGCCGCCCAGGCGTAGCCGGTGTGCGGATAGTCGTACGCGCCGCCGCCGGACTTCCAGAAGCAGGCGCCCTCGGCGACTACCGGCCGGCCGTGGAAAAACTGCCGGCAGAAGGAGACGTGGTGGGCGATGTGCTCGCCGTTCGGGCCCAGATCGTAGCAGTCGGACCAGGGTTGGATGACGTCGTAGTGCTGCAGCGCCTGCACCGCCTCGGCGGCCCAGTCTGGCCGGCGGAACAGGATGTCGGCGTCGATCCAGGCGACGTATTTCCAGTCCTGCGGCAGCCGGGCGATGCCGATGTTGAGCAGGTTCTCCTTGTTCCACAGGATCGTCCTGGCGCGCACCGGCACGTGGTTGAGGTGCGGGTCGCCGGCCAGTTCGTGCGGCCGGTCGCCGTACGCGCATTCCACGGTGGTGAGCCGGACGCCGCTGTCCAGCATGTGCCGGGCGAAGTCGCGATAGAGCCGCAGCCGGCTCTGCCAGCGCATCGGGTTGGCGATCGCGGTGACGACGTGCAGGAGATCGGCGCGCATTGAACCTTCCCGTGGAACCGCCCGGATGTTAGACTTACTAACATACCGGCGCAACGCTTTCCTGCGGCGCGTCCTTCGCCGATGCGGCTCTCACAGGCCGACGGCTTGCTTCCAGGCGTCCCGCCGGTCCGCTCCGGCCTGCGCGAAGGCGGCCCGGATCGTCCGCTCGGCCAGCACCATCTCGCCCCGCTTGGTCATGGAGTCCGCCAGCAACTGGCCGTTGCGGCCGATCTGGTGCGCCACCTCGTCGCGGGCGAGGAGCCAGGCCACCTTGTCCAGCAGGTCGGAGAGGTCGGCGGCGACCGGCACGAAGTTGTACCAGGGGATCAGTCGGTCGTAGAACCATTGCCGGAACCCGCCGGGGGAGGCGACCTTGAGCACCGGGCTGCCGGTGGCGAGCTTCATGAACAGGCCGGGCCAGGAATTGGTGTTGCCGTCGATGTCGATCTGCAGCTTGCGAGCCTGAAAATCCCGCCAGGGCGTCGGCCGTTTCATCAGCCCGCTGCGCTCGACCTCGGCGACGGCAGACGGATCCTCGACCTGCACGACGCCGGTGATGCCGACATCCAGCAGATCGGCGCCGGCCGCTGTCGTGCCGAGTTCGCAGAGCCGGATGCGCGGTAGGTCGCGCCAGTGTTCCAGCGGTTCGCCGCGGCAGTCGTGCCAGCCGGTCGTGGTGCCGCGCCAGAAGGCGGTCGGCCGCCGCTCCTGCCAGGGGATGCCCGGGCTCCCGTAGGTTCGTTTCACCTCCTCGTAGCCGTTGCCGGCCAGGAAGATCGGGTCGGGGATCAGGTGGAATTCGGGCGCCGGGCCGCCGCAATACATCAGGCCGGGCAGCGTGCCGTGGTCTTCGACGCTTAGCAGAACCTCGCCCGGGGGCACGTCGGGCAGGCCCTGGTAGTAGAGCAGCAGCGGCAGTTCCTGGCCCCAGTGGCGGACGATCACGTCGAGATACGGGTGGACGAAGATGTTGTCCTGGAAGGTGAAGGCAGCGCTGCCGTCACGGTTCAGCGTCCACCTCACCACGCCGGTCATGTTGAAGCTGTTCTCGACGCTCTCGAAGCGGAACTCAACGCGCGCGCCGTAGATCGTGCGCAGGTAGTCCGCCAGCCCATCGAGGTCGCGCGTGCGGAAGGCGACCGAAAGGACCACGTCGAACAGGTCGCTGTCCTCGGCGACCTGGGGGGCGTGGTCGGCGATGAAGGCGTGGCACATGTCGCGGCCGAGGTCGGGCATACCGAGATGGACAAGCAGGTCCGCCTCGTGGATGCGCCGCCGGAAGTCGCCCTCGGCGAGCGCCGCGATGCCGGCACGCAGCGCCGCGACCTCCGGGGTATCGGATTCACTGGCAGTAACGAGCTGGCTCACCTGCTCCCCTCGCGTGCGGGGCACGCCCTCGTTGCGAGTGGCCGAGGGGCGCGCCGGCTCAACTCCGAACGGCCAGCGGTCGGGCGGTCGGCCCAGGATCCAGTCTAGCCATCCAGTCGGTATTTCAGGCTTGTCTTAAATTTGAGCGAAGCCGGCGGGAATCGCAAGGCCAAAACCGGAGCCGGCGGGCGCGCCGCCCCGGGCGCCCCCGCCTACTCCATCCCATGCTCATGCAGCCACTGATGCCAGGGGCCGCGTTCCTCTGGGGTGCTGGCGCAGGCGGCCAGACCGCCGAGAAACAGCAACAGGACCAGCAATGGCGCGGCGATACGCATGGTTTTCACACGACGGGGATGACCGACAACAAAGGCCCCGGCAGAGCGCGAGTTCCCGCACCCCGGTCCGTCGCGGCCGGGCCGATCAGGCGGCGAAGCCGAACAGGCGCTGCGGCGTATCCCAAAACACCTTCTGCCTGCCGGTCGCGTCCGGAAGGATGCTCTCGGCCAGCAGCAGCAGCGGCCCGTAATCGATCCGCTCCGTGGCGCGCAGGAACGGCCAGTCCGACCCCCAGAGGCACCCGTCCGGCGTGAAGGCGTCGAGCAGCGCCGCGATGAACGGGTGCGCGTCCCGATAGGGGTAGCGCTCGCCCGAGAACTGGCTGAACCCCGACAGTTTCACGCACGCGCGTCGCGCCCGGCCGAGCCCGAGCAAGGCCGCGAACCCCGGCTGATCGAGGCCGCGCTCCGGCGCCGGCCTGCCACAATGGTCGATGACGAGGCGCACCTCCGAGCGTTCGATGAGCGGCAGGAAGTCGAGCAGCTGGTCCTCCCTGACCTGGATTTGCAGGGTCATGTCGAGGTCGGTCAGCATTTCCAGCAGATCGCCGGTGCCCGCGTAGTAGGCGGTGCCGTTGAACGGCGCATTGAAGGCGACCCCGAGCATGCCGCTCGCCTTGAGGCGTGCGAGGTCGGCCGCGGCGATATCGTTGGCGACGACGGCGACCCCCTTGAAGCGCCCGTCGCCGCGCGCGATCGCGTCGAGGACCGGACTGAGATCCTCGGCGTAGCCCGAATTGGTCGCGACGACGAGCGCGTGGCGGATGCCGTACAGGTCCATCATCCGGATGAACTGGTCGACCGGCGCAACCTCCTGCCCCGATGGCCGGTATCGCGTGTCCGCCCGGTAAGGGAACCGGGCGGGGTCG
>JAFAYA010000057.1 GCA_019240635.1 Acidisphaera sp. | reverse complement strand
ATCTTCGGCTGCTGCGTGACGATCGACATCGAATGAGCCACGGGGTGCTCCCAAGCTGGGTGGCAAGTCGGGTGTCTCGAGCCGTCCCGGTCGGGCCAGCGCGGACCGATGCCGAAAGCTATGGCTGCGCGTGCGCCTCCTCGCAGCCGGCGGGCAGTCCGGCCCACACGTCATCCAGCGTCAGCGGACGCGCGAGCAGCCCCTGCCCGGCCGCGTAGCGCAGCGCGAGCGCGACCGCCGGGTCGAGGGCGGCGCGGCCGGACGGGAACGCGTTGCCGGCGGCACGGAAACGGGCGAGCAGCGCGCGGACCACGCCCTGCCGCCGCGCGACCTCCGCCCGGACGACCACCATGTGATTCACAGGCACAAAGCCGTGCCGCGCAGTAAACGCCCGGCCGGCCGCGTCAGGGTCCGGGAACACGGTCTGCAGGTTGGCATCGGCGGGCACGTCGTTGCCGAAAATCGCCGCGTCCAGCGCGCCGCCGCGCAGCATCGTCAGCATGTCGGACCCGGCGGGCGCGCGCTCGGCCCAGGGCGGGTCGCGATACGCGGCGACGTGCGCGTCCTCGAAGGTCACCCAGCGCGCCTCCTCCGCACGAAGCCGGTGCTCCTCCTCGAGGATGCCGCGCAGCCAGAGCCCGGTCGTCTGGCTGTAGGCGCGCACGCCGATCCGCCGGCCGCGCAACTCGCCCGGGCCGAACGCGTCCCCGGCGCGACGCAGCAGCGCCCCGTTCTGGACCCGGGCGGCGAGCACGACGGGCAGCAGCACGAGGTCGCTGCCGGCCGCACGCGCCATCAGCACCGTCGCGATCGCCATCTCGCTGACATCGAAGCGCTGCGTCCGGACCATCGGGGCGAAGGCGCGGCTGATCGCCGGGAACGGCTCGATCCGCAGCAGCGCGTCGTCGAACAGCGCCTCGGTGTGCCGGTAGCGGCCGATGGCTGCCGTGAGCGGGCTCATTCGCCGCCGTGCTGTCCGGTCACGTTCAAGCCGTGCCTGCCGCCGGTTTCGCTCACGATGCGATCCCCTTCTCGGCCAGATCGTCCTGCGCCGCTGCCTCACCGCCGAACCCGGGCGGCAGCGGCGGCGTGCCGTGGGTATGAAAACTTTCGATCGTCTTCAGACCCCAGGCCTGGCCCTTGCGGCGTTCGGCTTCCGTCCAGGTGATCGGCTTCCAGTCCGGCGCCAGCACCAGCCGCGCGCCGGCATTGGCCACTTCGACCCGGTTGCCGCCGGGCTCGAAGACGTAGAGGAAGAAGGTCTGCTGCACGGCGTGCTTGTGCGGCCCGGTCTCGATCGGGACGCCGTTCTCGAGGAACACGTCGGCGGCCTGCAGGATGGCCTCGCGGCTGTCGAGCGCGTAGGTGATGTGGTGAAACCGGCCGGGCACGCCATGCGCCTCGCGCGTGTAGGCGAAGTCGTAGCTCTTGTTGGTGGCGGTGAGCCACATGCCGACCTCGGTGCCGTCGTCGAGCACGATCTGCTCGGTGAGCCGCAGGCCGAGGGTGCGCTGGAAGAACTCGCGGTTGGCCTTGATGTCGACCGCGAGGCAGTTGAAGTGGTCGATCCGCCGCACGTTGACGCCGCGCGCCGGGAGCCGCTGCGCCTGGTTCTTCAGCGAGGGGCGCAGCCCCTCCGGCGCCTCGTACCATTCGGTCTCGTAATAGATCTCCAGCAGGTGCCCGTCCGGGTCGCGGAACTGGAACGCCGGGCCGTGCCCGAGGTCGCCCTCGTGCCAGCCCACGCCGTGACCCGAGGCCTCGAGCGCCGCGACCCGGCGCTGCAGCGCCTGCGGGCTGCGCGCCCTGAACGCGGCGTGGCCGAGGCCTGAGGTGTCGGATCCCGTCAGCTTCAGCGAGTAGCGTTCGTAGTCGTCCCAGCCGCGGAGATAGACGGACTGGCCCCGCCGCCCGCTCTCGGTCATCCCCATCACGTCGACGAAGAAGCGCAGCGACTGCTCCGGCTTAGGCGTCAGCAGCTCGAGATGCCCGAGATGGGCCACGTCCATTATCGGTTCTTCTTGCATGGTTTCCTCCGTCGTCCGGAATGGGCGGTCAGCCGGGCGACCGCGCGTCGGCGGATCGCCTCGGCCTTCCAAAATACCGCCGGGCTACTACTCCAGAGCACGCGCAACGATAGCCGCCACGGCCTCGCTGTAGCCATGCGCGCGAGCGCCTTGAACTCGGAGCGCGTCCAGCACAAGGCGGAACGCTGGCGTCGGCTGACGGCGGCTCGGGTAGTAAAGGTGATAGCCGGCGAAGGGCTCGCACCAGTCCTCCAGCACGCGGACGAGGCGGCCAGCGGCCAGCAGCTCCGCTACCTGCTCCTCGGGCATGTAGGCCAGGCCCCGGCCGTCGAGCGCCGCCTGAAGCATCATGCTGCCGGTGTTCAGGATGACCTGGCCCTCGACCCTGACCCGGACCTCGCGGCCGCCCCGCTCGAACTCCCAGGCGTAGAGCCCGCCGGCGGTGGGCAGGCGGAGGTTGATGCAGCTGTGCCCGACGAGGTCCTGCGGCGTCGTCGGCTTCTTGCGGCCTTCGAAGTAGGCGGGCGCGGCGATGACTGCCGGGCGGATCGGCGGGCCGATCGGCACCGAGATCATGTCGCGGGCGACCTGTTCGCCGGAGCGCACGCCCGCGTCGTACCGCTCGGCGACGATGTCGGTCAGCCCATAGTCGATCGTCAGCTCAAGCCTGATCTCGGGGTACTGCGCCAGCACGGGCTCGAGCGCCGGCCATAGAAAGGCCGTCGTCGCGCGTTCGTCGGCGGTGATGCGCACCAGGCCTGCAGGCCGCTCCCGCAGGGCCGACAAGTTCGCGACGCCGGCGGCGACGGCGTCGAGATGCGGCCCGATGTCCTCAATAAGGCTCTGGCCGGCTTCGGTCAGGGACACGCTCCGCGTCGTTCGAGTGAGCAGACGCACGCCCAGCCGGACTTCGAGTTCGCGCACCGTCTTGCTGAGCGCCGACTGCGAGACCCCCATCTGGGCTGCTGCGCGCGTGAAGTTGAGCTCGCGGGCGACGGCCCGGAACGCGATCAGATCATCAAGGCTGGCCGGCACGATTGAGAACCTCCGGTTCTGACCACATGCCGAACTTAGCGACTAACCGACTGGATGGGAGGCTCCTAAATCCTCCTCGTCAGGATGCGGAGCGCGCGCGTGCGCGGGCGTTCGCTTCCACGAGGAGATTCGCACATGACCGAGACGTTCGAGGAAAGGTGGCCTTCGTCACCGGCGGTGCAGCCGGGATCGGCCTCGCAACCGCGCGAGCCTTTGCGGCGGCCGGGGCTGCCGTCGTACTCGCCGACCGCGATCCGGAAGCGGCGGCCACCGAAGCGGCACGCCTAATCACCGAGGGTCGCCGGGCGCTCGGGGTCGCTTGCGACGTCAGCGACGAAACCAGCGTGAACGAAGCCGTGACGCAGGCGGTGCGGTCGTTCGGGAGCCTGGACGTGGCCTTCAACAACGCCGGCATCCATGTGATGAGCACAGAAACGGCTGACGTCGAGACTGCCGACTACGACCGGCTGATGGCGGTCAACCTGCGCGGCGTGTTCCTCACCATGCGAGCCGAGTTGCGCCAGATGCGGCAGCAGGGCGCGGGCGCGGTCGTCAACTGCTCCTCGCAAAGCGGGCTGGTCGGCATCCCGGGGCTTAGCGCCTACACGGCCTCCAAGCACGGGGTGATCGGCCTGACTAAGGCCGCGGCGCTCGAATACGCACCGCGCGGCATTCGCATCAACGCCGTGTGCCCCGGCACGACCGAGACGCCGCTGGTAGCCGGCCTGCTGGAGCATGAACCGGGCCGGCTCGACGCCGTCATCGGAGACATCCCGCTCGGCCGCATGGGGCGGCCGCAAGAGATCGCCGCCGCTGTCCTGTGGCTCTGCAGCCCTGCGGCCAGCTTCATGGTCGGCCAGATCGTCACGCCCGACGGCGGCTACACCGCCCGCTGACGCGGGCCCGGCAAGGAGAACACACGATGAGGGAAGCCCCGACCAACGCGCGCAAGGCCTTCGGCGACCTCGCGCCCAAGCTCGCGGAGATCACCGACACTGTGCTCTTCGGCGACGTATGGGAAGGCACCGAGCTCTCGCCGCGCGATCGCAGCTTGGTGACGGTCACTGCGCTCGCTGCCAACTACCGGATCAACGAGCTGCCGTTCCACCTGAAGAAGGCGCTCGAGAACGGGCTGGCCAAGAGCGAGATCGTCGAGGCGATCACCCAGACCGCCTTCTACTCGGGATGGCCGCCCGCCATGACCGCGCTGACCATCGCCCGCAAAGTCTTCGAGGAGGCGGGCGTCTGAGCCCGACAAGCATCATGAACACACGTCAACTCAGCCGCAGCGGCCTGGAAGTCTCCAGCCTCGGCCTCGGCTGCATGGGTGTCAGCTTCAGTTACGCGACCTCCCTGTCGCGGACGGAAGGGGTCAAGCTCATCCGCGACGCCGTGGACCGTGGTGTCACCTTCTTCGACACCGCCGAGGTCTATGGCCCCTACGAGAACGAGGAGGTGGTCGGCGAAGCCCTGCGCCCGGTCCGCGACCGGGTCGTGATCGCCACCAAGTTCGGCTTCGACATCGATCCCGACACACGCGAGAACCGCCGCGTCTCCAGCCGCCCAGAGCACATCAGGCGCGCCGTGGAAGGCTCGCTCCGCCGGCTTGGCGTCGAGACGATCGACCTGCTCTATCAGCACCGGGTCGACCCCGCGGTGCCGATCGAGGACGTCGCCGGCGTTGTCCGCGACCTCATCGCCGACGGCAAGGCGAAACACTTCGGCATGTCGGAGCCGGGCGTCGCGACACTCCGTCGTGCCCACGCCGTCCAACCCGTGGCCGCGGTGCAGAATGAGTACTCGCTGTGGTGGCGCGCCCCGGAGACGAACGGCATCCTCGCGGCCTGCGACGAGCTAGGCATCGGCTTCGTCCCCTACAGCCCGCTCGGCAAGGGCTTCCTGACCGGCGCGATGGGCAAGGACACAAGGCTCCCCGCGAACGACTTCCGCAACAGCGTGCCGCGCTTTGCGCCGGAGGCGATGGCAAGGAACCAGGCCTTCGTGGACCTGCTCAAGCGGGTAGCGCAGGAGAAGAGCGCGACCCCTGCGCAGATCGCGCTCGCCTGGCTGCTGGCCCAGCGGCCCTACATCGTGCCGATCCCTGGCACGACCAAGCTGCATCGGCTCGAGGAGAACCTTGCCGCGGTCGACGTGGAGCTGACAGGCGACGAACTGCGCGAGCTCACGGCGGCGTCGGCAGAGATCCCAGTTGAAGGCGATCGATACGCACCGGCGCAGTTGGCGATGGTCGGCCGCGAGGCCGTGCTGCCGAGCGCCGCCGTCTGAACGGGGGTCAGCGCGCGCGGTGCCCTCCGCAGCGGGCCGCCGAAATACCGTGAGGCGGGCGAGGCGCCCTGACGGTATCAGCCGGTTCGTGCAGGGCGTCGGCTTGAAGAACCGTCGCGAATGCCGACAATCCGCCTGGCTGCCCGGCCTGGGCGGGTCGCGCTACTCGGCTCAATCCCACCGATTTCGACCGCTTGCCAATCTTCGTGTCTGATTAACAATGCCGCACGGATCATCAATTGGTCAGGCGAAAAACGCTTCTCTTTCCGCTACATAGCCGCCGAAATTACGCCAGGGTACGCCAACCCCTCATTCCCACTCGATCGTGCCGGGTGGCTTGCTGGTCACGTCGTAGGTGACGCGGTTGATGCCGCGCACCTCGTTGACGATGCGGCCGGCGACGCGGGTCAGGAACGCCGTGTCGAAGGGGTAGACATCCGCCGTCATGCCGTCGGTGCTGGTCACCGCGCGCAGCGCGCAGGCCTGCTCGTAGCTGCGGCCGTCGCCCTTCACGCCGACGCTGCGCACCGGCAGCAGCACCGCAAATGCCTGCCAGATCGCGTCGTACAGGCCGGCAGCGCGGATCTCTTCCAGCAAGATCGCATCGGCGCGGCGCAGCACCTCCAACTTTTCGCGGTCGATCGCGCCGGGGATGCGGATCGCCAGGCCGGGGCCGGGGAACGGGTGGCGGCCGACGATCGGCTCGGGCAGGCCGAGCTCGCGGCCGAGTTCGCGCACCTCGTCCTTGAACAGCTCGCGCAGCGGCTCGACCAGCTTCATGCGCATGCGCTCGGGCAGGCCGCCGACATTGTGGTGCGACTTGATCGTGACGCTCGGCCCGCCGCTGTGGCTGACGCTCTCGATGACATCAGGGTAGAGCGTGCCCTGCGCGAGGTAGTCGGCGCCGCCGAGTTTTGCCGCCTCCTCCTCGAAGACGTTGATGAACAGCCGGCCGATCGTTTTGCGCTTCTGCTCGGGATCGGTGACACCTTCGAGCGCGGCGACGAACAGATCGGCGGCGTCGCGATGCACGAGACGCAGGTTGAAGCGATCGCGGAACGTCGCCACCACCTGCTCGGCCTCGCCCTGGCGCAGCAGGCCGTGATCCACGAAGATGCAGGTGAGCGCCTCGCCGACCGCCTCGTGTACGAGCAGGGCAGCGACGGCGGAATCGACGCCGCCGGACAGGCCGCAGATCACCCTCCCCTCGCCCACCTGGGCACGGATGCGGGCAATCCCGGTCTGGCGGAAATTCGCCATCGTCCAGCCGCCGGTGCAGCCGGCGACGCCGTGCGTAAAGTTGCGCAGCAGTTGCGCGCCGTGCGGCGTGTGCACGACCTCCGGGTGGAACTGCACGCCATACAGGCACCTGGCGTCGTCGGCGATGGCGGCGAACGGCGCCCCCTCGCTCACCGCGACCGACCGAAAGCCCGTCGGCAGGCGCGTGACGCGGTCGCCGTGGCTCATCCACACCTGCTCGCGCGCGCCCTTGGCCCAGGCGCCGGAGAACAGCGCGCAGTCGTCGGTGACGTCGACGAAGGCGCGGCCGAATTCCTGGTGATCGTGCCGCTCGACCGCGCCGCCGAGTTGGGCGCACATCGCCTGCTCGCCGTAGCAGATGCCGAGCACGGGCCTGCCGGACGCGAACACCGCCTCGGGTGCGCGCGGCGAGACGTCTTCGGTGACGCTGGCGGGGCCGCCCGACAGGATGAAGGCGCGCGGATCGAAGGCGCGGATGCGCGCGGGGTCGGCGTCGAATGGCCAGATCTCGCAATAGACGCCGCTCTCGCGCAGCCGGCGGGCGATGAGCTGGGTGACCTGGCTGCCGAAATCCAGGATCAGCACGCGCTCCTCCGGCAGCGGGGCGGGGGATGACTCGCGGCGCTTGTTCACGGTGCGGTGCCTTCCAGCATGTCGGTCGCCGGCGATCAAGTGCGCGCGCCCGCGGTCGTCTCTCAGGATGCTTGCGGGGACGCCTGCAGCAGGCGCCCGATCGGGTCCCAGGCGAAAGCGATCTGCACCACCGGCACGCCGCCGACGCGAATGGTCGTCTCGGCCACCGGTCGGCCGCCCAGCCTCTGGTAAAACCATCGGCTCGGGTTGTCGCGCAATACCCAGAGATAGGCCGAGCTGCAGCCGGAGGAGGCAAGGTGCGCCGCGGCGGCGCGGATCAGCCGCCGGCCGAGCCCGCGCTCCCGCCAGTCGTCGAGCACGTAGAGCGTCTCGATCTCGCCCTCGCCGATGCCCGGCATGCGCGCGCGGTCGGCGGACGCGAAGCCGACGATGCGCGGGCCGAGGCCGGTGGGCAGGCCGCCCTGGATGTCCAATCCGGACGCGGCGGCGACGTGCACGCCGACGCCGCCGCGGATCGCGCTCTCATACTGCGCAGCGTGGCGGGCGACCGAGAGCCGGGCGAGGTATTCGTCGGGCAGGATGCCCGGATAGGCGCTGCGCCAGGCGGCGACGTGCACCGCGGCGATCGCCGCGGCGTCAGCCGGGCGGGCGCGGCGGATCGCGATCATCGCGTGCGCTCGAGCACGGCCGCGAAGAAGCCGTCGGTGCCGTGCGCGTGCGGGGTGAGGCGAAGCCAGGGCCCGGTCGGAGCGAGCCGTTCCGCGGGGCTCCAGGCGCGCGCCGGCGCGAGCGCGGCGAAGGCATCGTGGCGATCGAGGAAGGCGGACACCTGCGCCTCGTTCTCCTCGGCAAGCAGCGAGCAGGTAGCGTAGACCAGTCTGCCGCCGATGCGAACCAGCCGCGCCGACGCGTCGAGAATTCCGGCCTGGCGCGTCAGCAGTGCGGCAAGCTCATCCGGCGCGAGGTGCCGCCGTGCATCGGGCCGGCGCCGCCAGGTGCCGGTTCCCGTGCAGGGCGCATCGACCAGCACGCGGTCGAAGCCGCCGGCGTGCCGCTTGGCCCATTTGTCGCCGGCGGCGATGACGTGGCGCTCGACATTGTGCACGCCGGCGCGGCGCAGCCGGCGCACTGCGCCCTCGAGCCGCGCGGCGGAGGTGTCGCAGGCGACGATGCGGCCGCGGTTTTCCATCACCATCGCGAGCGCCAGGGTTTTTCCGCCGGCGCCGGCGCAGTAATCGACGACGCGCATGCCCGGCGCGGCGTCGGTCAGCGCGGCGATGATCTGGCTGCCCTCGTCCTGGATGTCGACGAGACCGGCGCGGAACGCTGCTCCGGTCACGAGCGGCCGGCGGCCGGCGATGCGCAGCCCCCAGGGCGAGTACGGCGTCGGCGCCGCGGCGATCCCCTCGGCGGCCAGCGCGGCCTGCGCCTGCTCGCGGCTGGATTTCAGCAGGTTCACGCGCAGGTCGAGCGGCGCCTCCTGCAGCAGCGCGGCGAGTTCCGCGGCACAGGTCCCGGGAAACACCGCCTGTAGCCGGGGGAGCAGCCAGTCCGGCACTTCCAGGCGCACCGCCTCGGGCATCTCCGGCGCATCGATCGTGCAGCCTTGCCGGGCGCGCAGCACCGCCGCCTCGGCCGGCACCAGCGCCGGCGGCGCATACGGCCCGCCGGAGAACAGCTGCACCAGGCCGGCGCTGCTCCAGCCCTCGGCGAGCAGCGAGCAGGCGACCAGCAGCCGCGGCGTCGGCGGCGCGTCCGCGAGCAGCCAGCCGAGCCGGCGCCGGCGCCGCAGCACGGTCCAGACGCGGCCGGCGACCGCGCGCCGGTCGCCGCTGCCGATGTAGCGGCGGGCGCGGAAGAAATCGTTGGCGATGCCGTCGGCGGGCCGGTGCGGCGACGCCTCGATCGCCGTCAGCAGGTCGATCGCCGCGGCGGCGCGGGCGCCCGGTGTCACGCCAGCAGGTCGGGGAGTTCGGTCAGATCCGCAAGCTCGCGCGCCCTGTTGGGCAGATCGGGGCCGCGCAGGCCGTACTCGTCGGGCTGGCCGGCGCGGTTGACCCAGAAGACCCGAAAGCCGAACGCCTGGGCGCCGAATGCATCCCAGGCGTTGGAGGAAAGGAATGCCAGTTCTTCAGCGGCAACCCCGAAGCGGTCGCAGGCCAGGCGATAGACTGCAGCGTGGGGCTTGAACACGCCGATCGCCTCGACGCTGAGCACGTCGTCGAGCAGGTCGGCGATGCCGGCCGCCGCCACGCCCTCGGCGAGCATGGCCGGCGTGCCGTTGGACAGGATCGCCCGGGCGATCCCCTGCCGGCGCAGCCGGGCCAGCGTGTCCACCACCTCCGGATAGGCGTCGAGCGCGCGGTAGGCGCGGCCGATCTCCTGCAGAAGCTCCGGGTCGCGAATGCCGTGGCGCGCGGCAGTGAAGCGCAGGGCTTCGTCAGTCAGTTCGGAAAAGTCGCGGTGCCGGCCGGCCAGGCTGCGCACCCAGGTATATTCGAGCTGCTTGCTCCGCCAGTCCTGGCTGATGCGCGGCCACTCCGGCCCCAGCCGCGCGGCGTGCCGCGCCATCGCTGAATGCACGTCGAGCAGGGTGCCGTAGGCGTCGAAGATCGCCGCCGCGACGCGCGCCACCGCCTACTCCTGGCGGTAGTTCGGCGCCTCGCGGTCGATCGCCACGTCGTGCACGTGGCTCTCGCGCAGGCCGGCGCCGGTGATGCGCCGGAAGCGGGCGTTGCGCTGCAGGGCGGCGACGCTGTCGCTGCCGGTGTAGCCCATGCCGGCCCGCAGGCCGCCGACCAGCTGATGCACGACGGCGGCGACCGGGCCCTTGTAGCCGACCCGGCCTTCCACGCCTTCCGGCACCAGCTTCAGCGTGTCGCTGATCTCCTGCTGGAAGTAGCGATCGGCCGAGCCGCGCGCCATCGCGCCGATGCTGCCCATGCCGCGATAGGATTTGTAGGAACGGCCCTGGTACAGGAACACCTCGCCCGGCGCCTCGTCGGTGCCGGCGAGCAGGCTGCCGATCATCACGCAGTCCGCCCCGGCGCCGATCGCCTTGACGATGTCGCCGGAGCTGCGCACGCCACCGTCGGCGATCGCCGGGATGCCGCGCTCCCGGCAGGCGGCGGCAGTCTCCAGTACGGCGGTGAACTGCGGCACGCCGACGCCGGCCACCACGCGCGTGGTGCAGATGCTGCCCGGGCCGATGCCGATCTTCACCGCGTCGGCGCCCGCCTCGATCAGCGCCGCCGCTCCCTCGGGCGTGGCCACGTTGCCGGCGATGACCTGCACGGAGTTGGAGAGCTGCTTGATCCACTCGACGGAGCGCAGCACCCCGGCCGAGTGGCCGTGCGCGGTATCGACCACCAGCACGTCGGTCTCGGCTTCGACCAGCGCGGCGGCGCGGGCGCGCCCGTCCTCGCCGACGCCGGTCGCGGCGCCGACGCGCAGCCGGCCCAGCTCGTCCTTGTTGGCGAGCGGATGCGCCTCCGCCTTGTCCATGTCCTTGACCGTGATCAGGCCGACGCAGCGATAGGCGTCGTCGACCACCAGCAGCTTCTCGATGCGGTGCTTGTGCAGCAGGCGCCGCGCCTCCTCCGGCCGCACGCCGGTGGTGACGGTGACCAGGCTCTCCCGGGTCATCAGCTCGTACACCTTGAGCGCGGGATCGGTGGCGAAGCGCACGTCGCGGTTGGTGAGGATGCCGACCAGCCGGCCGGTGTCGCGCTCCACCACCGGCACGCCGCTGATGTGATAGCTCGCCATCAGCGCCTGCGCCTCGGCGAGCGTCTGGTCGGGGTGGATGGTGAGCGGGTTCACCACCATGCCGGATTCGTATTTCTTCACGCGCCGCACCTGGGCGGCCTGGGCCTCGGCCGAGAAATTCTTGTGGATCACGCCCATGCCGCCGTGCTGCGCCATCGCGATCGCCATCGCGGCCTCGGTGACGGTGTCCATGGCGGCGGCGATCAGCGGGATGTTGAGGCCGATCGCGCGGGTCAGCCGGGTCCGCGTGTCGGTGGCGGCGGGCAGCACCTGCGAATAGGACGGCACGATCAGCACATCGTCGAAGGCGAGCGCCTCGGCGATGCGGCCGGGCGGCTCCCGGGCGTAGGCATCCGGGACGGCCAGCGGCGAGGTGTCGGGAGCCATGG
>JAFAYA010000128.1 GCA_019240635.1 Acidisphaera sp. | reverse complement strand
CAGCACCGCCTTCACCCGGCTCTCCCCGTCATGCACCCAGACCTGCTCGAGCAGCACGACCTCTTCGTAGTATTTGCGGATGCGGCCGGCGACCATCTTCTCGATGATGTCGTCGGCTTTGCCGGAGGCGCGGGCCTGCTCGCGCAGCACCGATTTTTCGCGCTCCAGCGCGGCGGGATCGACCGCGCCGATGTCGATCGCCTCCGGCCGGGCGGCGGCGACGTGCATGCCGACCTGCCGGCCGAGCAGCTCAAGCGTGGCCGACTCGCTCTCGCCCTCGACGGCGACCAGCACGCCGATGCGGCCGAGGCCCGGGCGCAGCGCCTGGTGCACGTAGCTCGCGACGACGCCGTGATCGACCGAGAGCACGCGGGCGCGGCGGAGCGCCATGTTCTCGCCGACCGTGGCGATCAGGTGGGTGAGCTGCTCGGCGACCGTGCGGTCGGCGGCGGGGTACTGCGCCGCCTTGATGGCCTCGACATCCTCGCCGACCAGCAGGGCGACGCGCGCCACCTCCTCGACGAAGGCCTGAAAGGTCTCGTTGCGGGCGACGAAGTCGGTCTCGGCGTTCACCTCCACCATGGCGGCGCGCCCCGGAGCGGAGGCGATGCCGACCAGGCCGTCGGCGGCGACCCGGCCGGACTTCTTGGCGGCCGCCGCGAGCCCCTTCTTGCGCAGCCAGTCCACCGCCGGCTCCATCTCGCCGCCGGTTTCGGTGAGAGCGCGCTTGCAGTCCATCATGCCGGCGCCGGTCTTCTCGCGCAGCGCCTTGACCAGTGAGGCGGTGATCTCCGCCATGTGTATTTCTCCTAGAAAAGGCAGGCCAGGGCTCCGCCCTGGACCCGCTGGGGCCGGGCCCCAGACCCCCTTACTTCAAGTCAAGGATTGCAAAGGCTCCGCCTTTGCCGGGGTCCAGGGGCGGAGCCCCTGGCCTGGCTTCCATCCCACCCATTCAGGCCGTCGGGTGCTCGACCGGCGTTTCGGCTGTCGGGTGCGGCAGCGCGTCCGGCGGCAGCTCCTCCGCGGCGCCGATGTCGCGGCCGGAGGCGGCCATTTCGGCGCTGATGCCGTCCAGCACCGCGCCCGCCACCAGGTCGCAATAGAGGGTGATGGCGCGAATGGCATCGTCATTGCCGGGGATCGGATAGGTGACCCCCGTTGGGTCGGAGTTGCTGTCCAGCACGGCGACGACGGGGATGCCGAGCTTGCTCGCCTCCTCGACCGCCAGCTTCTCCTTGTTCGTGTCGATGATGAACAGGATGTCCGGCAGGCCGCCCATCTCCTTGATGCCGCCGAGCGCGCGGTCGAGCTTCTCCTTGTCGCGGGTGATCTCCAGAACCTCTTTCTTGGTCAGCCCCTGGATGTCGCCGCCCAGCATGTCCTCGATCTGGCGCAGCCGCTTGATGCTGCCGGTGATGGTCTTCCAGTTGGTCAGCATGCCGCCGAGCCAGCGGTGGTTGACGTAGTATTGGCCGCAGCGGTTGGCGGCCTCGGCGACGTATTCGGCAGCGGCGCGCTTGGTGCCGACGAACAGCACGCGCCCGCCCGCCGCGGTGACGTCGCGCACGGCGCGCAGCGCGCGTTCCAGCATCGGCATGGTCTGCTGGAGGTCGATGATGTGCACCTGGTTGCGCACGCCGAACAGGTAGGGCCCCATCTTCGGGTTCCAGCGGCGCGTGTGGTGGCCGAAATGCACGCCCGCTTCGAGAAGCTGGCGCAGGCTGAAGTCGGGCATCGCCATCGGCGTTGTCCTTTCCCTCGTCCGGTTGGGCCTCCGCGGGGCCTCGCCGTATGGCACCGGACCCGGCGTCTGCCGGGAAAGGCGCCCCGCGTGTGAATTGCCGCGCGCGGCGATCGCGCCGGCGCGGCGGGCGGGATATGGCGGAGGACGGGCGGAAAGGCAAGGATACCCAGACGAATCCGGGGGGTCCGCGTCATCCGAGGCCGCGCCGACACGCTGCTGGTGGCGCTGCTGGCGGCCTTGCCGGCGCTCGCGGCGCTCGCCGTGTTCGGCATCATCCGCACCCCGGACAGCCCGGGCTACGTCGCCTACGCCGAGCAGCTGCGGGCCGGCCTGCCGAGCGGGGCGGCGCTGCTCGCCGAGGGACCTTCGCCGGTCAGCCTGTTCCGCACCCCCGGGTATCCGGCGCTGCTCGCCGCACTGCAATGGGCGCTGCCCGCCGGCTGGACCTGGGCCGCGGTGCTGCTGCAGATCGCCGCGCAGGCGGGGGTGGCGGCGCTGGCGCATCGCACGGCGCTGCGGCTCGGCTTGCCGCGGCGGGCGGCGCTGGGGGCGGCGCTGCTGCCGGCGATCGGCTTCGCGGTCGTCGTGCAGATCGCCATCCTGACCGACGCGCTTTATGCGGCGCTCGCCACGGCGGCGGCGCTGCTGCTGGCGCGCGGCCGGCCCGCCGCCGCGGCCGGGGCCGGGCTGCTGCTCGCGGCGGCGACCCTGCTGCGCGAGGCGACGCCGTTCCTGGCCTTCGGCTACCTGCCGCTGGCCTGGCTCGCCATGTCGCGCGATGCCGCGCGCCGCGCGCTGGCGGCCGCGCTGGTGCTGGCTGGTCCCTGGGCTGCCGTGCTCGGGCTGACGGCGTGGAACGACGCGCGCATCGGCCGGCCCGTGCTGACCACCAGCCGGCAGACCGTGATGGTGCAGGCGGTGCTGCCGCTGCTGAAGCGGCATCTACCGGTCTATGACGGCGAGGACGCGTTCGACCGCATCGCCCGCGCGACGGTCGGCGGCGGCGAGTACGGCGCCATCGACGAACTGCACCGGCGCCTGGTCAGCGAGGCGCACATGACCGCCCCGGACATCGCCGACGCGGCGACCCGCCGCTACCTGCGCGCCTGGCGCCGCTTCCCATTGGCGATGCTGGTCGCCACGATCCAGAACTTCCGCCACGAATTCCTGGCCCTGCCGTTCCAGCCGGTGGACACCGTGGGCGCGCTGATAGTGTATGCCGGCTGGCCGCGCCCGGTATTCGACCGGCTCAACCTGCTCTGGGCGGCGCTGCGGCACGGCTCGGTCCTCGCAGGGCTCGAGATCGCGTTCGACGTGACGACGCGGCTGGCCGGCACCTGCATCGCGGTGCTGGCGATCGCCACACCCTGGGTGCTGCGCCGCCGGCCCGACCGGACGGCGCGGGTACTGCTGGGCTTCTGGCTGGTCTGCGCCGGGTATTTCGCGGTCTATCTGCCCGTCCACATCGAGCCGCGCTACCTCGTGCCGGTGGTTCCGCTGGCCTGCCTGCTGGCGGCAGCCTGTCTCGTGACTGAACGAGTCCGGCAAGGGAGAGAAGGCGGTGATCTCGCGTGATGAAAAAGTCCGGTGCGGTTGCAGAACAAGCCGCGGACTTCCGCGCTGTCCGTCACGCGACGTCCTGGCGGGCGACTTGCTCCGCCTGATATCCGGTTTCAGGAGCCTGCAGGCATCACGCGGCAGCTACCGCAATGCCTTCCGCAGCGCCTCGTTGATCCGCGTCTGCCAGCCCGGCCCGGTCTCGCGCCAGCCCTCGAGCACGTCGCGGTCGAGCCGGAGCGAGACCAGCTCCTTCGTCTCCATTGCCTTCGACCGCCCGCGACGGACCAGGCGCTTGCCGTCGCGCACCTCGGCGCGGGCGAAATGCTCCTCGGTCAGCTCTGGGGCGTCGTCGGGGTCAACCCAGGAGACGGCGCCAACGCTGTGCTTCTTGATCATGTGCGTGCCTCATGGAGATGATGCGGCGGCCCTCACGCCGGGGTGTCCAGACCAGCACGACAAGGCGCCCGGCAAGCATCCGGCCGTGATGAACCGCCGCTCGCCGTAATCCCGCCGGTCGTCCTCGACGGTGACGTGCAAGCCCGCGAACACCTCGCCAGCGTCGGCAAAGTCGAGCCCCCGATGCTCGAGGGTCCGCCGTCGCTTCACCGGATCAAAGGCGATATCCACGGGATATTGTAGCTACGGGATTGGCGGGGGCAATCAATTTCTGTAGCTACGCACCTTGCGGCATTGCCTCCGCCGAAGATCCAGCGCCGTGAGCCGGAAGGGAATTTTGCTGACGAGCAGGCGTGGAGCAGCCGCTTTCGCGCAGCATCAGCGCATCGACTACGGAAAGCCCGTGCTCGTGCACGATGACGGGGTTCAGGTCGATCTCCGCGACCAGGTCGGCGTGGCGCGCGGCGAAGGCTGACAGTGCCGATGCAAGTGCCGCGAGTGCGTGGAGATCGGCCGGCGGACGGCCGCGCACGCCGGACAGCATTTTTGCGCCGCGCAGCGTCAGGATGAGTTCCCGCGCCCGCTCGACAGTGACCGGCGCCGGGGCGAGCACCACGTCATCCAGGACTTCGACGAAGATGCCGCCGAGGCCGATCATCAGCATCGGTCCGAAACCGGGGTCGCGCAGCGTGCCGAGGATCACCTCCACTCCCGGCGGCGCCATCTTCTGCACGAGCATGCCGCGGAAACCCTCGGCGCCGGAGAGGCGCGCCGCCATGTCGCGCCAGGCGGCGCGCACCGCCGCTTCGTCCGCCAGCGCGAGTGCCACGGCGCCGGCCTCGGTCTTGTGCGTCAGCGCCGGGGATTGCGCCTTGAGCGCCACCGGATAGCCGATCGCACCCGCCGCGTCCGCCGCCTCCTGCTCGGTGCCGGCCAGTCGCTCAGGCAGGCGCGGCAGGACGCCGGCCAGCGCCTGCTTGGCGTCGACCTCACACAGCACCGGCCCCGCTTCGAGCAGGCGAGCGCGAACCGCCGCATCCTCCGCCGCCGGTTCGGCGAGCGCGCGCCGCCCGGCCCGGTCGCGCGCCCAGCGGGCGCGGAACTCCGACTGCTCGGCGAGGGCGGCCAGCGCGCGGGCGCAGTTCGGCATGGAGGTGTAGGCGGCGATCCCGGCGCCGGCGAGCAGCGCCAGCGCGCGCGGGGAGGCCGTCGTGTACGTGCAGAACACCACCGGCTTGTCGCTCTCCGCCGTGACGCGCGCCAGCGCCTCGCGATCCTTCTCGATGCCGTACTCGTAGGCGAGCGAGCCGATCACCAGCACCATGTTGATGGCCGGGCTGCGCTGCACGATGCCGATCACCCGCGCGTAGCCGATCTCGCGGATCGCCGCGGCGGTGAGATCGACGGGGTTCTCGGCCGAGCCGTAGCTCGGCAGCAGCGCTGCGATTTCGGCCCGCGTCGCGTCGTCGAGCGGCGGCACGTCCAGGCCCGCGGCGGCCAGCATCTCGGCCATCCACACCGCCCCGCCGCCGGAGGCGCTGATCAGCGCGACGCCGCGGCCGCGCGGCGGCCGGCACCAGGAGAGGCCGACCGCGACGTCGATCATCGCGTCGATGTCCTCGCCGCGCAGGATGCCGTGCTCGCGGAACGCCGCCTCCACCACCCGCGCGTCGCCCACCATCGAGCCGGTGTGCGAAGCGGCGGCGCGGCGCACCGCCTCCGACCGGCCGGGCTTGGCGACGATCAGCGGCTTGCCGGCATCCGCCGCCCGCGCCGCCGCCGCCAGCAGCCGCGGCGCGTCCGCCACCCCTTCGAGGTAGAGCAGGATGATATCGGTGCGCCCGTCGGCCAGCATGAAATCGATGTAGTCGGCGGCCTTCAGGCAGGCCTCGTTGCCGCTGCTGACCATGTAGCTGAAGGCGATCTGCCGGTCCTGGCTGCGGTTGAGGAAGGAGAAGGTGAAGGCGCCGCTCTGCGAGATCACGCCGATGCGCCGGCCGGGATCGACCGGCGGATGCAGCGCGAAGGCCGGGTTCTCGAGCGTCGGGCTGAACGTCGCGGCGACCGGTGCCAGGCAGTTGACCAAGCCCTCGCAGTTCGGGCCGCAGACCGCGATGCCGTATCGTTCGGCGACGGCGCGCAGCCGCTCCTGCAACACGGCCCCTGCGCCGCCGCGCTCCTCGGCAAAGCCGGAGGCGACGACCAGGGCGGCGCGGATGCCCTTGCGGCCGCACTCCTCCAGCAGGTCCGGCACGAAGCGCGCGGGGGCGGCGAGCAGCGCCAGATCGACGGGCTCCGGCAGGTCGGTGATGGAGGGCCAGGTGCTTCGTCCCTGCACCTCCGCCACGCTGCGGCTGACCAGGAACAGCTTGCCGGCGTAGCCGCGCTGCAGCAGCACGTGCAGGAGCCGGCCGCGGATCGTCCGGGGATCGGCCGAGACCCCGACGAGGGCGATGCTGCCCGGCGAGAGCAGCGCCTGCAGGTCCGGCGTCATGGCCCGATGATGGCGCAGCCCTCGCCGGCGCGACAAGCCGCGTTTCGGGACGCGCGGCGGATCGACTATCGTGCCCGGCGGAGGGGCTGCATGCGCATCGACGGCGGACGCTTCCTGCTGACCGGCGGGGCCAGCCTGATCGGCTCGCACCTGGCCGAGCAGTTGCTCGCGGCCGGGGCGGGCGAGGTCGTGCTGTTCGACAACTATTCGCTGGGCTCGCCGGAGGTGGCGGCGTCGCTGGCGCGCGACCGGCGCGTGCGCGCGCTCCGCGGCGACATCCTGCGGCCCGATCAGCTGCACGACGCGCTCGACGGCGTGGACGGCGTGTTCGCGCTCGCCGCCTTCCTGACCCTGCCGCTGTCGCGCGATCCCGGGCTCGGCCTGGACGTGAACGTGCGCGGCATGCACACCGTGCTGGAGGCGTGCCGATACCGCGGCGTGAAGAAGCTCGTCTTCTCCTCGTCCGTCGCGGTGTTCGGTGATCCCGACGAGGCGGGCGTTGACGAACGCAGCCCCTTGCGCTGGCACGGGGTGCAGCCGGCGCTCGCGCTCTATGCCGCGAGCAAGGTCATCGGCGAGGGCCTGTGCCGGCTGTACGGCGAGCGGCACGGCATCGGCTGGATCGCGCTGCGCTACGCGACGGTGTACGGGGAGCGGCAGCACCATCGCGGCGTGAACGCGCTGCACATCATCGAGTCCTACGAGCGCATCCGCGCCGGCCTGCCGCCGGTGCTGCCGGACGACGGCAGCGAGGCGCACGACTACATCCACGTCGCCGACGTGGCCCGCGCGAACGTCATGGCCATGGCGAGCGAGGTTTCGGGCGAGAGTTTTGTCATCGCCACCGGCGTCGATACATCGCTGAACGCGATCGCCGACCTCCTGCTGCGACTGACGCACTCCGACCTGCGGCCGGAATACCGGCAGGATGCCGGCAAGGTCAGCACCACGACGCGACCGCAGCTGGGCTTCTCGGCGGCCAAGGCGAAGCGGCTGCTGGGCTGGGAGGCCCAGATCGGCCTCGAAGACGGTATCGCCCGCCTGATCGCCTGGGCCGATGCGGCTCGCGCCTGAGCGCGGCCGGTGATGGCGGGGGTCCTCGCCCTGCCGGTGGTGGTGCCGGCGATCCTGCTCGTCCTGCTGCTCTTTGCGGCGGCGTACTGGCATCCGCAGCCGACCGGCCCCCGCGAGGTTGCCGAGCCCGAGCCGGAGCCGCCGGACGAGCCGCTGCTCGTCGCGGACGGGCCGGCCGAGGAGCCGATCCAGGACAGCCGGGCGGTGGTGCCCACCGACCTCGTCCTGGTCTGGCGTCACGGCCTGCGCGAGACCGAGTTCGTCGTCGCCGTCGACACCGTGAGCTGCGATCACCTGGCGTTCGAGGGCTACGCAAGCCGCGCCGGCGAGACCGCACGCGAGCGGCGGCTGTTCCACACGATGGACCTGCCGCACGAATGCCTGGTCGCCGCGCGCACGCCGGCGGGTCAGCCGATCACCGACATGCGCGACTGGCTGGCCGCACTGCCGTTGCGCGGGTGAGCCGCCAGCTCGCCCTGCCGTTCCCGCACCGGCCGGGTTTTTCCCGGGGGTCCTTCATCCCCGCCGGCTCGAACGCGGCGGCGCGAGGCTGGCTCGCCCGCACCGCCGACTGGCCGGACCGGCGCCTCGCGCTCTGGGGCGAGGCCGGGCGAGGCAAGACCCACCTGCTGCGCGTCTGGGCGGAGCGGCACGGCGCGGCGCTGCTCGACGCCGCCGCGCTGCGCAGTCTGCCGGCACTGCCGCAGGCGCCCGTGGCGCTCGACGACGCCGATCTCTGTCCGGAGGCGCCGGCGCTGCTGCATCTGCTCAACGCTGCCGGCGAGGCCGGGGTCCTGGTGCTGCTCGCCGGGCGCACACCGCCGGCACGCTGGCCGGTAAAGCTGGCCGATCTCAGGAGCCGGCTGCGCGCCGTCGCCACCGTCGAGATCGGCCCGCCCGAGGACGGGCTGCTGCGCGCCCTGCTCGCCAGCCTGCTCGCCGAGCGCCAGCTCGCGGTGGCGCCGGAGGTGCAGGACTGGCTGCTCGCCAGGCTGCCACGCAGTGCGGCCGCGCTGCGCGAGGCGGCGGCGCGACTCGACCGCGCCTCGCTCGCCGCCGGCCGGCCGGTCGGGCGCCTGCTCGCCGCGTCCGTACTGGCCGATCTCGACCCGTCCGGCGAGGCGGAGCCGGCCGGGCGCACGGCCGGCTCGTCCTGCGAGCCCGGATTCCTGTAGGATCAAGCCAGGAGACCTGGCCATGGACGACCTGACCCTCGGCAATCTCGCGCTCAAGGAACCGGCGCGCCAGCCCGACCCGGCAGAAGCGCGGCCGCACATCGCGCCGGACAGCCCGGACCGCTTCATCAACCGCGAGCTCTCCTGGCTCGACTTCAACCACCGCGTCGTCGAGGAGGCGGACAACCCCCGCCACCCGCTGCTCGAGCGGCTGCGCTTCCTGTCGATCAGCGCGTC
>JAFAYA010000091.1 GCA_019240635.1 Acidisphaera sp. | reverse complement strand
GGGGGGGGGGGGGGGGGGGGGGGGGGGGGCGGGGGCGTGCGGGGCTCGGGGTGGCGGCGCTGGTGGACACGCTCGCCAACCGGCTCTCGCCGGACCGGCTGTGGGGCGTGGCGCCGCGGTCGAGCCACATCCCCGAGCGCGCGGTGGCGCGGGTGGCGCCGCTGGCGGCGCCGCACTGGGTGGATGACCCGGCGCGGCCGCGGCCGATCCGCCTGCTGGACCGGCCGGAGCCGATCGAGGTCACCGCCCTGCTGCCCGACGACCCGCCCCTGCAGTTCCGCTGGCGCGGCGCGCTGCACCGGGTGCGCGCCGCCGCCGGGCCGGAGCGCATCGCCGCCGAGTGGTGGCGGCGCAGCGCCGGCCTCGCCGGGCAGAGCGATCTGCTGCGCGACTACTACCGGGTGGAGGACGCGGCGGGTGGGCGCTTCTGGGTGTTCCGCGTCGGTCTCGACCGGGCGCCGCGCTGGTTCCTGCACGGGCTGTTCGGATAGGGCAGGACGCGGAAAATGTGCGGAACGAGCGAAGGCCGAGGGGGAGCCCTGGCCTGGCTTTTTTCCTGATGCGGGCGGGCGCATCCCGCCCGGACTACGCCGAGTTGCAGGTGGCGACCGGCTTCTCCTTCCTGCGCGGCGCCTCGCATGCCGAGGAGCTGGTGGAAACTGCCGCGGCACTCGGTCTCTGCGCCATCGGCATCGCCGATCGCAACACGGTGGCCGGCGTGGTGCGTGCGCATGAAGCGGCGAAAAAGGAAAAGCTGCGCCTGCTGGTCGGCAGCCGCCTGGTGTTCCGCGACGGCACGCCGGACATGCTCTGCTATCCCGAGGATCGCGCCGCCTGGGGGCGGCTCACCCGCTTGCTGAGCGCGGGGAAGCTGCGCGTCGATCGGCGCCAGCGCATCGTCGCGCAGGCCAGCGGCAAGACCAGGCTCGATTGCCTGCTCGATCGCGCGGATCTCGACGCCCATGCCGAGGGCCAGGTGCTTCTGGTGCTGCCGCCGGCGCGGCTCGACGCGGCGTTCCGCGAGCGGCTGCACGCGCTGGCGGCAGCGTTCGGCGAGCGGGTCCATCTGGCCGCCAGCCGCCGCCACCGGGCCGACGATGCGCGGCGGCTGCACGCGCTGGCGGCGCTGGCGCAGGCGTGCCGCATCCGCATGGTCGCCACCAACGACGTGCTCTACCACGCGCCGGAGCGGCGGCCGCTGCAGGACGTGCTCACCTGCATCCGCCTGGGCTGCGGCATCGATGCGGCCGGCCGGCGGCTGCTCGCCAATGCCGAGCGCCACCTGAAATCGCCGGCCGAGATGGCGCGGCTGTTTCGCGACCACCCGGATGCGATCGCCGCGACCCCGGAGGTCGTCGGGCGCTGCCGCTTCTCGCTCGATCAGCTGGCCTACGAATATCCGGACGAGCCGGTGCCGCCGGGGGTGACGCCCGACGCGCATCTGGCAGCGCTCGCCTGGCGGGGGGCGGCGGCGCGGTTCGCGGATGGCGTGCCGCCGGGAGTGCGCGCGACATTGGAGAAGGAGCTGCGCGTGGTTTCGCAGCTCGGCTACGCCCGCTATTTTCTGACCGTGCACGACATCGTGCGCTACGCGCGCACGCGCGACATCCTGTGCCAGGGGCGCGGCTCGGCGGCCAATTCGGTGCTGTGCTTCTGCCTCGGCATCACCGCCGTCAATCCGATCGAGATCGAGCTGCTGTTCGAGCGCTTCGTCTCCTCCGAGCGGCGGGAGCCGCCGGATATCGACGTCGATTTCGAGCACGAGCGGCGCGAGGAGGTGATCCAGTACATCTATCGGCGCTATGGGCGGCACCGCGCCGGTATCGCCGCGACGGTCATCCACTACCGGCCGAAGATGGCGATCCGCGAGGTGGGGAAGGTGCTGGGGCTCGCGGCCGACGCGACGGCCGCCCTCTCCGCGCAATCCTGGAACGCCGGGGAGACGCTGTGGGACGATGCGCGGGTGGCGGAGGCCGGGCTCGACCCGGCGAGCCCGACGGTGCGCCACGCGCTGCACCTGGCGCGCGAGCTGGTGGGGTTCCCGCGCCACCTGTCGCAGCATGTCGGCGGCTTCGTGCTGACGCGCGGGCGGCTCGACGAGACCGTGCCGATCGGCAACGCGGCGATGCCCGACCGCACCTTCATCGAATGGGACAAGGACGACATCGACGCGCTCGGCATCATGAAGGTCGATGTGCTGGCGCTCGGCATGCTCACCTGCATCCGCAAGGGATTCGCCCTGCTGCAGGCGCGCGGCGAGATGATCCGCGACCTCGCCGACATTCCGCGCGAGGACGCCGTGGTGTACGCGATGCTGGCGCGCGGCGACAGCCTCGGCGTGTTCCAGGTGGAGAGCCGGGCGCAGATGAACATGCTGCCGCGGCTGAAGCCGGAACGATTCTACGACCTGGTGATCGAGGTGGCGATCGTGCGGCCGGGGCCGATCCAGGGCGACATGGTGCATCCCTATCTGCGCCGCCGGCAGGGGCTGGAGGCGGTGGCGTTTCCGCCGCCCTCGCCCGAGCACGGGCCGCCGGACGAGCTCGAGCGCGTGCTCGGCCGCACGCTCGGCGTGCCGCTGTTCCAGGAGCAGGCGATGCGCATCGCCATCGAGGCGGCGAAGTTCACGCCGGAGGAAGCCAACCAGCTGCGCCGGGCGATGGCGACGTTCCGCCACGTCGGCACGATCCATCGGTTCCATGCAAAAATGGTGGAGGGGATGGTGCGGCGCGGTTATGCGCGCGACTTCGCCGAGCGCTGCTTCCGCCAGATCGAGGGTTTTGGGACCTACGGCTTTCCGGAGAGCCACGCGGCGAGCTTCGCGCACCTGGTCTATGTGTCGGCCTGGCTGAAATGCCATCACCCCGCGGCCTTCGCCTGCGCGCTGCTGAATGCGCAGCCGATGGGCTTCTATGCGCCGGCGCAGATCGTGCGCGACGCGCGCGAACACGGTGTCGCCGTGCGCGGCGTGGACGTGAATGCGAGCGGGTGGGATTGCACGCTGGAGGGCGACGGCCTGCGGCTGGGATTGCGGCAGATCGGCGGCTTTCGGCAGGACTGGGCGGATGCGCTGATCGAGGCGCGGGGGGAGGGTTTTGCCGGATTCGCTGGCCTGGCGGCGGCCGGACTGTCGAAGCCGGCGCTGGAAGCGCTGGCCGATGCCGACGCGCTGCGCAGCCTCGGGCTCGATCGCCGGGCTGCGCTGTGGCAGGTGCGCGGGCTCACCGGCCAGCACGCGCTGCCGCTGTTCGCCGCGCTGCCCGTGCGGGTGCACGAGATGCGCCTGCCGACGATGGCGCTGGCCGAGCAGGTGATCGCCGACTACCAGACCACCGGCCTGTCGCTGAAGGCGCATCCGCTGCGCTTCCTGCGCGCCGGCCTGGCGGGCGAACGGGTGGTGTGCTGCGCCGAGGCGGCGCTGCTGGCGGACGGAGCGGCGGTGCGCGTCGCCGGCGTGGTGCTGGTGCGCCAGCGGCCGGGCAATGCCGGCGTGATCTTCGCGACCATCGAGGACGAGACCGGAATCGCCAACGTGGTGGTCTGGGCCTCGCTGCAGCAGCGCTTCCGGCGGGAGATCGTCGGCAGCTCCCTGCTGCTGGTGGAGGGAAAAATCCAGCGCTCGCCGGAGGGGGTGGTGCACGTCATCGCGGAGCGGCTGGAGGACCGCAGCGCGGCGCTGCGCCGCCTGTCGGCGGAGCCGCCCGCGCCGGCTGGGCGGCAGGCGCCGGCGCCGCGCGCGCCCGGACATCCGCGCTCGGAACGGCCGGTGCCGCGCTCGCGGGATTTCCGCTGACCGCGCGCCTCTATCGGCGCCCCGGGAGGGAGGGCGGCACCGTCGCCTGCGCGCTCGGGCGCTGGGAGATGCGGTCGAACCATTCGGCAGTCCGCGGCGCGTCCTGCAGCATCGCCGCACTCTCCGGCAACAGACGCAGATAATGGATCAGCGGCAGCAGGAACATGTCGGCGATCGTGAACCCGTCACCGGCCAGGAAGGCATGCGCGGAAAACTGGCGCTCCAGCACCGCAAAGATTGCCCGCATGCCCGGCAGCGCGGCCTCGATGCGCGCGCGATCGGGGGCGCCGTCAGGCAGGCCCGAGAAGAAGTACGCGACCATATAAGAGCGCGCGAACACCGGGTCGATGGCCGTGTTGACCAGCGACACCCATTGTTCGGTCCGCGCCGCCGCCTCGGGGTCGCGCGGCATCAGCGCCGGGCCGTCGAAAGCGAGGTCCACATAGGTGCAGATCGCCTTGGTCTCGCACAGCGTGATCCCGCCGTGCCGCATCACCGGAATTTTTCCGAAGGGGTGGATGGCATCCACCGCCTCGGTATGCGGCCGCGTCGGATCGAGCGCGTATTCAACCCCTTTC
Organism: Acidisphaera sp.; assembly: GCA_019240635.1. Classification (GTDB taxonomy): domain Bacteria; phylum Pseudomonadota; class Alphaproteobacteria; order Acetobacterales; family Acetobacteraceae; genus JAFAYA01. The sequence continues at coordinate 8,148 of JAFAYA010000091.1, read as the reverse complement.
TCGACGCACGCCATCCGCGCCGTGCGCACGAAATTGCTTTGCGGCGCGCCGATGATTTCGAGGATGGGTACCACCGCCTCCGCTCCCGATGCGGGCCGCCCGGACGGGAATTGCCCGCCCGGGCAGCATAGGCGCGCGCCGCTCGATACGCCAGCGGTACTACTGCCGCGTGCAACCCCGGGAAAGCGGGGCACGTTGATTGCCGGCGCTGCGGAGGACGGGTCGTTCATGGCGAAGCTGGTGGTCGTCACCGGATCGAGCGCCGGCGTGGGCCGCGCGACGGCCCGGGAGTTCGCGCGCCGCGGCTATCGCGTCGGCCTGCTGGCGCGCGGCGCTGCGCGGCTCGAGGATGCCAGGCGGGAGCTTGAGGGATTGGGTGCCAGCGTCTGCCCGGTCAGCGCCGACGTCGCCGACGCCGATGCGGTGGAGGCTGCGGCCGCGCGCATCACCGGCGCGCTCGGGCCGATCGACGTCTGGGTCAACAACGCCATGGCGACGATTTTCGCGCCGGTGCACGACATCACGCCGGACGAATTCCGCCGCGCCACGGAGGTGACGTATCTCGGCACCGTGAACGGCACGATGGCGGCGCTGCGGCGCATGCGCGCGCGCAACCGCGGCAGCATCGTCAACGTGGGGTCGGCGCTGAGCTATCGCGCGATTCCGCTGCAATCCGCGTATTGCGGCGCCAAATACGCGATCCGCGGCTTCACCGACAGCCTGCGCTCGGAGCTGCTGCACGAGCGGCTGAACGTGCACCTGACGATGGTGCACCTGGCGGCGATGAACACGCCGCAATTCGACTGGGCGCGCAGCAAGATGGTGCGCCGGGCGCAGCCGGTGCCGCCGATCTACCAGCCGGAGGTGGCGGCGCGCGCCATTTTCTTTGCCGCGACGCATCGCCGGCGCGAGGTGTGGGTGGGCTGGCCGACGGTGCGCGCGATCCTCGCCAACCGAGTCGCGCCGGGGCTGCTGGATCACTACCTCGCGCACGCCGGCTACCGCGGCCAGCTCAGCGACGAGCGGCAGCCGGCGGACGCGCCGGACAACCTGTTTACAACCGTGGACAACCATTTTGGCGCGCACGGTCATTTCGACGCGCAGGCGCGCAACCGGAGCTGGGAGATGTGGACGAGCCGCCACCGCGACGCGGTGATGGGCGCTGCGATGCTGCTGGGGTTAATGGGTCTCGGCGCGCTGGTGCGAGGCCGGCGGAACTGATGCCGGCGCGTCAGCTGCTGGTCGATGTCGGCCTCGACCATTGGGCAGACCTTCGAAATGCACGCTGACGGCATCCGGTTCGGCAACGAGGGCGGCCGAACAGTGTTGCGCATGGTCAGCTTCCGGTTTCTGGCCCCGCGTGCCAGATATTGGTGCCGTACTCCAGACAGCCCAACATCGCGCGGCCGTCCCAGCGATAAAGGAAGTGCCGGGCCTGGGTGACCGGGAGACGGATCAGGTCGGGCCAGAACAGCGCGGCGGCCTCGCCGGAGGGCCAGCGCACGCTCGGATACACGACGCCGTCCCGGCCGGCTGCATGCAGGTGTCGGCCCAGCGTTTGGCCAGGGCCGTGATCATCGGGGTCGAGGCATTCCGCGAATCCCCCGCCACGCAGGTTCGCGAGGTGGCCGGCGATGTGGGCGACGAGCTCGCGATATTGCGCGTCCGCCGGCTGCTCGTTCGTCAACCGCATGAAGCGTTCGAAATGATACGCGGTCTCGGCCAGCGCCACCTCGAAGCGATCGCCGCAATACCACACGCCGTAGCTGCCGTCGGAAAATCGGCTCGGGCGGTCGCGCGAGGCATGGGTGAAAGCGCCCATGACCACGCTGGCGGTCGGCCCGGCGACCCGTCGCGCCGGAGGCACCAGCGCGAGGTCGCCGATTTCGTCGCGCACGCGCGGGTTGGTTTTCGCTTCGGCGCTGGCGATCAGCTCCCAGTCGGCGGGGTCGGCGATGTCCTCGAACAGCGCGACCGGGGGAAAGATGCTGCGGATGATGCGGCGGCTGGTCGGCCAGGCGATGTCCGCCAGGGGCGGATCGGTCACCAGCCGGCGCGCTCGGCATCCAGATAGGCGCGCACCGCCGAAAGATCGTTGGGCGCGCCGGCCAGCATGCGATCGAGCGCCGAGCGGCCGCCGAACGCCTGGTTCGGCCGATGCACCCAGGCATAGCCGCGCGCCGGGTCGGTGAACATGTAGCGCAGCGCCTTGTGGATGCCCATCAGGTCGCCGAGCCGCCAGACGGTGTCGCCCGGCACGGCGCCGACGCGGCCCTGCTTCCAGCGCGCGTAGGTGGCGGCGGAGGGCTGGCCGAGCAGCACGCGCGACTGCACGTCACTGAGCTGCCAGCGATCGAACAGGTTGAAGGCGGCACGCAGCATGGCCGCGGCTTCGGCCGGCGTGACGCTCCGGCCGCCGGGTGCGCGCTGCGGCGCGGTCAGGGCTGGCGGCATGTCCTCGCTCTCTCTCGACACGGAATCTGACGCTTTCCGCGGGGGGAGACAAGCGGTGGACGGATTGGCGCTATTTCTGCCCGAGGCTCGCCAGCTCGGCGGCGTTCAGGTCATCGGCGGTGCGGCCCGTCGGGACGGGAGTCGCGATCGGCGGCAGCAGGCGGTGGGCGAGCTCGGCGGGGACGGATTCGCGCGCGTCCTTCGCCATCTGCTGCACCTGCACGTCCTTCGCCGCCGAACCCGCGCTGCTGCCGAGCCAGTAGTTGCCGACCTGTGCCGCCATCGCCGCCAGCGTGCCGAGCAGCACGTTGGCGAGCGGACCCGAGCCGTCCGGCACGGATCGCGTGAGCACCACGTAGATCATCAGCGCGAAGGCGAGCAGCACGATGCCGCTGAGCAGCGCCGGCGACCAGGCGATCCGGCTGCCCGCCTGCGCCAGCGCCACGGTCTGCTGGCGCGCGCCGGCGACGTCGGCGAGCTGCGCCTTCAGCGTGTCCAGGTCCGACTGGCGCTGCGCCTGCTCGGCCTGTGCCGCGATCTGCGCAAGCTGGGTGCGCAGCTGCATCGCCAGCTCGGGCTTGCCGGCGAGGGCCGCAGCCGCGGCGTCGACGTCGGCGGTGCCGGTGACCGCCTGCACCGCCGCACCGACGGCATCGACGGTCTTGCCGGCACCCGAGCCGAACAGCCAGCGCCCGATCTCCGGCGCGACGGTCAGCGCCAGAGGGATCAGCGCGCCCATCTCACGCCTTGCTGGCGAGCGCTTTGCCGAGCCGCGCCCAGGTGTCGAGGATCAGCCGGGACAGGCCGGGCACCGGGAACAGCACGCAGGCGACGTAGCCGCCGGCGACGTAGAAGATATCGGTCAACATCGGTTGTTCCTTTCAGTTGGTCATCTGCATGGCCTGGAACGGCAGGCGGCACAGGCGCCGGGCCCAGCCCAGGCCGAAGCTGCGCCAGGTCGGTAGCGCCGCCATGTAGACCAGGCGTTGCGCCTGGAACTCCGCGCACAGCGCCGCCCCGTTGCCGGACTGCGCCTGCACCGCGGCGAGCGTGCGCGGGCCGACCTGGCCGTCGGCGGCGACTCCGGCCGCCGTCTGCAGCCAGCGCGCGGCGCGGCCGACGCCATTGTTCACCGCGGCGTCGAACACCAGCAGCGCCAGCGGCGGGGGCAGCGCATCGGCCTGCAGCGGCGCCCAGTAGTCGCGGCGATAGATCGCCTGCGCCGCGTCCTCGCTCAGCCCGGCGATGTCGAGCGTCGGATAGGCGGCGGCGCTGATGCCCCAGTTGGTGCCCCGGCACACGCCGCGGCCGCAGGCGCCGCCGGTCCAGTTGCCGGGGTCGGCGGGGTCGTCGGTGTAGCCGCCCTCGGCGCCGATCACATCGGCGAAGGCGGCGGCAAACGCGGTCGAAAACGCGGCCATGGGCGCGGCTGCCTGGCTCATGATCGCTCCTCCGGTGGGTCGTCCAGCCGCTCGAACCCGGTCGCCGGCTTGCCCGCTGCCTGTTCCATCGCGTTGACGACCTGTCGCGCGTTGCCCGCCGCATGCCGCATGTCGCGGCCCCACAGCTCGGTTCGCCACCGCCAGTCGCGCGCGAGACTCAGCTCGCGCTCGAGCGCTTCGAGCCGCCGTTCGCATTCGTCGCGATCCGTGGTCAGGCGATCGATGTACTGGCGCTGGCCGCTCGACAGGTCGCCCAGGCCGTCGACCAGCGCCTTCTCCCGCCGGTCACGCACATCCTTCGACTGCTCGCCCAGATTGCGGCGCCAGCGCAGGAAGACGCTGACGACGGCCGGGATCATCCCTCCGCCGACGCTGGCATAGACGATCGACCACAGGCCGCCGCTTTGCTCGGGTACGGCCACTTCACTTCGGCTCCAGGTCGGCGATCGGCAGGCGGCAGACCGAATACGCCATCGCCAGCGCCCAGCAGGCGTAGAGCGTCACGCTCGGCGCCAGCGGCAGGCTGGTGTGCACGACGCCGCCGACGATGGCCCACAGGATTCCGAGCACCAGCGCCGCCATCCATCGCAGCGCGCGGCGGTTCAGCAGCACGACTGCGACCTGCGCCGCTCCCGCGCTGAACAGCAGCGGCCCCCACACGGCGGAAGGGTCGCGGGTCGTGTAGTGCAGCAGCGTGAAGGCCGGCATCTGGCCGAGATGGACCGGCATGCAGAAGACGAACAAGCCCCACAGCACGGCCGCCGAGCCGCTCCACAGCTCGACCCACCATGGCTCGTGCCGGAACACCCAGCAGAAGCCGCGATGCATTACCATTCGACGCTCACCGTGCCACCCGTTCGCGCAAGGCGGATTGCTGCGCGGCCTTGTCGAATGCCGCGAGGGAGGCGTTGCCGCCGCCCTCCCGTCATCCAGCCTGTCGAGCCGCAGGTTCAGCGCGCGGATCGACTCGTGGGTCATGCGGAGCTCGCGGATCGCTTCGTCGCGCAGTTCCAGCGGGGCGAAATCGGTCCAGGTCATCGTCGTGCCAGCCGATTCACGCCGCTGCACGAGGTATGCACGAGCGCCCGCGAACGCATTCCGCTCTAACAATCCTCGGCGTCGGCCAGTACGGCGGATGAGCGCATCGCGATGCTGTCCTGCAGGCTGGCCGGCGTGCGCTCGAGCGCGTCCGGCCTGGCCGCGGCGCGGCGCTTGAGGGCAGCGTACAGCGACGCGGTGGTGACGCCGTGCAGGTCCGCGACGCCGAGATCGACACGGCTCAGGCCGAACGACATCGGGGCGCCGGGATTGAGTGCCTGGCGGCGCGCCGCCTCGTCGCGCCAGCCGTGCAGCAGCACCTCGACCTGCCCGACGCCGTGGTCGAGCCGGGCATGCGTGATGCACCAATAGGCCAGCGGCTGGCCGGTGTTGTGTACGTCGAGCGATTTACGGAGCGCCATTGCGGTCTATTTCCTGATCCAGGTCGAGAGGCTGGCGATCCACTTCCAGGTCGCCGAACTGTTGGCCGCCAGCGTCAGCGCGTTGCCGGCGTTCACCGCCTGGCCCGAGGCGGCCAGGACGTTCAGCGCGCTGATCGTCTGCGTGGTCGAGACGGTGACGGACTGGCCGTCGAGCGGGCTGCCGGGCATCGTCAGCGAGCCCGAGGCGAGGCCGCCGGAGGGGTGGAGCACCACTTCCAGACAGTTGTTGGGCACCGTGTAGGCGAAGCCGCTGGCCGGTGTGGTGAGCACGTACGACTGGTCGGCCTGCGTGCCCAGGAACACCGTCGGGCCGCCGGCCGCGCCGGCCACGCCGAGCCGCACCGCGCCGCTGCCCTGCCCGGCCAGCAGCAGCGGCACCGCGGCGTCCGCGCCGCCGGCCGCGACATAGGCGGCGCCGCCGCTCGCCGCGCCGCCGATGTTCACCCCGTCGACCGCGCCCGCGACCCGATCGACGCGAAGCTGTTCCTCGCTGAAATTGTTGGTGGTCAGCGACAGCACGCCGTTCCCTAGCGCGCTGATGGCGATCCGCACGTCGGTGCCGCCGGTGGGCACCAGGCCGACATAGGGATTGGCGCCGCCGCTGGCCAGCGGCGCCAGGCCGATCGTGGCACCCGCCCGGTAGATGTTCGGGTCGAAGCCGCGATAGGCGTAGGTCGGCTTGTCCCAGTTGTTGCCGTTGTCGAAGACGTTGGTCAGTCCGGTGCCGATGATCGAGGTGGCACCCGACGTGGCGACACTGGTGTTGCCGGTCAGCGTGATCGCGCCGCCGATGGTCTCGATGTCCACCGGCGCGGTGAGCGCGCGGAACGTGCTGTCGGTGATCGTGGCGACGGCGATGCCGCTGATCTGGATTCCCGTGGAGGTAACGCTGCCGCTCTGCGGTGCGAAGTCGCAGGACGTGACGCGCAGGATCGCGTTCGGTGCGTCGATCTGCAGGCCGTAATACGGGCCGCTGCCGCCGGCGGTGTGGCCGATCGCCGGGCAGCGGACGTCGTTGAACGAAACCAGGGAGACGTTGGCGCCGCTGATGCTGGCGAACGAGCCGTCGATGAACGGCACGTTGACGCCGGACAGCGAGACGTTCAGGCCGGGATCGGCCGGCGCGGGATTGTTGATGACGATCGCCGTCGTGTCGATGTCGCCGAACAGCGTGATCGGATACCAGGTGCCGCCGGTGAAGCGCACGGATTCCAGCGCGCCGCCCGGGTCCACCTGCAGGACCACCGCCACGTCGTCGAACGAGGTGTTCACGAAGTTCGACAGCCCGAGCGCGCCGGCCGCGCACCAAATGCCCTTGGACGAACCGTAGACGTAGCTGTTGGTGGACATGATGCCCTCCACCTGCGTGGAGGGGAATTGCGTCGGCGTACCGTCGCCCACCACCTTCAGCCAGCATCCCTGGCTGTTGGTGAAGCTGCGCAGGTTGTAGGTGGGGCCGGTGTTGACGACGTCCTGGTAGACGCCCCAGGTGAACAGCGTGTCGGCGATGAAGACCACCTCCGGCACGACCTGCAAGGTGAAGTAGTTGCGGATCGCGTAGATCTGGCAGCGGTCGATGTTCACCGCGCCCAGCACGGCGCCGCCGGTGTTGCCGGTATCGGTCAGGAAGTCGTAGCAGTTGGTGACCTGGCAGTTGATAAAGTCGAACCGATTGACCTGGGCGCCCGGGTTCTGCTCGCCGAACAGCGGCGGGTAGGCGATCGGCAGGTTGTTGTTGCCGACCGTCGCCGCCTCGGTCTGGCCCGGCCAGAAGAAGTTGACGCCCTCGAAGGTGACGCCGCCGCCGAGCAGGAAGGGCGACTTCGTCGCCCCCGTGATCCAGAGCTGCGAGCCGGTGTAGCCGTAGGCGTTGCTATTCGGCCCACCGGCGCCGATGTCGCGCAGCCCGTCGCCGACGATCGCGACGTCCTCGACGTTCTGCTGCGCCGCGTCGGTGAGCAGGATCGGGCCGCCGGAGGGAATGTAGAGGCACGCCCGCCGCGCGATCGCCGCCTGCGTCGCGGCGATGAAGCGGGTGCTGTCGTCGGTGACGCCGTCGCGCGCCAGGCCGAAATCGTTCACGTTCACGATGTCGCCGAAGCGTGCCTGGAGGCTGCGCGCGACCGCACCCGCGAGCGCCGGCGCGGCGTCGGCGGTGGAGAGGTCGGCGCCGGTGATCTGCGCAGTGGCGATGTGGCCGCTGAGGTCGAGCGCGGCGTAGCCGCCGGGCTGGCCCTTGTTGGCGGTCTGCTCGGCGCCGACGAGACGCGGGTCGTTGCCCTGGGCCGCGGTTCCGGCCGCCGTGCCGAAGCTGACGTCCAGCTCGCCCGTCCCTGACACCGTCAGGCCACTGCCGACCTGCACGGCGCCGAGCGAGACCGCGGCGGGCGTGGAGGCGGAGATCACGCCGTTGGCGTCGATCGTTACGTTATTCCCGGCGCTGTACATGCCGCGCAGCAGGCTGAGCGGCATCAGCGCGGTCTGCCCGCCGCTGCTGGCGACGAGGTCGGCCGCGGGTGTGAGCGCCGACAGGGTCGGCACGCTGCCGCTGGTCGGCGCGGTCGCGACCAGCGCGTCGTTGACGATGGTCAGGCCGGCGCCGATCGCCACCGGCTCCGGCCCGCCCGGGCCGTGGCTGACCCGGCCGAGCAGCGTGCCGCTGGCGAGCGTCAACGCCGCCTGCGTGCCGTCGAGCAGGGTGGCGACCGTGGCCGCGCGGGCGACGCCATTCTGGCTGACCGGGACGGCGTCGGTGTCGGCGACCGAGGTCG